>JBFJTG010000014.1:0-45973 GCA_041625575.1 Litorivivens sp.
CAGCGCTGGAAGAAATGATCGTGCGCGCCGATGTGCTGCCCACGCAGGATCTGCCTTGGCAGGATTGGGTGAGACACGTCGCAAGCGGCATGTATACCGCGCTGTGCGCGGAGACCAGTTGGGTGCCGCTGCTTGGCTCGCTGCGCCTCGGGGGGCAGGCCAACGCCGTTATCGATGCCTTTGTAAACAAGCTCTGCGCTGCCGGGTTCAACACTGAGCAGGCACTTGAGGCACTGTTTGCCATGCTTCAGCTCGTGATCGGTGCTGTGTGCCTGCACGCCTCACTGCGACCGTTATCCGATGCAGCGCAAGGGGATGAGGCCCTGACGGCCCTTACCCACGCTTACCTGCGAAATGCAGACCGCCGGCGCCTGGAAGCTGCTTCGGATCTGGATAGAGTCATTCGAAAAGATCAGTTGGCGCTGGGCTTGCCGCTGCTGATCAGTGCATTGGAGGTTCAACGGGCGCGACCGTGATGTTCGACCTTCTAAAGGGGCGTTTTTTTGAAAAATGTCGTGTCGATAAGAAGCGACACCGCTTTGGCGGAAACACCTCAAGACCTGTTTTTCAGCGGCAATCTGGCTCCTAGACCACTTGTCGGGTGCTAAGCGTGGATATTCTCCGGGCCCCAAAAGGCACGCATAGACACGACCTTTCCGGCGGCATCGAACTTGAAAATATCAATCACATTGACGCTCATGCCGGGTGCCTGAACCTTGAAGGGAAAGGCCACTTCGTCGCCTGCGCAGCGGGGTTCACCGGATAGCTCCAGTTTGGCGCCTGCTTGCAAGGCCTTGCTGTAGAACTCAATGATAGCCTCGATGCCTGTGTGGATGTCGGTACCGACCGGGTCTTCCACCGTGGCGTTGGCGGCGTAGAGTTCGCGAATAATATTGATGTCAGCTTTGTCGAATGCTTCCACGTAGCGGTGTACAGCGGCAATTTTATCCTTGGTTTCCATGGGGCGTCCTGTGAATGATTATTGCCTAAGTCTACACAGGGAGGCGGGACTCTGCGTGCTACATATGGACGAGGGCTGCGATGACGTGGGCCCTTGCGGCCTCAACTTGCTGTCTCGTGAGTCTCATTTGTGTCGGGCTCAAGCCAAATATCCCGGTCCTGAGTGTCTTGAGTTAGCAGTTTGACCGGGCGGCGCCATATCGCGGCGATATAATTGAGAACCTGCTTGGAGCGTTCCAATTCCAATCCCCGGCCGTCGATGACACTCTCGTGTCGCAGAATCAGGCTGCCGTCGGGTTTCAATTCGTCAACGACCACGCGAGGCGCACCGAAGTTAAATTTGGGAGCAAGTATATTTTCGTGCAAGGCCTCGATATCTGATTCGACTGTTTTGATTTCCCCATTGCGTTTTGCCGAGTAGACAAAGAGTTTCATCTTGTCCGCAAGCTCTCTGTTCAGGTAGTTGCGGATAAAGCCAAAGTCGTCTTCCTGAGTCATGATTTCACGTGCCTTGCCGAGCCCGTGCTCTTTGATAATGGACTCCCACATCATATAGCCCACATGGTATGGATTAAGTTTGAGCGCCACTTGCCGGTCGCCGGCGTAGGGGCTAACAACGTCGGAGTGGGTTTTCATACAGTCGACATAGCTTGCCGAGGGGAGAAAGTCGGCCTCGCGCAGCAACCTCGAGTGCCAGTAGCTTGCCCAGCCCTCGTTCATGATTTGACAGTTGAATACCGGCTGGAAGTACCAGGCTTCCTTGCGAACGGCTAGAAAAATATCACGCTCCCAGTCTTCCAGTTCAGGCCCGTAGTTTGCGATGAACCACAGCAAGTCTTTTTCCGGCTTGGGGGGTATACGCAGCTTCACCGGGTCGGGGGACGCTGTCGCCTCTTCGCCGGGTAAATCGGCGTAGCGCCCGCGAAATCCTTCAGGGTTTGCCGGGGCCGAAGCCTTTTGCTTTCCGGGGTAGGGTTTTCTGTTTAGCGCTTGTTGTGTATCGATATGCGGTTCGAGCGAGAGCGCGCAGTCAAGCACGTGTTCCACGCGCCGCTCACCTTCCTCTTGTATGATTGCTTCAATGCGGTGGGCGTGGGCGGCGGCTTGTTCAACAATGTGATAACCCACTTGCTCCTGACTTTTGGCAAAGCAGATGTTGTTCTTCGAAAAATCCGCATGACCAAGCACGTGGGCAACGACCAGGGTGTTTTCATGCAGGCTGTTGGTGTTTACCAGATAAGCCCGATTCGGGTTACCGGGAAAGACTACCTCGAAAATCCGTGAGTGGCCCATACGGTGCTGAATCATTTGATAGATCCAGCGCAGTCCAAAAGACCAGTGAGGCATGCGGACGGGGAGGCCGTAAACAGCAACCTCCATCATGAAGCTTGGGGGAACCAGCTCAAAATCGACCGGAAAGTAATCCAGCCCCTGCTCAATCGCCAAGGCTTCTAATTGCGGTATGGTGTCGGCGAGTGCACTACGCATATTGGCGGCTGCTTTCATGGTTCTTCTACCTGCTCGGCCTGAGCGCTAAAAAAGGTTTTAATGGCGGGCCAGACATCGGATTCACTGCTTAGTGCATAGGAACCGCAGCGTTGGCGATCTTCAGCCAATTGTTGCCAGAGTCTGCCGACTTCGGTGTTGAGGGCGCGGATGTTGCTGTGGGAAACTTCGGCGTAACCTGCAAAGTTAAGTTGCGGTGCCAAGCGTTGCAGGCTGGCGGCCGATTGCTCTCGATCATTTGTAAAGTTTTCGCCGTCAGTGGCGTAAAACAGATAGGAATTGAATTGGCTGCTATCGAAGCGCTCTTGCAAAATCTGTTCCGCAAGTTCAAGCGCTGTCGATGATTTGGTGCCTCCTTGACCGCTGACTTGAAAAAACTCGGCTTCCTCAAATTCGAAGGCATCAACGCTGTGAGCAATAAAGACCGTATCGATATGGCTGAACTGACGACGTATGCCTTGAAGGGCCCAAAAGAAAAAACTCTTCGCAAGCTTTCGACAATGTTCGTCCATACTCGATGACACATCGAGCAGGAAAAATACGACGGCATTTGTACTGGGCTGGCGCCTGCGAGCCAGTTGCCGGAACCGAAGGTCATCGTTACTTATTGGCACCTGGGTGTCAGGAACCGCTTTGCGGCGCTTGATGGCCTCCTTCATGGTGCGGCGTCGGTCGAGTCGTGACCTAGCGCCGCGCTTGTCCCAGCCTTCACGTACGTATTCGTCGACGTCGATATTTGAACCTTCCTTGGGCTGTAGGTTGGGCAATTGCAATTCTTCCCATAACCAGTCGAGTATGTCGTCGATCTTGAATTCGAGAACAAAACTGAATTCTCCCTCGCCTTCGCCGCCACCCTGCTGATTGCCTCCGGCTCCGGGTTGCGCAGGTCTCAGCGTATCACCAGATTTGGCCTGACCTTGACCGGCACCACTTTGCTCGTCGCGGTTTCGAAGTGTAAAGCGATAGTGCTCCAGAAATTTAACGGGTACCTGAACGGTTCGATTGTCCGAGCGCGTCAACACATCGGATTTGGCGATGACCTCCGGCAGGTGATCGCGCACCGCCTCACGCACCTTTTCGTTGTGTCGCAGCCAGTCGCGGGTGCCGCGGGAAAATAATTCGTACCAATGCTTATGGCTGTTTCCCTGATTGCCGTCCTGCAGAAACATGCCTCCTCCTCGCCCACACTGCGGGCGTTTTGCCAGCGCCGGATTATTCCTGCGATAGCAGTGTTGTCACGTAGTTCAGTGCTTCACGCGCGCTGTGATGGTCGTAGCCGTAGTCGCGAATCAATCGCTCTTCGACGGCAGCGATTTTTTCCTGGGCCTCTTCGTCCGGACGCGATATTGAACTCACTAATCGCAGCACATCGCGGCGCTCTTCAAACAGATATTTTTCCATCGCTTCTTTCAGGCGAGCGTGGGAATCCAGCGTAAACTTCTCACCATTCTTGTAGGCCACCATAGCCTTGCGCACGACTTCCTGTCGGAAGGTGTGCTTGCCTGCGTCAGATACGTTTATTTTTTCTTCAACAGCGCGCAAAAACCGTTCGTCCGGATCGCGTGTTTCGTTCGTAATCGGGTCTTTGACTTCGCGCTTGTCGAGAGCGGCCTCGACTTCGTCCAGATATTTTTCCAGCAGGCTTTCGCTTTCTTCCTCAAAGGAGACAAACAAGGCCTTGTGCACATCTTCCTTGACCCAGTGGTTGTAAAAGTCTTTTCTCGCGGTCACGAGAAAATCTACCCATTCACGTTTTCGTTTCGCTTCCATGCGCGCGTCGCTTTCAATAGCGTCTTTTAGCGTGACCAGAACTTCCATGCTGGTCAGGCTTTTAGCGTCAGAGCGGGATATCGCATTGGAAAGGGCGTTGACGACAAAGCGCGGTGAGACACCGTCGAGACCTTCGTCGGGGTATTCGGCGCGAATTTTATCTATCTCATTGCGGGAAAAGCCTTCGACGTCCTCGCCGGCGTAGAGCTTCACTTTTTTCGACAAGTCCAGATCATCACGTTCGGATGCTTTGATACGTGAAAGTACCGCAAACAAAGCGGCCAGTTTGAGTGTGTGCGGATCCAGATGTACATCGCTAAATGTAGGGGCCTGGGCGATCAGTTTGCGATAGATTCTGGATTCGTCCTGATAGTTCATGGTGTAGGGCACCTGAACGATAACCATACGATCAAGCAGTGCTTCGTTTTCTTTTTCCTGTAAGAATTTGCGGAATTCTGCCAAATTCGTGTGTGCGAGAATGGTCTCATCGACATGAATAAGCGGGAAGCGCGAAACTTTTACATTTTTTTCCTGGGTTAGGGTCAATAGCAAATAGAGAAATTCCCGCTTTACTTTCAGGATTTCGATCATTTCCAGTAATCCGCGACTGGCGGAATAGACGGCGCCGGACCAGGACCAGGCTCGGGGGTCACCTTCGTCACCGAATTCCGATACTTTGGCCAGGTCCACAGAACCAATGAGGTCTGCGATATCGGCAGTGGTCGGATCGTGGGGTGCGTAGGTACCCACGCCGACACGCTTGGCTTCAGACAAAAAGATGCGTTCTACCGGGTAGCGCATAAAATCTCCTTCATATTCCTGCTCAAGAATTTGTTGGCAGTAAGGAGAGAGGTCGCCCTGAATGTCTACGCCATAAGTATCACGAAATTCAGCCCGTAGTGTGTGTGGTACAAGGCACAAAGGGTTTTCGTGCAGGGGTGAGCCTTTGAGGGCGTAGAGGGCACCTTCGTCGGTGTGGCTGTATTCTTCCATTCCCCGTTTCATCAAAATAACGAGGCTGGATTTACCGCCAGAGGGAGGTCCGAGCAAGAGGAGCAGGCGGCGCCCTACTTCTGAGCCGGCAGCCGCGGCTTTGAAATAATCGACGATTCTTTCCAGGGCTGGTTCGATTCCGTAAAGCTCACGTGAAAACAGCTTCAACTTGCCGTCGCCGCTTCCCTCGTTGGCTTGCATCCAGCGCAGCATGTCCCAGCAGTATTGGTGACTGTTGCGGGTTGCAAGTGTTGCCTGGGGTTGCACGATCTGTTCCAGATAGTCGGCGAAATTACCTTCCCACTGACGGGCGCGGTGCTGGTGAGTGAAGGACTCTAATGATTCGATAAATTGCTTGTGCTCGGAGCTGCTAGTCATAGTTACCTCCATGCTAATACCGTCAGGCAAAGCTGATAGCTCAATGCACGAAAAAGCGTGTACGAATTGCGGTCCTGATTGTATAGAGTCGCAAAGCACAGCAAGGTTTCACAAAGATGGCTTTTCCGTGCTGTTTTATTGTTCTAGCACAGATTGTTCGCAGGAGGGATAGGTATTAACCGGTTATAAACTATTTTCGGACTTTGTGACGAAAGCGCTTCACAAGTAAAATTGATGGTGGGCATAATAGTCGTTCAACCCGCGCCGCGATTGTGCTTCTGCAGGCGCAAGGTCTCCATCTGTTTACGGCAGAACTCCTTTCTTAATTCCTGAATTTTCAGTTTGTATTATTGTATTTAGGCGACCATTGCGGTCAATTTCATAACTGTCGAAGTCTCGGGCTAAAATTATTGAACCGCTGTAGTGCCGAGCGGCCTCTGCGCGCAATTCTTCGACCTGCCTTTTGTCTTCCCTGCCACAGTCGCGATAGCGCTGGCTAAAGTGAGTAAGTGCGAGGTAGGGCGCACCTGCACGTTCGGCGGATTTGGCGACCATGGCTGCGGTGCTGTGCATATATTTCGGGCCAATCTGCTGAAGTATATCTTCGGTAAAGGTGGTCTCATGAACGAGTAGATCGACGTTTTTCAGTGCTTTTTCCAGCAGTTCGGGTTTGTCGTTATCACCTCCAATGATTACACAGCGCGCTTTCCAGGCAGGCTGCCTGACATCATCGGGGCGGATTGTTCGGCCGTCGGCCAGAGTGACTGTTTCGCCGTGTTGCAGTTTCCCCCAAAGCGGGCCTTTCGGTATTACCAGAGCTTCAAGTTTGTCGGTTAACAGTGCGTGTTCCGGTATCTCTTCAAAGCGGTAGGCAAAGCTAGGGACTCGGTGCGACAGCGAGTGTGAGCTCACTTTAAGGAGCTCGTCTTCGTAGCTAAAGTCTGCTTGATCGCTACGAACGAAATGCAAGGGATAGCGAAGGGTGTGGAGATCGGTGTACTTTCGAACGGCCTCGACATATTGCTCTATGCCGTCGGGAGCGCAGATGGTGAGCGGCGTTTTACGTCCGCTCATGTTGGCGCTGGCGATAATGCCGGGTAAGCCGTAGCAGTGATCGCCGTGCACATGGCTGATAAATATGGCACGCAATCGCGCCAGGCTGTGACGGCTGCGCAGCAGTTGGTGTTGTGTGCCTTCGCCGCAATCAACAAGATACCAGTCCCGCTGATCTTCTATCGACAAGGCAAGTGCTGTGACATTTCGCTGGCGGGTGGGCACCCCGGCGCTGGTTCCCAAAAAAGTAATTCGCATGACTCTAGTATAGCGTGGAGTAGCTTTGGATGGCTGCCCTTGCGCATAGAAATCTTAGCGCGGCAATGTTGAAAGCAAAGAGTGGGTTTGTTCCGAGGGCGCTGCGGATAATAATGCCATTATGCTGTCGATGAGGTTGCTGGCCATAAACTCGGTGTGGGTGGACATGCCGCGATACTGCTCCATGCCGCGCACTCGCGCGTGATCGGATACGCCGTGGTATGCAAGGATATTCATTAACAAAATACGTTGTTCAATAATTGCTTGAGGTAAATGGCCGAGTTGCTGGGCTGTGAAGCCGGCAATCTTGCTTTCGCGCACGAGTTGCAGGTGGTGTTTTTCCGGCGTCTGGTAACCGAGGGTATTGGCGGTGATCAATTCTGCGCTGATATGAATATAGGCTTCGCCGCCATCGGGATCCTCAAGTTTCTCTATTAAGGGTTGTACCATCGCAGTAGCGACAACCCGCTCGGTCGGCGCGTCTCGGTTCGCCATTTCGTCGATCAACGCGGCGCGGCGCCGGGCGACTCCGGGGGCGTGTTTGTCGAAAATCGCCTGTACCAAGCCGGTTTTGCCGCCAAAATGATATTGGACGGCGTTGCGGTTGCTTTGTCTTGCGGCGCGCGTGATGGTATTGAGTGAGACACCTTCAATGCCGTGACGCGCAAACAATTGCTCGGCGGCTGCAATCAGGGCTTGTCGCGTGCGTTGGCTGCGGTTGTCTGGCGTGTCGCTAATGAGTTGGCTCCCGAGTTTTTTCCAAGCGTTGTCTTGTGAGAACAGCTCGCCATTATCCCTGCACTGAAAAGCCGCCGTCCACTGGCAATGTTTGGCCGGTGATGTAAGAGGCCGCCGGTGAGCAGAGAAAGAGCACGGGGCCGGCAATATCTTGCGGTACGCCGAAACGCTGCAAGGGCGTGCGCGCAAGCATGGGTGCAGTCATTTCGTCGATGGTCATCATGGCGGCGGTCATGTTTGATTCAATTAAGCCCGCAGCAATCGCATTGACGCGTATGCCGTGCTTTGCCCAGGCCACCGCCAGGGCTTTTGTCATGCCTACAAGGCCGGTTTTCGCGCTGCCGTAGCCCGGCACGATTTCGATGCCAAAGAGCGAGCTCATGGAAGCCAGACCGATAATGCTGGCGCCCCCGGGAAACGCACTGGCAGTAAGTTGCGGCAAAAAGGCATGGGCCAGACGATAGCTTGAGGTGAGATTGATACGAACGGCTTCTTCGAAGACATCGGGTTCGTACTCACTTCGTCCGCCCGGGAGGGAGGCGCCGGCGTTGTTGATTAGTATGTCCAGAGTCGGTATTGCGCTCGCGAGTGCATCAATGGTGGCGTTATCGGAGACGTCGAGTTGATGGTAGGTGAACCCCGAAAAGTCTTTGTCGTAATCCGAAGCGTTGGCCGCACGGCCAGTGATATGAACGCTTGCTCCAGCATTTAGGAAGGCCCTGGCGATTCCTTCTCCGATGCCGTTGCTGCCGCCGGTCACCAATACGCAGGCTTTCTCAAAATTAAAACTGGGCGTGGCTGTCATAATTAGTCCTGCTTTGGGTGGTTGGAGACGCTCAAAAACCATAGCAGTCTGCACTGCTAAACCTGCCGGGAGGCGGATGCTGTCTGTTTTAATGTAATTGTATTAATATCACTGGCAGCAATTTTGCTCAATAGCCGATTGCCAAATTCGTCGGTTTAGGTGCGGGCATGGCAATATCTGCCGATATAAATGAGGAGCTGCTGACGATGCAAACAGTGACACAGGTCTTTGTGCACGGAGTTGATGACGTGAGGCTCGCTGAAATAGCCTGCCCGGTCCCCGGAGAGGATGATGCCGTGCTTGAAGTCGCTGCTTGCGGCATATGCGGCAGTGATCTGGCTTATATCGCGATGGGGGGGCTGTTGGGAGCGCAGGGACAACCCATGCCCCTGGGTCATGAGTTGTCAGGGCGAATTGTTGCGCTTGGCGGCAATGTCAGTCATCTCGCCGAAGGCGCGCGTGTCGTGGTCAATCCGGTTGCGGCCAACAATCTTGGCAATGGCGGTAGCGAGGGCGGTTTTACCCAGCGACTGCTGGTTAGGAATGCGAGTGAACCCGGCGTGCTGCTGCCTTTGCCAGACAGCTTGTCTGACGAGCAGGGTGCCCTGGTTGAGCCCTTAAGTGTTGCGACCCATGCAGTTAATCAGGCTGAAGTTCGCGTCTCAGATAAAATTGTGGTTTTTGGCGCCGGCCCGATCGGGCTGGGCACGGTCGCCGTTCTTCGTTTTCGGGGGGTGGATAATATTACCGTTGTGGATGTGTCCGAGAAACGACTGGCACTTGCCCGACAGCTGGGTGCGAGTACAACGATAGCGGCAACAAAGGCCGATGTTTGGGCTCAGATAAAAGCCGCTCACGGGCACGACACTGTGCATGGCATGCCGGTGGCTGGCAGCGATGTATTTATTGATGCGGCCGGGGTTTCTTCGGTGTTTCGGGGCATCGTTGAAAATTGCAAGTTTGGTGCGCGTATTGTTGTGGTTGCCATGCATAAGGACGAGGCGGCGATTCCTGTGTTCCATATAATGGCAAAGGAGCTTACGATTCGTGGGTCCATGTCATACCCCAAAGAGTTTGGCGATGTTATTGCCATGCTCGAAGCGGGCTTGGATGCCGGGGCTATGATCACGCATCGATTTCCGCTGGCGCAATTCAGCCAGGCTCTGGCGATGGCCAGGCGAGCTGATGAGGCGGGCAAGGTCATGGTCACCATGAATGCAGAATGACAGGGGCGCACCCATTTTACTGGCGCGCTTCATTGCGGGGCGCGTTAGGACAATAGAATAAAAGCATATCCAAACAGGCTGGAATTCCGTAAATACAACAGCTATCGCAGCATCGACAGGAGAGTATCAAATGAAATTCGCGTATCACCACAGCATGTGTCCACCCGAGCAGTACATACCACTCACGAAGGCAGCAGAGGAATTAGGATTTACCACGGTCACATTCCCCGACAGTATTTGCTATCCGAAAGAAGCCAGTTCGAAGTACCCCTATAACGCGGACGGAAGTCGCGACTTTCTGGACGGCGTACCCTTTATTGAGCCTTTTATACTGATGGCGCATCTTGCAGCGGTGAGTCCGACGCTGCGCTTTACCACCTCGGTTCATAAAACGGCCGTTCACGAGCCGGCGATACTGGCAAAAATGGTGTCAAGCCTTGCAGTGCTGAGCGGTAACCGCTTCGGCTACGGCGTAGGTATCAGCCCCTGGGGTGAAGATTTTGAAGTGACAAATACGCCTTGGGAAAAACGCGGCAAGCGTCTGGACGAAATTATCGAGATCATTAACGGTTTGATGACGGGCGAATATTTTGGCTATCAGGGCGAAATATTCAATATGCCGGAGATCAAGCTGTGTCCGGTACCCACAGAAAAGCCGCCTATTTTGGTTGGTGGTCATTCCAAGCCCGCACTGCGCCGCGCTGCTCGGTTGGGTGATGGCTGGATTGCTGCCGGTGGTGATGCAGCTTCTATTAAGGGGATGGTTGATCAGATTAATGAGTTCCGCAAAGAGTTCGGTCGCGATCATTTGCCCTTTGAATTTCACGCCATGACGGCCGACGCGTATAGCCCCGATGGCATCAAGCGCCTGGAAGATATTGGCATCCAGGAAGTGCTGGTAGCATTTCGTGATGTTTACAAGAGCGAACCCGACACGCAATCCGTTGACGAAAAAATCGGCGGCATGCGTTGGTTTGCCGATGAGGTCATCGCCAAATCGCGCTAGTCGCCTAGCTGTATTTTCGATTTTACGAAGGGCGTCCTTGCATGAAAAAAGTTGGCTTGATTGTCTTGGTGGTCGTGATTGTGATTGGGGCGGCAGCACTGTATGCCCTGCGAGCGATCACTCCGCGCATCATCGAAGTCCCCGAGCTGACTGGAGAAGTGCAAGGTTTTACGCTCACGCATGAAGGGCGCGAGCGTACCTACCAGGTTTACAGGCCAGCGGGCCTTTCTTCGCCGCCCGCAGTGCTCTTCGTATTTCACGGTTCTACCTCATCGGGCGACGCTATTCGGGAGAAGAGCGCTCTCCAGTTTGACCGACTGGCCGATGAGCAGGGCCTATTGGTGGTGTACCCGGACGGGTATGAAAATCACTGGAATGACTGCCGGGGGCGGGCGAGTTACTCGGCGAACACGCTTGATATTGATGACGTAGGATTTATCCGTCAGCTTGTTGCGCGGTTTTTGGCGGAATACTCGGCAGATCCCGGACGCGTTTACGCCACGGGACTTTCCAACGGCGGGCACATGGCCCTGCGCTTAGCCTTGGAGGCACCAGACCTGATTGCCGGCGTCGCACCCGCGGCGGCCAATCTGCCGGAGTCGGATTTTCTGGATTGCGTGCCTTCAGGACAGCCGGTTGATATTGCTTTTATTGCCGGTACCAATGATCCCATCAACCATTACGAGGGCGGGCTGGTCAGGATCTTCGGGGATGAGAGTCGCGGGGTCGTGCAGTCGGCTTTGGCAACTGCACAGTACTTCTCCGCCCTGGCCGGGTATGGCGGCGAGCCGCAGGAAAGTCGCCTACCGGACAGTGAGCGTGAGGACGATAGCTGGATCAGTGTGAGGCAGTGGCAGGGGCGTGAGAAGCGGGTTGCCTTGTACACGCTGGTGGGAGGAGGGCACACCTTCCCGAGCCGCAACACTCGCTTTGGTAAATTGATGGGGGGTGATAATCGGGATGTTGATACCGCCGACCTGATCTGGGCCTTTTTCACTGGCAGCGATTAGCCTGGCTTAAGGGCTCGGTTCCAGCACTTTTAGCTCTGCGGCGTTGGCGCTACTTTTGGGACGCAGCTGCTCGACGATATCAAACAGGTAGCGGGCGTGCTCGCGGCGCTCCTGCATCGGCACCATGAGGAGGTTTTGTGCTGCGCCCATAACCATATCGAAGGCCATTTTTGTTATCAGTTCGGGGTTGATGTCCTGGCGAACTTCCCCTTTTTCTTGTAAGGCTGAGATCAGTCCTGCCATCAAGTCGCGAAAATGGTTTGTTTTTTCGATCTGGGCGCTGAGGCCTGCGCCACGCCGGGTTAAGCAATAATTGTATAGATTAAAGCGCACCCGCCACTCCCGGTCGGAGGCTTCGTCCAGCGGCAAGCCGGCCTGAATCATCGGAATAAAGTAATCCAGCGAGATATCCTGATCGATTATTGCAGCTTGCATGCGTTGATCGATGCTTTGATCAGCCCATTGGAAGGCGGCAAGCACGATTTCTTCCTTGCTGTTGAAGTAGTGGGAAAGCACGCCAATAGAGCAACCCAGCTCTTTCGCCAGCGCTCTGGTAGTAAGCGCTTCCAAACCCTTGTCAGCAATAAGTCTGGAGGCTACTGAAGCAACTTCCTCCCGACGGCTGTCATGATCGACCTTGCGCAATGGATTCCCCTGTCTAAAAATCAGCTTGTTTTTTGTACAAGTGTGACAGTATAACCAAATTCTTCTGGTTTTTATATCGAACGCTTGATATGTTTAGGGGAGTTACATATCATCTGTTCAAAATAAACGTCGATGACCGCGGCACAGCCGTGGCGGGAAGAAACTCATGAGCGAAGCCGTAGCCAGTTACAAATTGGCAAAAGACAACCACAAACTTGATCATATTCCGGGTTCCTTTGGCCTTCCTATCATCGGTCAGACCCTGAGCCTCGTAAAAGATTTGTACGGCACCATCGACAAGCAGTACAAAAAATACGGCGCTGTTTCAAAGTTTGGACTCGCCGGCTACAAAGGGGTGCTGCTAAATGGCCCCGACCTTTACCAGCTAGTTTATATGGATCGGGATAAGAACTTTTCTGCCGAGATGGGCTATGCGGGTTCGCTGGGTCGGTATTATGGCGGCGCCTTGTTGTTGCGCGATCACGACGAGCACCGTTTTCAGCGTCGCATGATGCAGACAGCCTTTAAAAACGACGCCATGAAAGGCTACATCGCAACCATGGCGCCAATGATCAAGGAGGCTGTGGAAAGCTGGGACGGGCAAGAAAATTTCCATTTTTTCCCGGCCATTAAGCAGACCTTGCTAGACGTTGCCGCCACTATTTTTGTCGGTTTGGACAAGGATGATGAGCGCGCGGAGCACCTTAATCAGGCTTTCCTGGATATTGCCAATGGCCTGATGGGGCTCATTACCAAAGAAATTCCGGGTACCCTGCATTACAAGGGTAAAAAGGCCGAGCGCCAACTACACAAATTTTTCGGCGAGCTGATTCAGGAGCGCCGCGCGACTGATGGCATCGATACCTTTAGCTATTTCGCCAAGGAAAAAACCGAAGACGGCGAGTACTTTAGCGACCAGGATATCATTGGGCATATGAGCTTTTTGCTGTTTGCCGCCCACGATACCACCACGAGTGCACTGAGCCATCTGCTGTTTCACCTGGGACAAAACCCCGAGTGGCGCCAGCGCTTGCGTGAAGAAGCCGAAGGTCTGGGTAAAGAATATCTCGAGTATGAAGATCTGGAGCGCATGCCACTGGCAGATGCTGCTGTTAAAGAAGCCCTGCGTCTGCACCCCTCGGTGATGATGATGCAGCGCCGCACGATCCGCGATTGCGAGATCGGTGGTTACCATATTCCCGCGAACACCATTCTTTTTGTTGCCCCGCAATATTTGCACCGAATGGAAGAATACTGGGATGAGCCCGAGAAATTTGATCCGGACCGCTGGCTGGAGCCGCGCAATGAGCACAAGCGTCACTCCTTTAATTTTGTCGGTTTCGGCGGTGGTGCTCACAAATGTATAGGCATGCACTTTGCGCTTATGCAGACTAAAAACTTCCTGCACCAGTTTTTAACGCGCTACGATTTTGAGCTGCCGGCGAATTTCAGTACAAAAATGCAAACCGTTCCCCTGCCAAAACCCGTTGACGATTTACCTATGGTTTTAACTCGCCTGAGCCGGTAAACTTTCGGCGGCTCATAGTCAGGCCACGCTTGACTATGAGCCCTCATAGCCGTGGCAAGATCACGATAACAAAAAAGTCATATTTGGCCTGACAATTAGTGCCGGGCCGGTAGTGTAATGGAATCGGGTAATGCATAAGTTCCGTCTTGTGCCGGCGGGAGTTGCGGCACTGGTGTCAGCAATATTGCTGGCAAGCTCTCCTATCGTAATATCTCAGCCGGCTATTGAAGTCTCTGCGCCTTCGCTTGCTGCTCCGGATACGGGGCTTGCGGGCATGGTTGTGGGTTTTGAGCGAGCCGACTTCTTCGAAACGAGCTATGGTGCAGGCCTTCCCGCAAGGGTCACACGGGTGTCGAGCGATCCGCTGCTTGGAATAACACTGGCAAGCACAGATCCCGATATGTCGCCGATGTTCACCCCAATGCTTGCGCTCTATAGTCAATTGCTCGCACTGGGTGGCAGCACTGCAGATGGCATCAGCTGGCAGCGTTTAAAAGTCCGTATGGCAAACGCTGCGGTCACTGATAAAACCAGCCTATTGGCGATTGACGAAGTGCTGGCGGCAGAGCTCGATAGAGTAGAGTTGCTGGCGGTTGACGCGCAGCGATTGCAAGAGCTTGGTATTGCTGCGGCCGACGTAAAGCGTCTGCCCAAGCTGAGCGTACTCGTCGACACGGTTAAATCGGCGATGATGGAATTGCCTCAGGGCATGTCGCGGTTCGACGGCCCTGTCGGTGTCGCGGTATGGGGTTCACAGGCCGATAAGGTTGAGCTGGTATCCTTGCTGGTTCGGGCTGACTGAACACCTTCATCAAGCCTTTCACACCCTTGATCAGGAGATTTGGATGACAGATCAACGCGCGGCCAATCTAGTTACACCTAACACGCCGGTACTCGTGGGTATCGGTACGATAATGCAGCGCGAAGCTGATCCAGCCAAGGCTGATGAGGCCATTTCCCTCATGATACGCGCCGCACAAGCAGCGGCGGATGACTGCGGTAGTGCGGAATTATTGTCCAGCGTGCAGCGCATTTCTGTGCCCAAGGGGATTTGGGGCTACAGCGACCCCGCGCGCCTGGTGGCGAATGCGGTGGGAGCTACAGCCACTACGGTATTGGCTGAGATTGGAATTTTGCAGCAAAGCCTGTTTGCGGATGCCTGTCGCGAGATTCAGGAAGGTCGCATTGAAGCCGCTCTGGTTGTTGGTGCTGAGGCGAAATATCGTCAGTTGCAGTCTGAAATACAAGGCGTGACGGTTTCTGAGACCGTGCAAACCGACGCTCCGGATATATTACTTGAGCCTCAACAAGAGATTTGGTCGGAGGTGGAGTCTGCCGCTGGCTTGGGTATGCCTGTGGGCTTCTACGCGCTCATGGAAAGCGCCTTGCGCTGCGCGTTGGGTGAGGATGTCGAGACGCATCGCGATCGTGTGGCTGCGCTTTACGCGGCCTTCAGCGAGGTGGCCAAAGGCAACCCCCATGCCTGGAATCGAGAAGGTGTTGCTGCAGAGAATATCCGTAATGCCTCGGCCAAGAATCGAATGCTCGCGTTTCCCTACACTAAACACCATAACAGCCAGTGGAATGTAGACCAGGCCGGTGCCTTGCTATTTTGCTCGGCGGAAAAGGCCGAGGCCTTGGGCATCCCCCGTGAAAAGTGGGTATTCCCGCTAGCCAGTACAGAATCGAACTACATGGTTAACACCTCGCAGCGTGTCGATTTGGCAGGTTCCGCGGGTGCGAGGCTGGCCGGCAAAAAGGCCTTGGAGCTGGCCGGACTCGCGGTTGAAGATCTGGATTTGCTGGAGATGTATAGCTGTTTCCCCTCAGCGGTACAAATCTATGCCCGCGAGTTGGGTATTGATCTGGGCAGGCAGTTGACGGTTACCGGCGGTATGACCTTTGGCGGCGGTCCTCTGAATAATTTTGTGCTGCAATCTACTTGTCGAATGGCAGAATTGCTGCGTGAATCCCCAGGCCAAAAAGGTTTGGTTACCTCTGTGAGCGGCATGTTGACCAAGCAGGGCTTTGGCGTTTGGTCGACCAACCCGAACCCCTCCGGCTTCGGGTTTGCCGACGTGACCGAGCAAGCGAAAAGCGAAGCGCCGCCTATCGAACTCGTTGCTGCCGAGCTCGGAGAGGGTAAGGTGCTTGGTTGTACGGTGCTGTTCCATGGCGACAATCCACTGCGTGGTGTCGTGGTCGTAGGGCTGGACAACGGCAAGCGCACAGTTGCCTTCAATGATGATGCCGCGGTGATGGCGGAGATGATGAGCAGCGAATACTGCGGTCGTCGCGTGACAATTGACGCAGGGCGTTTTGTGCCTGCGTGACCAGCAGCTGCCAGGGATTACGCTTTCTTATGGTAGTCCAGACAGCATAAGACTTCGTCAGCCGACCCCAGAATCACCGACACTCGCTGGTGAATATGGCTAGGCTGAATATCCAAGATGCGTTCGCAGTCAGTCCACACTTCGCCACCCGCCTGCTCCACCAGCATTCCCATTGGGTTGGCCTCGTACATCAGGCGCAGCTTGCCGGCCTGCTCAGGCTTACGTGAATCCCAGGGGTAGGTAAACAGCCCGCCGCGACAAAGAATGCGGTGCACATCGGCAACCATCGCGGCGACCCAGCGCATATTGAAGTTCTTGGCGCGAGGGCCATCGCTACCCGCGAGCAGGTCCGCCACATATTCGCGCATGGGCGCCGCCCAAAAGCGCTGATTGGACATATTGATCGCAAATTCTTTGGTGTCCCGGTCAATGGTGACCTTGTTGACTGTTTTGATAAATTCGCCACTGCGCGGATCAAGCGTAAACATGCTGACGCCCTCACCTGTGCTTAGCACCAACATGACCGAGGGGCCATACAATACGTATCCGGCGGCGACTTGCTGACGTCCCGGCTGTAAAAATTCGGTTTCGTTAAGTTCGCCCTTTCCCTGTGCTGGCAAAACCGAAAAAATCGTACCGACCATGCAGTTGATGTCGATGTTGGACGAGCCGTCCAGTGGGTCGTAGGTAACCAGAAATTGGCCGTCGGCATTGGCCGCAACCACCGAGTCCTCTTCTTCGGAAGCAATGCCGCGCACCGCAGGGCAGGCCTGCAGGGCTTCTTTCAGCATGTCGTTGGCAATTACATCCAGTTTCTTCTGAACTTCGCCCTGCACATTGTCGGCACCGGCTGAGCCCAATATGCCGCCCAGATCGCCAAGTCGCAGTTTTTCTTGTATCGACGAGCAGCATTGGGCGATCCCGTTTATCACGGTATTGAGGTCGGGCGCGGTGCTCGCGTTTAGGTGCTCGGCGAGGGTGTTGCGGCTCATGGCTGGTCCTGTTGCGGGCTCTGACTGCCGCGCATTATGCCACCAGAGCCGCTGCGATGACAGGCGCCAAGGCTGTGTCGTGCCTAATTCAGAGGAGATTAAAAAAAGGTAACATGTGTGTAAATTTTTCGGTTGCTGTAATACAGTCATGAAGCTGCAATCGGTCTCGGCATAACGAGGCCGCCAATAATCTAATAAAGTGTGAGGTCGCAGGTGAAAGATTTTTCAAACAAAGTAGCGGTTATAACCGGTGGTGCCAGCGGCGTAGGCCGTGCCTTGGGTGATGCCCTGGCGGCGGAAGGGGCAAAAATTGTGCTCGCTGACGTCGATCAAAAGGCACTGGACATTGCTGTAGCGGCACTGGCCGAGCGAGGATCTGCGGCTATCGGTGTCCGCACCGACGTCACCAAGCAGGATGACTTAAACGCGCTGGCAGACAAGGCCTTTGCGGAATTTGGTGAGGTGCACCTGGTATTTGCCAATGCGGGTATTGGCGCCGGTGAGGCCGGGGATATGTGGGACTACAACCTCAATGACTGGAAGTGGGGTTTCGCGGTCAATATGTGGGGCGTCATTCATTCGATTAACGCCTTTATGCCAAAACTGGTAGCACAAAATAAAGAAGCGCATTTTGTGGTGACGGGATCGGGTAACGGCGCTTTTCTCATGTTGCCTGACGCGCCAATTTATACCGCAACCAAAGCGGCCGTGCAGGCGATCACGGAAACCCTGTACTTTCAGATGCAGGCCAAACAATCGCCGGTGAAAATCAATGCGCTTTTCCCTGGTCCACATGTTGTTGATACCGGGCTCTTCAATTCCGAGCGTGTGCGGCCGGCAGACTTACCCGGTAGCGGCGTAAAAGCCTCGGGTATCAGCTCGGTCGACGACATGAGGAAGATGATGCAGGATTTCGGTATGGAGCTGGAAACCACTTCGCCGCAACAAGTCGCAGCCTATGCCGTTGCTGCACTGAAAGAAGATAAGTTTTGGATCCGGCCGAGCACCGAGAAATCGGACAATGCCTTAAGGGCTAGGGTGGAAGGTATTATCAGTCAGACCAATCCCGCACCACCGAATGTACTTTAAGTCTGTGCTGCCTGTGATTGTGGCGTTAAGGTCGGCATGACAGCAGCAAGGCCGGCATTAAAGTCGTTAACTCCGGAGGACGCTGCGCTTAGTCGCCGGGAACTCCGGAAGTTAGAGGTGCGCGCTCGTATTAACGAAGCTGCGCTTTCCCTCTTCGCAAGCCAAGGCTTCGATCTGACAACGGTCGAAGAAATTTGTGAGGCGGCGGAAGTCGCGCGCAAGACTTTTTACAATTACTACAACTCTAAGCAGGATTTGATTCGCGAGTTGAGCGATTCCATGCTTTATGACGAGACCTCTAACGTCATAGAGCTCGCAATAGAGAAGTATTCATCGACAGCCGAGCGCATTCGTTTTATTTTTTCAGTGATCGTGAACAACCTCGAGCGCTACCAGGAGTTGGAGCGTTTGCTAATTCATCAGGCTTTGATGGACCTTTCCAGCGAAAACAGCCATGTGGGCCAGCAGCTCGGCAAACTTAATGCGGGCTTTATTCATCTGGCGCAAGAGGGGCGTTTGCTGGGAGATTTGAGCGAGCGCTATAGCGTCGAGTTTATTGGTGAAATGATTGTTGGGACGATAAACGCTGTCATCATGAACTGGATTCACGATCCCGCTTATCCCCTATTCGAGCGAATTCAGGAATTGACGGACTATCTGTGTAACAGTCTCCTGAGCGACGATTCATAGCGCATTCAGTCTCTGTTCATCTCTGTCGGTGCAGACTACCCTCAACATTAATTGCTGAGGGCGAAAGCCATGAAAACTCTTCCACTCCTGCCATTGGCTTTCATGCTGCTCTCGCCCCTGACGCTCGCTGATCACAATCGCAGAGATGCTCTCGTACTCGATTTTGGCGTAGGCGAAGCCAGCCAGGACATAAGTAAAAGCCGTTTCCCGGCGGGAAGCGATATTGATGACAAGGACATTGGCTTCCGAGCAGGCGTGGGCTTTCGCTCGGGGCTTTTGGGAGGCAACTTGTCTTTTGTGAGCTTTGGGCAATCCGCGGTAACAACACCGACCGCCAGTGCAGAAGCTGAAACCGACGGAATAACACTGGATATGGTATTTGACCTGCCACTCGGGCAGGGGGTGAATGCCTTCGTTAAGGGCGGGGTTATCAGTTGGGAACAGGTTACTGACGAACGCCGGGCGGGATCCAACTTTATCGATCGTTTTTATGAAGATGGTGTAGATCCCTTTTGGGGGGTGGGGCTCAGATTTTCAGGCGCGCCCGGGATGAATGTGGTGGTCGAATTCGATCGATTCGAATTTAAAGATAATGGCAGCAACGTGGTCGCTGACTACGACTTGATAACTGTCGGCATGGAGTTTTTATTGTAAGCTGTCAGGCAAAATTGAGTGCGACAAGGAGGTCGCTTTATGAAAACTGTTATTTCCGGGTTCTCCTTTTTTTCTCTTCTAAGCATCGCGATTTTTTCGCAGGCCGCTGACTGGCCTGAATGCAGGCGCGCCAAATTAGAGTCAATAAAACTACAAGAAGCCCTGCGCAAAGGTCGATTGGTGCGTGGCTATAGCGGTCGAAATGCTATGCGTGGCGCTATGCGGGATTATGACAAGTGGCTATGGCGCGAATGCCGCCAGTACAGTGGTGAGTTGCGTGATTTGGCGGCTAAATAAACCTGGGCCGTAAAGCCGGTGGCATCTGGCGCCTGCTGGCGGACTCTGCCAGGGCGCAAGGGCGAGCAGATTTCAGGCCCGTAAATGCTGACCGGTGCGATGGCTGGAAGCGCAAGTGCTTGCTGACAGGCAGGCGCTACTTGGTATAGGCTAGGGCTGGGGATCTTGCAACGCCAGGTTGCAAAGCACGAAAGCTAACTATTCTAACAACAAGCTCGATGCCACGCAGTTCAGGAGTGGCCGCATTGAAATGAGGCGTAAAGTTTGCTTATGTTTCCTGCTCAAGTGATCAAGCTGCATGCTTAAATTTTCCGCCAGATCCGATATCGGCTGTCATCGTAGCAACAACGAAGACAGTTTTGCCGCCTGTCCCGAAATGAATCTGTGGGTTCTTGCCGACGGAGTTGGTGGCCAGGATGCCGGAGAGGTAGCGAGTGAAATTACTTGCCGGGTTATTCGGCAGGAACTGGAAGCTGGCTCGAGTTTGGAAGACGCGATACATCAGGCGCATGATAGTGTGCTAGCTGCACCCTTGGACGGGATAGGCCGTCCGGGTATGGCTTCGACGGTTGTCGCCTTATTGGTTCATGGCGACGGCTATCAAGTGTCGTGGGTGGGTGACAGCCGCTGTTATTTGTGGAGTGAAGAACGCGGATTGGACCAGGTTTCTCGTGACCACTCTTTGATTCAGCGTTTGCTGGAAGAACAGCATATCAGTGAAGAAGAAGCGGCGGTCCACCCCGGTCGCAATGTTGTCCTTCAGGCCATTGGGCAGGAAAACATCCAGCAGCTTCATGTCGATTCGATAAAGGATGAATTTGAAGATGGGCAGGTCCTCTTGTTGTGTAGTGACGGTCTGAGTGACTATGTATCACACGAAGATATTGCGGCTTTACTCGCAGCTAGTGATGATCTGGATGCGATCGCCGATCGGTTAATTGCAAAAACGCTTGCTAACGACGGTGCCGATAATGTCACTGTTGTATTGGTACGTCTGGAGCACAAGGCGCTAAGTGCTACTCAGAAATACATGTCTTCAAACTCACAATCGAATCTTTCAAATTCCGAAGATGCCGGCCGCGCCCGGACTTGGCGCCCTGTGGTTGTTGCCGCGGCAATTGTCGCCCTCGTCTCGATTTTTTACTTCGTTAGTTATCCGTAACCGTGAAAGGCTTGAAATGACAAGAGGAGGATCTTGACCTATTGAGTGCGACTCCGCAAATGTGCAAAGGTCAGTGGCTCCTGTTTTGTCCGTATCGGCAGTCAATCAGAAGCTAGCGTCGATTAATTACGCTAGACTAGTGCGCAGCTTTAAGGTGGCATATGGCGATTAACCTCCCGGCGTAGAGTCGGCAATCGAAATATGCCCGGATGCGTAGGCTGGCTTTCCCAGGTCGCGCACATTCAGAAAAACCCGTAGTGATAATTTATTTTCGACGGTTCTAACAAACGGAAACAAATAATGAAGCCTGGAATGATAGCAGTTGCTTGCGCACTAGTGACCGTCGCTCAGTCGGGCTTCTCGGCGGAGTCTTTTTTCGCAAAAATCGAGTGGGAGCCTGTGTTCGGGTTACAAATGAAAAACCTGGGTTTTCAAGCGGACAGTCTCAAGGGCACCAGTAGCTTGCCCGCTGATGCCGGGGGTAGGTTTGATGTCGATATGGCGAGCGCGTCGCTGGGCCTAACGGCGAGCTATGAAGACTATTACCTGACACTGAATTTTGAAGACAGTATTGATGAGTCGTTCACCAGCACGACCATTCCCTTTGCCGGGACCCAGGCGGCGGTAAAATACGAAGATCTAGATATTATCTTTGGTACGCATGTCGTTTTTGGTATTAAAACTTTCTTGGGCTATAGCAAAGATGAGGTTATCTCGAAAACCGTTACAAGTACTCTGGCTGCGCAGTCTCCGAGATATGTCCAAACCTTCAAAGAAGACGGCTTCTTCGTTGGTGCGAGTTATAGTTTGCCGATATACGACAAGGGCACAGTGAGTTTCAGCGCTTCCTATGCCTTTCTGGACGGTGTGTACGACGACAATTTTACCTCCCCAGGTCTGGATTTTGAATACGAGGGTGATTCCGAGGGCTCAAATGTAGAGCTTGCCTGGAGGGCGCCCCTCACCGAGAAAATGAGTTATTTTGTAGACCTGCGTTATCAGGTTTATAGCTTTGAAGGCGACGACGGTAACGGTAATTTTAGGGGATCTAAAGTTGAAATTGAGAAAAAGATTGGCAGCTATGGCGCCGGGCTACAGTGGAATTTCTAGTCGTTATCACTGATCCGGTGTGCCCGATCGATTCGTCCGGAAGTTAAAGCATCGTCTTCAATTTACTTGTCACCGGCGTGTTCGGGTAGGTTTAAGTTGTCAGCGCATCTTGGTTCTTACGGTTTTGATTTTGTGCGTGATCACCACCAGCTATTGTTGTTGCATCGAAATCACAAGCGATCTCAATTCCTTTTGTTCTTTCAGCAGTTCTTGATTCTGTATATAAAAGGTTATTTGCGAGGATTGATTCAAAAAGTTGGTCGCCTCATCAAGTTTCTGTGACGCGATCGCAGTTTCTGCTTTATCCAGGTATAAGCGGAAAAGATTTTCGATGCCTATGTTTGCTTGTGCCAAGTCGGGGCTTAGTGCAAGCAGTGTTGTCAGGAAATACTGAGCATTATTGCCAGCGGGCGAATAATAGCGTTCTTCCTGAATGGCTTTATTAGCGTTGGCTAATAATTCCTGTTGGCGCGGGCTAGGGATGGCAGTGGTATCACGAGCGATGCTCTCATTCTTGTAGTCGAGTTTGTCCATTATGTCGGGGTAGTACCAGAAGCCAAGGCCTCCCAGTGCCGCGATACTAAGAATCACCAGCGCGATAAGGGTTTTTGTTATCCGGGATGATTGCGTTTCCAAGCGATTTGGAGCCGGGGTTTGGTTCCGCTTTTGACGCCCGGCACCTCGCGGGGTAGCAGGGCGAGAGGAGCGTGATGACTTCGGGGCGCGCGAGCCTGCAGGTTTTTTATTGCTGGCAGCGTTACCGCTTTTCGCCATTTCCTGGCGGGGTAAGAGGGTGGTATTGGCGCGGGAGTCGCTCAAATTTTTTAAGAGATTGCCCAGAGCATGGCTAAGCTCGGCACCGGTTTGAAAGCGCTCTTCTCGATCTTTGGCTAGCGCGATATTGATGAACTCTTGAAAGTCGGCCATCGCGTCCGGGAGCGGAGGGGCTGCCGCCGTGATGTGCTTGATACTGATCGATATTGCAGATTCGCCACTAAAGGGGACGGTACCTGCCAGCATTTCATAAAAAATAATGCCGAGGCTGTATAAATCAGTCCGGCGGTCGAGTGGCGCGGCCTCCGCTTGCTCCGGACTCATATAGTGGGGTGAGCCGATTACAGTGCCCGTCATCGTCATGCGCGTTTCGGACTCGGTGTCGCGCGCAATTCCGAAGTCTGAAATAACGGGGCTCCCGTCTGCCCTAAAGAGAATATTTTCCGGTTTGATATCCCGGTGGATGAAGTTTTTCTTGTGCGCGTAATCAAGACCATGCGCAATGGACTGAATAATTGTGATAGCTTCAGATAGTGTTAGCCCTTTCTTGAGTTTCCCTTTGAGGTCTCCCAGTGGCAGATACTCCATTGCCATGTAGTGATAATCTTCAAAGTGGCCTACGTCGTATACCGGGACAATATTCGGATGTGATAGTTGAGCAACAATTCGTGCTTCGCGTACGAAACGTTCGCTGAAGCTGGCGTCAGAAAGTAAATGTTTTGCCATGATTTTCAGGGCGATTTCGCGTTCGAAATCCTCCTGAATGGCCAGGTAGACAACTGCCATGCCGCCTTTGCCCAGTTGTCTGCTTATTTTGTACCCGGGGATTTCTGGAAAATCCAAGGCGCTGCCTCCGATGGATACTGCATATTTTTAGATTTGTATAAAATTATACCACTCGGCTAATAGAGGCATAAAGTGGGGATTGCCAGCCCGCCATAGACCGCCTCTACCCTAATAGCCGCTTAGGCTCACTGCCGACAGCGACGTGGCGTCCTGTGCGGACGGAGGTCCAAACCATGGTAAGGCGTTCGCCTATTAAGCTTTCGTTAATCTCTAAGGTGTACACTGTTTCCCGCAGTTGTAGTTAGACTGCTGAAAACACAAAGTCTTATTTGAGGAGGTTTAACGTGAGAACTTGGCTTACAGGTATGATTGTGCTCTCCACAGCTCTTATGGTGGCTTGCGCAACGGAAACACCGTACAAGCCAGCTGAAAGTCGCGGGGATTACGGGTATACGGAAACTCCTCTGGGAGATAACCGCTACCGAATAACCTTCGTTGGTAACAGCAGCACCCCTTCAGAAACAGTGCAGGATTATGCATTGTTGCGTGCTGCGGAGCTAACTCTGGCGCAAGGTTTCGATTGGTTTGAAACAGCAGAGCGCAATGAAGACAAGAAGGTTCGTAGCTCGACCGTAGACAGTGGTTTTGGCGCGAGCTATCACCAATCTCAAACCTACTATCGTAATTGTGATTTGCTGGGCAACTGCGACACGGTCGTTTCCGGAGGTACGTTCGTGACGCCCGGGTCGGGTGTAAGCACAACCACAAGTCGAACTTCTTATTCCTACAGTCTTGAAGTGTTGATGCGAAAAAATCCGAAAGAGGATAATGCCCGCAGCTACGACGCCCGGCGTTTGGCGAGTGCTTTGCGCACCCGACTAATAGAGCAGAACCAGCGCTGAAAGATTGCGCTTACCAGATGAATTTAGCCCCGCACATGCGGGGCTTTTTATTAGCGGGGGCTTTGTCGCGGCTGCTTTTGAGGCCCCTCAACGCCGACCATTTATGTCAGAAGTTATGCCTGTCCAGCCAACGCGAACACACGTTAACGGCTTCTAGTAACTGTTCAGCCTGACCAAAGTAATAGTGCGTGGCTCCTGCAATTTCATGCAACTCCTTATCGTGAACGGTAAGGGCATCGTAGAGCCTGTGGGTGTGACTTGGCGTGCACGCATCATCAGCGCCGTTGCCTATCACCAAGGCCGGAATGGAAATTTCTGCAGCGCACTTTACACCGTCGGCGTTTGAATCGTCGTAGCTCCACTGCGATAGCCAGCTGCGCAGCGTGCAAAAGCGCGCTAGCCCGACCGGTCCGTTGTTAACACTCTGCGGGTCACCGAGGTAGCACCAATTGGGCTTGCGGCCATTGGGGTCGATTGTGGGGTCCAGCCAGCGTGGATCTGCCATGGTGCCGTGTACGACGAAGGCATATTCCTCGTAGGGACGATTGCTATCGCGCAACGCCCGAAGCTTTTCTCGAACCCCGCGAGTTATGCGGCGATTGCGCTCAATCTGTTCTGCCCGATAGCGCTGTATGAAGGCATCACTGTAGGGGGGCTGATGTGGATTGTCGGGGTTGTAGAGGTCGAGTTCACGTTCACGTAGATCGGGGTTTGATTCGTCCTGAATCGACGCGTCCATCCACTCCGTGAGTGTGTGGGCGCGACTGACGTGCGCGGCGAGGATCATAATGCCGTCGGCGGGTATCAGGGCTTGGGCGGCCAGATCCAGCGGGTCACCAGCGGGCGTTTCGCGTATCGTTGGGTTCTCCGCCTGACTCTGGTAAAACAAAGAGAGCGAGCCGCCGCCACTCCACGCTGCCAGAATGACCTTTTTGTAGCCCAGACTTTCCTTGGCATGTCGAATGCAGTTGCCGAGATCGATGACAACTTTTTCCATAATCAGTGCGGAGTCGTTGCCCGGGTAGCGACTCTGGCAATAGATCACGGGATAGCCCGCCTTCGCCAAAGCAGACACCATGGGCAGGTATTCGCCCCCGCCAATGGGGTGCATAAATACAATTACACTGTCAGTTTTGGCTGAGGTTGGCTTCAGCAGGTGAGCTTTCAGGGCACCGAAATCCATGGGGCCAGCGTACGTTTCCTTGAAGGGGCTTTTGTCCTGAAAAACGATCAGGTAAGGAATTCTCTCGTAGAGTTTGGCTTTGGGCATTGCTCGTTCCTATGACTGTGTGCGGGCGCGGGCGTCGAGTTTGGCCTTGCTAAAGCGTTCTTCCTTCAGACTGCGGGTTTTCTTTGTCCAGGCCTTTAGGTTGTTATTGGCCGCAGCCCCGTGTTCCGCCATCAGTGTGCTGTAATTGTTTACCCGGCAGGTGATTTCAACCTGAATGCCGTTGGGGTCGTACATATAGACAGATTTCACGAAACCGTGATCAATCGGTCCGAGGCACGTTTTACCAGATTGGTTAATGTGAGATTGCCAGGCTAACAGGGCCTCCTCAGAGTCGACCTCAAGGGCAATATGCATATCAAAACTGTCTTTGCGGGCAAAATCTGCTTCTTCGGAAATCGCGGGTTCGTCGAAAAAGGCTAAATAATTGCCGTCGCCCAGTTCGAAAAAAATATGCATGAAGTGTCGATTGCGGCCCAGGTTTTCACCGAAATCAATGTTTTCTTCAAAAGCCGCTGCGAGTTTTAGCCCCAGCACATCCTCGTAAAACCAGCGGGTTTGCTCGGCGTCACGGCAACGGTAAGCCGCGTGGTGGATGTTGCCCAGTGCGCTGAACTCGGGCGGGCTTGTCATCAGGGTTTCCTCGCAAGTTAGGGATTACGGGCTTTGGCTGAAATTTGCCATTCACTGTGGTCTGATGCTAGAAGTGATATAGCTACAAAGTCAATAATCTTGACAATAATTTGGTGGGCGGTGATATCGTAAGCGCGGGCTTAAAAATACTAATAAGGGAGGCTTACCTCTGTGGGCGATGCCAACTGGGTTGAACTTCGGGCCGCTCTCAAGGATTTTCTTGAGGAGCATATCTACCCTGCGGAGCCGGTTCTGCATGGGGCTGACAAGGCGCTGTCAGAGCAGCGTGTTAGCGAGTTAGCCATGCTGGCCAAGCAGAGGGGCCTTTGGGCCCTGGGTCACCCCAAGAGCCTTGGCGGGGGTGGAATGCCTTTCATGGAGTACGTATATCTCAACGAGATTATAGGTCGCTCCGAATACGCCCAGCGGGTTTTTGGTACCTACAGCCTGCAAGACTCCCTGATGCTGAACCAGTACGCGAGTGAAGAGCAGCGCGAGCGTTACTTGAAGCCTTTGGTTGCGGGGGATATTTGCCCGAGTTTTGCTATGACCGAGCCCGAGGTCGCCAGCTCAGACCCGACTCAGCTGCAAACCCGCGCCGATTTGAAAAATGGCGAGTGGTGTATTCAGGGGCGGAAATGGTTTACCACGGGTGCTGATATTGCAGCCTACACCACGGTCATGTGCCGCACGGAACCCGATGCCGCTCCTCACAGGGCCTTCAGCATGATTTTAGTGCCGACGGACACTCCCGGGTACCGGATTGTGCGTGACACACCGGTGCTGGGGATAGGCGGTGGACACTTCGAAGTTGCCTACGAGAACTTGCGTGTTCCCGAGAGTCATTTGCTAGGGGGGCGCGGCGAAGGTTTTCTAATTGCCCAGCGCCGGCTCGGCCCCGGGCGCATCTTTCATTGCATGCGTTGGCTGGGGCAGGCCCAAAGAGCTTTTGACTTAATGTGTAGGCGTCTGCACGAACGCGAAGCTTTTGGCGGCTCCCTCGCAGAGAAGCAGCTCATGCAGCAGCATGTGTTTGACAGTCAACTTGAGATTCAGAGTTGCCGGCAAATGACCTTGCACGCAGCCAAGCAAATTGATCGGGGTGATGCGGCTCGTATCGAGATCGGCAGTATCAAGGTGGCCGGCGCGCGTATGTTACATAAGGTAATTGATCGGGCGATTCAGGTGTATGGCGCGGCGGGCCTCAGCGATGACACCCCCCTTAGCCGCATGTACCGGCATGCCCGCGAAGCGCGCATTTACGATGGCCCCGACGAGGTACATATCCAGTCCGTTGCCAGACAGGTGCTTCGGCGTTATGCAGACAATGGGCCTGGTTATGATTTTAGTGAAGCTGATGGCGATAGCTGAGCGCATCGCGCCGCGCGCGGCGAGGACGTTATGAGCGATCTGGAACAAGAGCTCGGCAATTACTTGCGAGCCCAGCTGGCGCCATTGTTAGGCGAGCAGCTTGAGATCGAAGCGCTATCGCGCCTGACCGGCGGGGCTGCCGCTCAGACATGGGCGTTTATCGCGCGAACGGGCGATCTGTGCCAAGAATTGATCTTGAGGCTCGGCCAGGACGGTCAGCAATTTGGCGCTGCCTTGCCCAAAACCCGGGAGGCAGAATTGATTCGGGCCGCTCGCAGAGCTGGAGTGCTGGCACCAGAGGTCTTGCTTGGTTTGCCTTCGGGGAGTGATTTTGGTGAAGGTTTTATTATGCGGCGGGTGAATGGCGAAGCCTTGCCGCAGCGTATTCTGCGTGATCCCAAGTATTCCCCGGTTCTGGGTAAGCTCACGAATCAATGTGCCACCAGTTTGGCGGCAATCCATGGCATTGCCCTTGACGGGAGAGTATCGCTCCCGCGCCTGGACGCTCGGACTCAAATTGACTTGTATCGTGAATCCTATCGCGCCTATCCGCTGCAGTCGCCGGTACTAGACTATGCATTTCGATGGCTGGAACAGCGTGCTCGGCCCTCTGGCGCCGAGGCTGTGGTGCACGGAGATTTTCGTAATGGCAATCTGCTGATAGACGAACAGGGGATTACTGCTGTGCTCGATTGGGAATTGGCCCATATCGGCGACCCGATGGAAGATTTGGGCTGGCTGTGTGTGAACTCCTGGCGTTTTGGGCACCGCGATAAGCCGGTAGGGGGCTTTGGTCAGCGCGCTGAACTCTACGCCGCATACGAGGCCGCCGGAGGCGCAGCCGTTGATGCCGAAGCGGTCCACTACTGGGAAGTGTTCGGTACCTTG
Organism: Litorivivens sp.; assembly: GCA_041625575.1. Taxonomy (GTDB): domain Bacteria; phylum Pseudomonadota; class Gammaproteobacteria; order Pseudomonadales; family Spongiibacteraceae; genus Litorivivens. Next base: position 28,786 of record JBFJTG010000014.1, read on the forward strand.
AAGTGGGCTGTAATATGCCTTTATCAAGCTCATGTGCATATGAGCGGCAGAGAGTCTTCGTTAGAGCGCGCTGCCATTGGGCGGCGCGTATCGGAATGTGAAATTGATTTAATTGCCTTATTGAAAGGACAGCAACCATGAGCGAGTTTTATCCGCCGGCCGCTGATTTGCTAAGTGCCGTAAGTGAGTTTCTACAAGGCGATGTCGCTGCTGCCCTGACGGACAATGCCCTGCAGTTTAAACTGAAAATAGCAGTTAACGTTCTGGCAATCGTGCAGCGGGAAATCGTGCTAGGGCCTGCTAACGCAGAGGCAAAGAAGGAGACCTGGTCGGCGCTCTTAGGCGAGGAGGGGGGCTCACAAACTCTGCAAGTGCGTTTGAGTGAAGCCATTGCCGCCGGAAAGTTTGATGGAGGTGACAGTGAATTGTTGTCGGTGCTTGAAGCTCAAACTTTGCGGCAGCTGGCGATCGACAATCCCAAATATTCGACCTATCAGGCGCTGATAAACGACACCAGTGTTTTGTGAACTTGCAATTGCGCATTAACTTGTTCGGTAGACAGCGGCTCGATATCAAATATTTTTTTATGCAGCGGGGCAAGGGTGATATAGCCCAATATCATGCAGTGAAATGTCATGACGGAAGGAATGCTAATCCACTCCTGGTCACTGTTTTTCGCTAGCTCCGTGATGTAACCGAAAAAAGGTTTGTACCATTTTTCCGCGAGTATGGTCAGCGTCTCATCATTTGACAGTGTGGCATGCTGAATTAGCTTGGCCATGTTCGGGTTTTGGGCGTGGTTACTCAAAATCGTTGCGACTTGACGAAACATGTCTTCCGGCGATTCGCCGTGACTCATTTCCTTGATCACGTCGTGTAGCGGATCGAAGAGCCGAGCCAGAACACATTCGTAAATGTGTAGTTTATTGCGATAGTGCTTGTAAACACCCGGTCCTCGAATTCCCACAACTTCGGCTATGTCTGTAATCGAGGTTGCGGCAAAACCATGCCGGGCAAAGAAGTCTTCTGCAACATCCAGAATTCTTTCTCTTGTATCTGTAGTGCGTCCCATAAATTTTGTTCTTCCGGCTGAACTAGGTATGTAAAGAGCCGCTGTCTTAACAGCTTGTAATGCAAAAGGGCGGCTGAGTGATGAATTATAGTGCGCCGCGCATGTCGTTGTATCTCGTGTAACTATGCGTTTGTAAAGTAATTAATGCAACAAGGAGAAAGTCGATGACAGTAAGCACATCTGCTGATGGACGCGCTATGGCAGCTTCGGTTGAAGCTATTGTTATGGCCAATGCGAGCAAATCTGAACAAGAACGAACGCTCGTGCCAGAAGTGGTTGATGTGCTGTGGAAGTCCGGCCTGATGCGGTGGATGAACCCCAAAGTCGCGCATGGCAGTGAACCCGGCTTGCTGGAAATGTTGGATGTGTGGCAAGAATTGGCGCGGCAGGACGGATCTGTTGGCTGGATTGCCATAGCAAACTTCCCGTCGGCTGCCTTTGCGGCAGCGTATTTAAATGACGAAGGCTTCGATGAGGTTTTTGTAAAAAATGAGCATCGCGTCACAATGGGCGGCCAGTTTGCACCCAACGGTACGGCGGAAAAAGTCGAGGGCGGTTATCAGCTGAGCGGCGCATGGAATTTCGGCAGTGGCACCGGGCACTCCCAGTATGTCGTGGCCGGATTTATTCCGTTGGTGAGCGGTGAGATGATTATGGATGATCATACAGGCTTGCCGGATATGCAGGTGGCCGTGATTCCGCGGGAACAAATCACGTTCACTGATGGCTGGCATGTGCAGGGATTAAAAGGCACGGGTAGCTACGATTACAATGTCGCCGATTTGTTTGTGCCGGAGCATCGAACGTTCCCCTTGTTTACGCGCAAGCCACACCGGGGTGGACACATTTACAAATTAGGTGTGATGCCCCTGACGGGGGCAGGCCATGCGGCTTGGGCATTGGGTGTTGCACGCTCGCAGCTCGATGACGTGCTACAAATGGCAAAGGAAAAAACCCGCATGGGTGACCCCACAACCCTATCCCACAAGTTGACGTTCCAACGTAATTTGGCTCATCACGAAGGTATGTGGCGAGCAGCGCGAGTGGGGGTTGTCGACGCTTTTACGCGTGTAGAGCGCGCCGTAGAGAGTGGCGAAGAGCTAAGCGTAGAGATGCGCCTGAACATGCGGTTATCGGCGACCTATGCCACCGAGGCTTGCCGGGAAATATGTCAGTTTGTGCATTTGGCTGCAGGTACCACAGCTATACGTGAGGGCACGCGCTTGGAGCGAGGCTTTCGCGACATGTATACCGGTACGCAGCATGCTTTCATTAACGAGCGCACCTATACCGAAGCCGCATCTGTAATGTTGGGGTTGATTAATGATAGTACGGCGCTATAAGGTGGCTAAGCGTTATTCCATGCGTCGATGGTGACCGGCAATAAATAGAAAAAACCTAGTGTGCAGGCCACTGCCAGCAGACCGAAGCCGATAAATTGCCAGCGGTAGCGACGACTCAAGTCTTTGGGTTCGCTGGTTGATATCACAAAGGGTTGGCCGCGCGCAGGGCTGTAACTCATCACATTGACCGGTGTGTGGTCATAATTGTCACGTACCTTTTTCGCCGCCTCTGCCTGTGCATCGATCCGCACTTTTTCCCACTCCTGTATATCAATTTCGCCATTGCCGTCACGGTCATACTTTGCAACCAGTGCGTCGTAGTCCTGTTTCCATTGATTGATCAAGGTGTTCATGGAAGTTTTTGTTTGATCAGCGGCGGAGGGAGGGTGCACTGTTTCGAAATGACCCAGGGCGTAAATGGGATCGCCGGCGTGTATGCGCGTTTCTGTATAGCGATACCGACGATTGAATATCCCGCTGCTTGTCGTTGATGTTGGATGGCGGCTGCTGCCATACCATACCTTTTTTGTATGTGTGCTGACATCGGCACGGTCGGGGTGAATAAAGCAATAGCCGGTATCGTCGTTGAACAGAATCGGAGCTCTACTGGTGCCTTTTTCTATTGTCTTCCACGAGCTATTTTTACCGTTGCTGGTGTATTTTTCTATTTCAAAGCTAAACCAGACGCAGCGGCTGCCTGTGAGTTTTGCGTGTAATACTTCGTTGTCCTGATTGGATTCACTACGGCCGACAATTTCGATATAGCCCTGATGCGCCGAACGTATCTTCGAGGTGGGGGTGTCTTCTATAAGTCGGGCAACTTTTAAACTCTTAAAGCAAGCGAACCAGCTGAACACACCAAAGCCTAAGGCGAAAATTTCCGTCCAGATTAGGTCGCTAAAACTCTCCATGGGCTATTAGCTGAAAAGCGATTTTATATTGACGTCTTTTAGCTCTTCATCGCTAAATTCCAGAAGCTCAAAGGCGCCGAAATTCAGGAATCGGGCGATAAGCACGTCCGGGAACTGCTCAATACGAACATTGTTATTGTTCACGGCCTCGTTATAGGATTCGCGACGATCGGCAATGCTGTTTTCCAAACCGCTGATACGTTGTTGCAAGTGCTGAAAGGAGGCGTCTGCTTTGAGCTCCGGGTAATTTTCTGCGAGCGCGAATAGATTCCCCAAGCCTGCACGCAGGCCGGTCTCGGCTTGGCCGAGTGCTTTCATGTCGCCCTTGACTTGGGCTTTGGCGACCATTGAACGCGCCTGGATAACCTTTTCCAGTGTCTCTTGTTCGTATTGCATGTACTGCTTGCAGGTTTCAACCAGCTTGGGCAATTCGTCGTGGCGCTGTTTGAGCAAGACGTCTATGTTGGCAAGGTGCTTGGATACGGAGTGCTTCAGATTTACCAGGCCATTGTAGATGGTTACCGCATACATCATTAAGAATGCGGCTATTACCAGCGTGATTATGCTGCTCATATCCATGGCGAGAGTCCTTTGGTTTGTTATTGTGCCAAGAAGTATCGCAAGGCCGGATGCGCGAATCAATTCGGAGCTAGCTGCGCTCACCGCACAGCTAAGCTTAATTTATGGAAGCAAACTTCGGCCGAGCTCGTTGCAGAGGAAAGCTGATCGCCGCAATTGGCTTGCTACACTCGCAGCCAATCGGGTACGGGCAGTTCCATTTGCTCGAGAAACACCGGGTTGTAGAGCTTGCTCTTGTAGCGATCGCCGTAGTCACAGAGTATCGTCACAATGGTGTGGCCCGGGCCAAGTTCCTCAGCCATGCGAACCGCGCCCGCGATATTAATGGCGGATGATCCGCCCAGGCACAGGCCTTCGTGGCGCAAGATCTGAAAAATATGCGGCAGTGCTTCGGCGTCACTTATCTGAAATGGCATGTCGATTTCGCAATCCTTCAGATTGCCGGTAATAAAGCTAATGCCGATGCCTTCGGCAATCGAGCGCCCCTCACCCTTGAGTTCGCCGTTCACAAAGTGATTGAACAGGGCTGATCCCATTGGGTCTGCCAAACCAATCTTGACTGCCGGATTGCGCTCACGCAGTGCTGCTGCGGTGCCGGCGAGCGTGCCACCTGTGCCGACGGCGCAAATAAACCCGTCGACTTTGCCATCAGTCTGCTCCCAAATCTCGGCGCCGGTGGTTTGGTAATGAATATCGCGGTTGGCCGTGTTATCAAATTGGCGTGCCCAGACAGCGCCATGTTCGTTTTTTTGGTCCAGCTCTTTGGCGAGCCGCTCGGCGGTGTGAATATAGTGGTTGGGATCATCGTAGCTGGTGGCCTTCACAAGCCGTAAATCGGCACCATAGAGATCCAGCAGGCCGATCTTCTCGCGGCTTAATGATTGCGGCATAACGACAACAGACTGATAGCCCAGTGAATTGGCGAGTAGCGTTATGCCGATACCGGTATTGCCCGCCGTGCCTTCGACGATAGTGCCGCCGGGGCGCAGCTCGCCGCTGGCTTCGGCGGCTCGCACAATTCCCAGTGCGGTGCGGTCTTTGACTGAGCCGCCAGGGTTAAGAAATTCAGCCTTACCGTAAATATTGCAGCCGGTCGCTTCCGAAGCAGCTCTCAAATAGACCAGGGGCGTATTGCCGATAAGGTCGGCAAAACCCTTATTTTGGGGTGACGTTGGGTGGGACATACAGCTCTCCAGACATTCAGCCGTCATGGTAGCCTTGTCGTTATGGCGAAGGCAACGGCCCCGGAGCGTGTGGAGCCTGTTTGGTGTCGCTGGCGTCGTTTATATGCTCTACTTTAGGGAAGAAAAATACGCGCAGCGCCTGATCTGATTAGCGAAAAGCGGCGTACAGTAATCATCAAGGAGTACGAATGACAGACAGCGTCGGCGATAACGTTGATGCCCAGCACTGGGTCATCTGCATGGAGCAGATTGCCGGTCGGCGCGACAAGCAGAGTTTTATGGAACTGTTTGATTATTTTTCGCCGCGCGTAAATTCCTATCTTCAGGGGATGGGAGCGGATGTCGGATTGGCCGAAGATTTAAGTCAGGAAGCCTTGTTGACCCTGTGGAACAAGTCGCACCTTTACCAGTCGCGCAAAGCAGCCGTCAGTACCTGGCTTTTTCGAATCGCGCGAAATCTCTGGATAGACCGATTGCGTAAGCACAGGGGGGCGGTCTATGCGCTGGACGACGAGTATCTGGAAGCAGGGCTTGGCGTAGAATATCCGGAAGATGATTTTGGTGCGCTTGATGCTGATAAAATTCAGAAAGCGCTTGATGCCCTGCCGCGCAATCAGGCGCAGGTGGTCTACAAGACCTATTTCGAAGGTAAGAGTCATAGTGAGATTGCAGGTGATACAGGTATGCCCTTGGGCAGTGTAAAGTCGAGTTTACGCTTGGCCTTGCAAGCTCTGCGAGCGATGTACGGAGAAAGTGCATGAACAGTCAGCACCATTTACAGCCGGAAACCTTGGTGGCCTACGCTGCGGGCACCTTGCCAGCGGCTATGGCGTTGGTGGTGGGTTGCCATACGGAGCGCTGCCACCAATGTAGGCGTGAGATTGACAGCGCCGAGGCGCTGGGTGGACAGCTGCTAGAGTCCCTCCCGGCGAAACCGCTGCCTGAGTCGGCGCGTGATAAGGTGAGGGCGATTCTTGATCTCGAGCTTCCTGAAATGCGCAAGGCGCAATCAGGAGTGCCGGCGACAGGGGGCGGCAATGCCGGTAGTTTCGTACCAAAGCGTCTGAAATCTTTATTGGGTGTCGATACTTACGATCAACTGAAATGGCGTAAACTGGCTCCCGGTATCGAGAAGTTCAATCTGCCCATTCGTGAAGGAAAGTCATTTCTGCTGCGTATCGGTGCCGGTTTGGCCATGCCGGTGCACAGCCACAAAGGCTCCGAGCTAACGCTTATAGTACAGGGCGGATATCGCGATAATCTCGGTAGTTTCCACGTGGGCGATGTTGCAGATCTTGATGGTAGTGTTGAGCATCAGCCCGTCGCTTTTGAGGATGAGCCCTGCATCTGTCTTGCCGGGATGGACGCGGGCTTGCGCTTCAAAGCCTGGATTCCGACATTGCTGAAACCGCTTACCGGATTGTAGCGATAAGAGCGCTAGCTCAATCGGGTAGGGCTTTAGCCAGTTCTTTGGCCAGCAGCCAATACACCCTCGGATTCATCGCAAAGCCCAAATGACTTGAGTCGACCGCCAGATGCTTAACCATTGGATGGTTGATCATGGCGATTTCCTGACTGACGATGCCATCGGTGGGGCTGAAAATAACCGTCATGGGAACCTGGAGTTCGACATTGTTCGCGGCGATCCAGCCCGAAACATCCTGAACTTCTTCGGGAACGTCACTATTGTAGAGTTTGCGCATAATGTCCCAGGCGGCGGTGCCACGAGGGTCGCCGTGGGGCGTACCCAGAGTGATGACTTGTCGCACCCACTCGGGATGGCGCTGCCCTAGTTCGTGGGCGTAAATTCCGCCAAGGCTCCAGCCTACGAGGCTCACCTTGCTCCCGGTTTCGATAAATATGGCTTCCAGATTTTTGGCCGCGCGCTCCACCATCTTCTCGCGGAACTGCATGGCGTCTTCAAGAGACGACATACGGTATTTGGGGAAATTTCGCCCCAGTCCCCACGGACGGGCATCATAGCCCCAGCGATTCATCCAGCGGCGCAGTGGCGCCATACAGCCGTCAGCGCCGCCAAATCCGGGCAAGGTCATGATCGGGTGACCGTCCCCTTTAGGCGCGCGCTTTAATACGGGGCCGGCAATAAGTAACTGCTGACATTCGAACAGGGCGCGCACGCCCTCCGAGAGGGAGTGCCATAGTTCCGGGGGGGCGGGATGATCGTCGATAGACGCAGAGCTAATGGTTGCAGCCACCTTTTGGCCCTCGGGCAATTGTCGTTAGCCCAGTGTGTGGCCGCGACTATCGGAGGGTCAAGTGAAAATCGGGTCAGGGCTTGTGCCTATATTGTTAGTCGCCGGACTATGCAGCGACCGTGCGCTCGGCAGCCCAGAGTCGCAAGGCCTGAATTTTTTCCGACATCACAACGGACAGTGGGCGAGTCTTTACCAGCTCATCCAATAGCACTTCGCTACTTAGACTTTGCCCTCTTGCCGCGGAGCTGTATAAGCCGGAGACCACAGCCTGCTCAATTTCAGCGCCGGAGAAACCTTCGCTTGCGCTTGCCAACTTGCATAGGTCAAATTGCTTCGGGTCGTGCTCGCGCTTGCGAAGATGAATGGCAAATATATCCTCACGAACCGCCGTGTCAGGTAAGTCCACAAAAAAGATTTCGTCGAGCCGCCCCTTGCGCACTAACTCCGGTGGTAAGCCGCTAATATCATTGGAGGTACAGACGACAAATACAGGTTTGGTGCGCTCCGACAGCCAGGTCAGCAAGGTACCCTGGATGCGCCGGGACGTTCCGTCATCGCTTTGGCCGTTTGATAAGCCCTTTTCAATCTCATCAATCCAGAGCACGCAGGGCGACATTAATTCTGCAAGCTGCAAGGCTTCGCGGAGATTTTTTTCGGTTTCGCCAATATATTTATTGTACAGGGCTGCGAAATCCAGGCGCAGTAGGGGTAGCCCCCAAACGCCGGCGATAGACTTCGCTGCGAGACTTTTGCCGCCACCTTGTACGCCGAGCAGCATGAGTCCTTTCGGGCGATCTGCGGCAGAAGTATTGCCCAGAAATGAAGACTTACGATGTTCCAGCCACGCCTTGAGTCCGTGTAAGCCTCCCACGCTGGAAAATTTTTCGGTGTTGTATTCGAAGCTGAGAATACCTTCCATATCCATAAGCTGGAACTTGCCGCGATTGATTTCAGGCAGGTCGCTTTCGTCGATGGCGCCGTCATCGCGAATAGCTGCCCGGATGAGCCGGCGGCTGTCGTCAAAGCTGACACCTTTCAGGTTACCTAACAGTTGTTGCAAGGTTTGTTGGTCGGTTTTTACGCGGCTGCCTTTATTGTCCTGCGCCCAGGCGCGAGCTTCTTCGCGAATCATGGATTCAAGTTGTTGCTCGCTCGGCAGTGATAATTTGAAGTAGGCGCTGAGCCGCGTCAGTTCCGGCGGAAGTTTGAGTGAATGACTAACAAGCACCAGCGACCGCCCGCTGCTCTCGGCTTCCTGTGCGATGTCTTTGAGCAGGCGCACAATGGTGGGATTGCCCAGGTAGGGGTGAAAATCGCACAGCGCTATTATAGCGGCTTGGCGCTCTCGCTTGATTTGTCTAAGTGCTTCTTCAGGGTCGCTCAAATCCTGCGTACCCTTGATCTGTTGACCAAAGCCGAGGTGGTTAATGCCTTCGGTAACCGACCAGCAATGCAGTGAGCAGCCGCGTTTTATGGCGACACGGGTGAGCAACTGCAGGGCGCGTTTTTCCTCGAAGGTTTCGAGTACTACTAGCGGGATTCTGGATTCAAATATAAGGTTGAGATCATGAGCATCATTCATGGGGGCTAAACATAAGCGGCTCAGGGAAGTCTGACAAGCAGATTTTTCCCCTAACAAAAAACGCCGAGGCTATCGCGCGTCGGCGTTCAGAGCCCGGATGGGAGAAGTCAGGCAGTTTGAGCTTGCAGCGGTTCGTAGCGATCCTGAATGGATAAAGCGCCGTTACCCTGTAGTGCTACCACTGTAAGTGTCACAACAAGAAATAGAGGGTATTCCCAACCGCCGCCTTCGGCATTGAACACCCAGCCGGCACCTGAATGCGCCCAGGTGGCACCAAGTGCGAAGGGCAGAAGTGAGAGTGCTGCCAGGCGGCTTTGGTAGCCTAGAACCAATGCCAGGCCGGCAACTGCTTCGACCAGAAAGGTGGCGTAGGCAATAGCGGCGTGCAGCCCAATGGATTCAAAGTAGGCTACGGTGCCCGGCAGGGTGAACACGAAGAGCTTGAGATACACGCTGTGCGCTAGATAGATAATGCCGAGGCTGATTCGCAGCAGGGCAGTTCCGAGTTCCTGTGTTGGGTGGTTCATGATAGATCTCCTTTAGTTGAGTGCCATGCCATGCCTTGCCGTGTGGGGTATGGACGGTTGTATCCGGCAGGCGCCTACGTCAGCCTTTGCAGTTTTGCACTTGCAAAAAAGATTTAAAATTTCCTCTTAGTGCACGACACCTTTGCAAAAATGCAAAGATCCTTGTACTTTTTCTGTGGTCCACTGCAATTCGGCACGGCATGTATTGGAGGCGAGAGGGAGCATGGAACGCTTGCTTGATGAACATTGATCATGATGCGCATCCTGGGGCGGCTTATCGCCGATGCGCTTCGCGTCTATTCTTCGCTTGGCTGCGAGGCCGGAGGGGGCGTCTGTGAAAGATTGGGATGATATGCGTTTCTTCCATGCGGTTGCCGAGGGCGGCTCGCTCAGCGCAGCCAGTCGTGCACTCAATGTCAATCATTCCACGGTTTTCCGGCGTATCAACCAGCTCGAAGAGCGGATACAGGTGCGACTGTTTGATCGACAGGACAATCGCTACAAACTGACGGATAACGGTGAGCAACTGTTTGCTCGTATAAAACAGGTTGCGAATGTCATGGATGACGTAGAGCGGCATGTGGTCGGTAAAGACAGTTTGTTAGAAGGCTCCATTCGCCTGACTTGCCCGGATACTTTTCTCGACTGGATAGTACCTGATTTGATCGCGGAATTTTGTCGGCAGTATCCTCAGGTCACCATTGAGCTGCGCGCGGAGCAAGAGCACCTCGACCTCGCGCGCCGTGAGGCCGACATCGCACTACGAGCAACTAATAAACCGCCGGAGTACCTGGTTGGTCGTCGATTGGGTCAGTTCGGCTGGCGCTTTTACGGCCAGCCTTCGTTGCTTTCTGCTAATCTCGCCGGCCTCTCTCAGTTGCCCGACAATGCTTTCCCCTCGGTGCCCCTGATTGCGCCCGAAGGGCTCTTGTTGCAAATACCGGCTTGTCAGTGGCTCGACAAACAATTGCCGCGCTTTCGGGTAAGCGCGCGGGCCGGCTCCTTGCGGGCCGCTTCTGCAATGGCACAGGCGGGTCTGGGTGTTGCCCTGCTTCCCGTCGAAGCAGGCCTAAGCTTGACGGAAATTGCGCAGCCCGCAAAAAATTTCGACACGGGAATCTGGCTCTTGAGTCACCCGGACATGCGCGGCAATACGCGCTTGAATTGCTTCTCCCGATTTATCACAGAAGCCTTTACCGATTGGTTTAAGGCGCATGGAGATTCAGTTCAGGTTTGAAATTAATCCGGGTACGCGGGCTCAGTTTGCCTGGTTAGTCTGTTTAGTAGCTTTGGGAAGACAAAGCCGCCAGAATTTGACTCGGGGCCTAATTTCAGGTGTCTTACGCAGCGGCTTTACAATAATCGGACAGAATAATAATGAAAAAGAGCTTCTCGGCTTTCCTGCTCAAATGGCGCTTTATCACTTCGCTACTGGTATTGGCGCTGTGCGGCTGGCTGGTAAGCGGTACAGATGAACCTTCCTTTGATACGGACTACCGTGTTTTCTTTGATGACGACAATCCGCAACTGCTCGCGCATGAAAGTATAGAGCGCGAATTTACCAAGTCGCAAACCCTACTGTTTTTGGTCGAATCATTAGACGGAGATCTGTTTTCCGCCGATCGTTTGGCTGCTCTGCAGGAACTGACGCAAGAAACCTGGCGCTTGCCCTACGTACTGCGTGTCAATTCATTGAGCAACTATCAGCATACCTACGCCGAGGGCGATGAGCTGTGGGTCGAAGATCTCATTGACCAGCCGCTGGACTATAGCGAAGCCGATACTGCGCGTATTCGCGACATCGTGATGGCCGAGTCTGAACTGCGCGGCATACTTATTTCCGACGATGCACGCGTAACCATGGTCGCGGCCTATGTCGACCTGGATAAAGCGGACGAATCCGTAAGCGCTAAAACAGAATTGATGATAAAAGCGCGCGCTCTGGCGGAAAAGTTCGAGGGCCTTCATCCCGACCTGAAATTGCGTATCAACGGTCAGGTAGCGCTCGATCATGCCTTGGAGGAAACGGCCACTGACGATGCGGCAAAGGTTGAATTTCGCATGCTATTAGCCTTACTTGTGCTGATGGCGGTGTTGTTGCGCTCGGTGGCGGCCACCTTGGGCAGTGTGCTGGTGATGTTGGCAACCGTAGCGGCAGCAGCGGGCTTGACCACACTTTTATTCGACAGTTTCAACGCCATTAATGTGTCCAGCCTTTACGTTGTGGTGATGCTGTCGATATTGGATTGTGTGCACGTGCTGTCTGCTTATTTTAGCCGCCTGACCGAAGGCGATAGTAAGTTCGTCGCTATGCGCGCCAGTATTGATAAAAACCTGGAAGCGCTATTTTTAACGACGCTCACAACCTCAATTGGTTTTGGCGCTATGAATTTTAGCGCCTCGCCCCCTTTTCGGGAGTTCGGTACTGTTACGGCGATTTCCGTGTGGATCGCACTGCTGCTGACCTTAACCCTATTGCCGGCGGTCGTGCTTCTGTTTCCCGCCAAGGCCCAGCGCCGTGCGCCAGTCACTTCGATTGTAGAGTGGTTGAAGGCACTATTTCCTCGTATCGGCCGTTGGTACATGCCCGCAGGTTTTTTACTGGTTGCAGCTTTGTTGCCGCTGGCGTTCAGCAACGTCGCCGATGACGATTTGATGGAAGCTTTTTACGAGGATGCGCCCATTCGACAGTCGGCGGCCTTTGCGGAAAAACATTTGGCCGGCCACGCCTTTATTGAATATTCCCTGCGCGGTGACGGCCCTAACAGCGTCACCGAGCCGGTGTACCTGCAGCAGGCTGAGGACTTTGTCGGCTGGTTGGAAGCTCAACCGGAAGTACTCCACGTGGCCAGTTTTTCGCGCGTTGTGAAGCGCCTAAGCAAATCCATGCACGGCGATCAGGAGGAGTGGTATCGTATTCCGGATGATCCGCGTGCCACCGCTGAATATGTTTTGGTTTATGAGTCCAGTGTGCCGCCCGGTTTGGATCTGCAGGATAGCGTTAATCTTGACAAAAGTGCCTTGCGCGTCACCGCCTACCTGAAGTCGATCAGCAGTGTGGAAGGCATCGCGTTCAATGCCCGGGCCATGCGCTTTCTTGAAGAACAAACTGCGATTGTCAGCGTTGAAGCCGCGAGCCCTTTCCTGATGTTTGCCTTTATTGGTCAGGAGAATGTTCGCAGCATGCTGATCGGCTGCGTCATCGTGTCGCTATTCGTGTGCCTCACTATGATCATCACTTTTCGTTCGGTGATTTTGGGCACGCTGTGTATGATTCCCAACCTGATGCCAGCGGTGCTGGCTTTCGGTTTGTGCGGCCTCTTTGTTGGTGAAATCAATATGGGCGGCGCTTTGGTGTTCACTATCGCCCTAGGGATAGTGGTGGATGACACCATCCATTTTGTGGTGAGTTATCGGCGGCTGCGCAGAGAAACGTCGCTAAGCCCGGAGCAGGCGGTTGCGCAAACCTATAGCTTGGTTGGTCGTGCAATTATTATCACCAGCATTATGCTCTGCGTCGGTTTTCTGATTCCTATTATTTTCGCCAACTTAAAAATGAACGAGCTGTTTTACGGTTTGGCCTTTATCTGCGTTGGCGGTGCCTTACTGGCGGATTTGTTTTTCCTGCCGGCCATGTTGCTCTGGATAGACAAACGTTTTCCCGGCGTGGTGGCTCCGCGTGCATAAACTCCCGTTCATATTCGTGCTGCTTACTTGCGGATGCGCAAGCGCCTATGCCAGTGAATGGCGGCAGGAATTAACCTTTGAGTATCGCCAATTTTCCGAAGAAGGTGCTCAGGGGCAAGCCCGCAACGACAGTTCGCTGCTCTGGGAAAGTCATTATCGTCACGACTGGAACGAGGGCCGAGATGTGTTGGTCATTGCGCCGCGTGCGCGACTTGCCAATAGGGACAGCGAGCGCAATTTGTTCGACTTCCAGTCCCTGAGTTGGACGCATATCGGCGAGGGTTGGGAGCTGCGCAGTGGCGTGCGGACCGAAACCTGGCAGGTGGTCGAGTCAGCGCACTTGGTCGATATTCTCAATCAGATTGACGCCACGGGCGACGTCGACGGTGAAGACAAGCTCGGTCAGCCCATGCTGAACCTGGTGTGGTACCGGGACTGGGGGAGCCTTGAGCTTTATGCGCTGCCGGGTTTTCGTGAGCGTTTACTCCCCGGCGAAGACGGGCGTCTTCTCTTGCCAATTCCCTACGATACCAAATCGGCTGACTATGAGTCTGGCGCAGAAAATCTGCGAACCGATGCGGCCTTTCGCATGAGCGCCTTACTGGGAGAATGGGAACTCGCGCTCACGCACTTCAGCGGCACAAGTCGCGACCCTTTGTTCAATTTTGTGAACGGCGAATTGCGGCCCTTCTACCCGGTGATCGATCAAAGCGGGCTGGAGTTGCAATATGCGGCCGGCGACTGGTTGTGGAAATTTGAAGCAGCCGGGCGCTCGGGTTTTGGCAAGCGTTACACTGCGGCCGCGGGTGGTTTTGAATATACCTATTCGGGCATTACCTATAGCGGCCATGATCTTGGCTTTTTGCTTGAGTATCTATTTGATGATCGTGGGCAAGACGCAGCGCTTAACAACGATGTGTTTCTTGCCCTGCGCTGGAGTTTGAATGATCTTGAGGGCACCGAACTGCTCGCGGGCGTGATAGCAGACGCGGATAGTGGGGAGTATTTGGCGGTGGCCGAATTTTCACGGCGTTTTGCCAGCGTCTGGCGAGTCAGTGCTGATGTGCGCTGGTTTGGCGGGCCCTCGCAGCGGGCCGATCAGCAGTTGGGCTTCTTATATGAAGAAGACTATGTGAGTATCGAGTTAACGCGCTTTTTCTAAAATTGGTGATGTGAGGTAGTGGTGGAAAAGAAACTGGCTTTTAGCAGACTGCTCGAACTCCTCGTGCTTGCAATCTTCGCGCTGCCGATCGTGGCAACGCAGGCAGTGCAGGCGGCCGATGCGGCCGAAGACGAGGCGGAAAAAGCCTATCGTATTATGGCTGATTCTGAAAAGCGCGATGAGGGCTGGGTCGATAATCGATCCGGGATGCAAATGATTATCCGGCGCGGTGATGGCCGGGAAATTGTGCGCGAGTTACGTACTCAGGCCCTGGAAGGCGCCAGCGGTGAAGATAAAAGTCTGATGGTTTTCGATGAGCCTCTGGACGTGCGCGGCACCGTATTCCTGACACATAGCTATCCGCTGAAACCGGACGACCAGTGGATCTATCTGCCCTCGCAAAACCGGGTAAAGCGGATCAGCTCAAAGCGTCGCAACGGTCGCTTCATGGGCAGCGAATTTACCTTTGAGGATTTGGCGGCTTTTGCGCTTGAGGAAAATGACTATCGCTATTTACGTCTGGAACAATGTGGCGAGCTGCAATGTCATGTCATCGAGCTTCGCCCCAAGGACAAATATTCGGGATACGAAAAGATTATCTACTACATGGATGTAGAGGCGCTGCGGGCCTGGCGAGTTGAGTTTTATGACAAGCGTACCGGCAAGCACAGCAAGACCATGACCATGAGCAATTATCAATTGTATCTGGATAAATTCTGGCGAGCAGGGCAAGCAGTCATGCATAACTTGCTCAGTGATGCGGAAACTGAAATTCGCTGGCAAAAGGAAGAATTTCGTGTAGGTTTGAGTGAACAGGATTTTAGCAAAACTGCCCTGGAGCGCCGTCAGTGAGAAAAAATATATTAATTACCGGCGCCAGTTCCGGCCTCGGCTATGAGATGGCACGGCAATTTGCTGCCATGGGTCGAAATCTTGCTTTGTGTGCTCGCCGCGAAGATCAGTTGCAGGCACTCAAAGCAGAATTATTGAAAATCAACGGCGACATAGAGGTGCTGATCAAACCCTTGGATGTGCTCGACTACGAGGCAGTAGAGCGGGTGTTTAATGAAGTGCACAGTCATTTCGGTGTGCTGGATCGCGTCATCGTCAATGCCGGGATGGGCAAGGGGCAGGCCTTGGGTAAAGGCTATTTTCACGCCAACCGGCAAACAGCCGAAACCAATTTTGTGGCTGCGATAGCGCAATGCGACGCGGCAATGGCCATTTTTAGAAGTCAAAATGCAGGGCACTTGGTTGCCATTTCTTCACTCGCCGGCCTGCGCGGCATGGGTGGCACAACGATGGTGTACTCGGCCACTAAAGCGGGGGTGGCAGTGTTGATGGAAGGGCTGCAAATGGACTTGCTGGATTCGCCCATCAAGGTCACCACGATATTCCCCGGCTATATACTGACCGACATCAATCGCGATATGAAAAATGTGATGTTTCGGGCCGATTTGGAATCGGGCACCCGTTCGATTGTAAAAGCCATCGAGCGTGAAAAACCAAAAGCCTATGTGCCCGGAATTACCTGGTGGATACTGGGGCATATTATGCGCAGACTTCCCCTGCGCATTCTGAAGAAGGCGGGAGGGCAATAGCATGAACGCGAGCGATCACTCGTTCGAGTATGTCGGCTTCTGGGCGCGCGCTATCGCAATGCTACTCGACAGTATTTTGCTGATCGTCGTGACCTGGCCGATTTTGCTGCTGTTCTACGACGTGAATACGCCCATTACCACCGAAGACATGGCGACTGACACCGCTTACATAATCATTTCCTACGTACTGCCGACCATTGCTGTTATTGCCCTGTGGCGTAAATACCGGGCCACACCGGGAAAAATGCTGTTCAAGGCCGAGGTAGTCGACGCCGATACACATGAAGCCATGAGCCTTGGCCAAGCTGTCTTGCGCTACTTTTGCTACATCCTGTCGTCGTTACCGCTGTGCTTGGGTTTTTTGTGGATTGCTTTTGACTCTCGCAAGCAGGCCTGGCACGACAAGCTTGCCGGCACGGTTGTAATCCGCCGCCTGCCCACTGTCGATAATCACGCCCAGGGTATAGAGCGCCTCTAGACCGTTCTCTGCTGCCTGAGTGCGCTGTATCCATCGAGTCGGCACAAGCCTTGTGCAAAATATGCGATTGCCAGTTCCCCGGTGCTAACGTAGAATCTTATTCGAATATCATTCGAATAGACCTCGCTTATGTCTCCCGCACCCCGTTATAGCCCCGAAGAAGAGCAGGAAATTGTCCTTGATGCGGCCGTGGCCTGCATTGAAGAGAGCTCGCTACTGGGTTTCACCATTGGTGCAATCGCCAAGCGAGCCGAACTCTCGGTAGGTTCGCTATACAAGCATGTGCAGAGCAAGGAAGACCTGCTGGTGGCTCTGGCCACCCGCACCTCGCGGCATACCCGTCGTCTGTATGGCGAAATTTTGGGAAGCGATTTGAGCTCCCCGCAGCGCATCATCGCCTTGAGCCTGTTGGACCCTAAGAAAACGCGGCTGTTTAATTTTGACGAGCATTTGAACACTCTGATCTGCAGTGAAGCCATTTTGCAGCGCGCTTCAAGCCAGTGGCTTGGGCAGCTTCGCGAGGCTGCCGAGAGCATCGACGGAATGTTCAGTGAGTTTTTTCATGCCGCCGCCGCAAACGGTGAATTGGCGATTGCGGACGAAGACGAATTGAATACCCTGAGTATGGGGTGCTGGTCGATGTGCGCGGGATTTCAGCATATTGCCCTGATGCGGCATGTGCGGGGCGGTGACCGACAGGAACACATTCTGCAGTACCCACTGCAAGCGGATGACTATCCGATTGTCTGCACCCAGCGCTTGCTCAATACCTATCAGTGGCAGGCGCCACTGACACGCATCGGAATTGATAAGGCTTGTGCCACGCTTGTGGCGATGGGCTATCGC
>JBFJTG010000015.1:0-44210 GCA_041625575.1 Litorivivens sp.
CAAAGCCAGCGCTTCGACAAGCCGCAAGTCGTGGAGTTGAAGAAAGGTGAGGAGATGGGGCGTTTCAAACTGGGTTCGACGGTAATTCTGCTGTTCGGCGAAAATGCTGCTCAATGGCTACCCGCCTTTGACGCCGGCACCGAAACGCGCATGGGCGAGGCGCTGGGCAAAGTAGTCTGATTTTAGAACTGCGCCGATCACGCCCTATCAATAGGGAAGGCCAGTACATCCGCCAGACTATTCGCTCCCAACTTCAGCATAAGCAATCTATCCAGGCCTAGCGCGACGCCAGCGCATTCCGGCAGGCCCGCACTAATCGCCGCCAGCAGCCTTGCATCCTGCGGCGGCACTTCAAGACCGCGCACCCGGCGCAAGTCGCAATCACTGGCGAAGCGACTCGCCTGCTCGGCGGCATCAGTCAATTCATCATAGCCATTGGCTAATTCGACGCCATCAATAAAGACTTCGAAACGCCGCGCAACACTATGCCCGCGTGCATCTTCACCCAGTTTTGCGAGCGCCGCTTGCGAGGCGGGGAAATTGTAGACAAAGCAGTAATCATCAAGTCCCAGGCGCGGCTCGATGTCGTGACTGAACAGCAGGTTTAATGCGCTGTCGCGGTCCAGTAATTCGGCAGCAATGCCGTGGCGCCGCTGTGACAAAGCACAAAGCTCCGCATCACTTTGCTGACGGACATCCAGCCCCAAAACCTCTTCAAACAGATTGTGATAATCGACATGTCGAATTGGGCGCTCGCCTAGTACCAGACACAGCAATTGCGCCACCTCATCCATTAGCTGTTCGAGCGAAAATCCCGGTCGATACCATTCCAGCATGCTGAATTCAGGATTATGGCGCGAGCCCTGCTCACCGCGACGAAAGGCTTTGCATATCTGATAAATCGGGCCACTACCCGCGGCCAACAAGCGCTTCATCGCATACTCTGGCGAGGTTTGCAGGTAGAGCTCGGCCTGCTGGAGCGAATAGGCGTCGATATTGGGGTCAGTCACCGGCGCACTGGCCAGCAGGGGCGTTTCAACTTCCAGCACGGCGCGCTGGTCAAAGAAATCGCGCAGACTCCTAAGCAGTTCCGCACGGGCGCGCAGCGCCAAAAGCGCTGCGGTAGGTTTCCAGCTCACCATCCGTGCGCGTTAACGAACGCGATTCTGGTATTCGCCAGTGCGGGTATCCACCCGAATCACTTCGCCTTCACTCAGGAATAGGGGCACTTTTACCACAGCGCCGGTGCTGAGCTTGGCCGGCTTGTTGCCGCCCTGGGCGGTATCACCCTTCAAGCCGGGATCGGTTTCAACAATTTCCAACTCAACAAAATTCGCCGGCTGCACGGCCAACGGCGCACCGTTGTATAGGGTTACCGTGGCCGTATCCTGCTCCTTGAGCCACTGTGCGGCGTCACCAACGGCAGCAACATCAGCCTGATGCTGCTCGAAGGTTTCAGGCTCCATAAAGTAATAGAACTCGCCATCGTTGTAGAGATACTCCATATCCTGATCGATGACGTCGGCGCCCTCGAGCGACTCCCCGGATTTAAAGGTTCGCTCCCAGACCCGACCGGATTTCAAATTGCGCAGTCTAACGCGATTAAAGGCCTGACCCTTGCCCGGCTTCACGAACTCGTTGTCGAGAATGGAGCAGGGATCGCCTTCGAGCATAACTTTCAATCCAGAACGGAATTCGCTGGTAGAATAGTTCGCCATAATTGTCCTCAAGCATTTCACTAATAGAAAAGGCGCCAATGATACCGCTAAGCCAGCCACAATGGCAGACTGAAACATGGCAACAACAGCTTTCTGGCGCTTTTCGAAGCTTGGAATCACTGCTACTTGCTCTCGACCTCGACCCCCGGCAGGCCCCCTTCCCGCTGATGGCAAACCCCAAGTTCCCGCTAAGGGTTCCACGGGCCTTTGTGGCTCGAATGGAAGCCGGAAATTGGCAGGACCCCCTTCTATTGCAAGTTCTGCCACAAGCAAAGGAGCTCGATACAAGCCCAGGATATAGCCTCGATCCGCTGGCAGAGTTGAACTCCAACCCGGTACCGGGCCTAATTCACAAATATCATGGCCGCGTTCTGCTCATCGCCAGCCCCGCCTGCGCAGTGCACTGCCGCTACTGCTTCCGCCAGCATTTTCCCTATGAGCAAAACCAGCCGGCGCGAGCCGACTGGCAGCAGGCCATGGACTATATCAGGGAGCGCGACACAATCAGCGAAGTCATTCTCAGCGGCGGCGACCCTCTGGCGCTCAGCGACTCGCGGCTAGAGGAGTTGGTACTCACTATCAGCAACATCCCTCATATAAAGAGGCTCCGAATACACAGCCGGCTGCCGGTCGTGCTGCCAGACCGCCTCAGCGAAGAATGCATAGCCATACTAAGCAAACACCGTTTGAAGACGGTCTTTGTCATACACTGCAACCACCCCAATGAAATCGACGCCCCCCTCGCCACAAAGCTGAACGCACTGCGTCAAGCGGGGCTTACCCTGCTAAACCAGACCGTTTTACTCGAAAACATTAATAATCACGCAGCCACGCTATGCAAATTAAGTGAAAAACTTTTTAATGTTGGTGTGTTACCCTATTATCTTCATGTACTGGATCGCGTTTTGGGCGCGGCCCATTTTGGCTTATCGGACGATGTTGCCCGCAGCCTCCACGTACAGATGATGGAGAACTTGCCCGGTTATTTAGTGCCAAAGCTGGTGAGGGAAGACTCGGCCTTTGGCTACAAGGTACCACTATGAATTTCAAAGTGCGCTGACGCCCGTAGTCTAAGGTTAAGCGAAGCTAAATATCTAAAAAGAATTCTGCCTATAGGCCAGGCAGGGTAACCTTACAGGCGAGAATGTCGAACCATATCGAAATACATATACCGCTGCCCGAACAGACGCTGGAACGACACAGCCTGTTCGAGCTGAACAAAGACAGCGCAACGCGCTGGCTGCAGTCACTTCCGAGCGCCAACCTCGGCGAAATCACGCGCCAGCTCTATATCGCCCTGGTTGAATTCAATAAGGTTCAATGCAATCCGAAAGACCGCTTACAAATTCTGGAAGAGCTCAGAAAGAGCGTACATGTCTCTAATCGCGGACTTGAAAAACACTTTCTGAACAAGTCGATCATCCTGCCGGACAAGTCTCGCAAAGTTGCGCAGCTGGCCGACACACTGAACAAGCAGATGGCGATTGGCTACACGATTGCCGCCAATCAGCTGCTCGGCTTGCACCGACTGCGCCGTCCAAAAGATCTGTTGGCCACGGCCTTTCACCGTGCAATTACCGAACACAGTTTGGTCCTGCTGCGCAATTTCCAGTTATACCGCGATGAAGAACCGGGCTTTTGGAAGACCATTCACGAATTATTTTATCAGGCCCTTAAGCACAAACTGGGACGCGAAAAAGTCATGGATGATATCTGGGGTAGCAATACGCTGGAGCAATGCTATCTGCGCCCCATGCTCATGTACACCGCTCGCCCCCACCAATTGCGGCAGCACTACCAGGCTCAGGTGTTTACCCACCTGAGCACCTGGACGCAAAAAGCGCGCGTTCGCGGCGATCATCTGGAGGACTGTGTATTCCTCTTCAGCCCGACACGCGATGCGCCGCCCGCCTACAGGGAGCTTTGCGAAGATTCTTCGGGATGGCTGGGCATTGATTCGCAGGCGCTTAGCACCTACCTCGAAGATAAACTCCAGAACGGGCACGATAAGAAGGAAAAAGACGATATCGGCATTGGCTTGCTGAGCCATCTGCATGCCTCATGGAGCACCATGATGCAGCGCCACTCAGTGCGCGTTGAGCGCGATGACGAGCTGCTGCTATCACTGGGCCTGTTCTCGACCCATTATTTCCTCGCGGATGCACTACCTTTTTCAGAATTTATGCGCAGCCAGGAAGCAGACGACAAAAAGACAGTTGAGGTCACTGAAAATCTGAGTTTGCGCAAGCGCTTCGACCCCAATCGCGATGGCTGGTCTCAAGCCTCGGACGTTCGCGACCGCGACCACAAAGAATTCAATCCTGACAAAGTGCTAATTGAAGCCATTTCCTACGAAAATAGCGACCAATCCGCCGGGAGCACCCAAAGCACCCAAAGCACCCAGGCCTACCGCTTTTATAGCGCAAAAATGGTTAACTCAAGCGACCGCGGATACTGCATCGAATGGCCCTTAAATGAACCCGTTAAACTCAATGCCGGCGATGTCATTGGGCTGAGGGAAGACACCGAGTATCAGTGGTCTGTTGGCGTTATCCGCTGGGTCAAGCAGGTCGACACCAACGGCAACCAGCTGGGGCTTGAGGTGCTCTCGAGCACAGCCGATGCCTATGCCGCCCGCAAGGTGCGCACCGGACTAGCCGTTGGGGAGCATCAGCGCGCCCTTATGTTGCCACCTGATCGCGACTGCGGTCTCCCCCAGCGAATTCTGGTACAAAGATCTGCATTCGATGAGGGCGATTCGGTCGAGCTCAACCGGCCGGGTCAAACTTACCGTATCAAGCTGCAGAGCTGTCTGGTTAATACCGCAAGTCTCGGGCTGTATGAATTCACGTCTATGGTCAAAACAGACCAAGATGAAGTCGAGCGCCACCGCCGCGCTGAAACAAGCAGCCCGCCACAACCGGAAGCTGAGAAAAGCCCACAAAACAGTGGCGCGAAGAAAAAACAGGAATTCGACAATCTGTGGGAAGACCTCTAAGAGGCCGGTTAAGTAGTAACAATGAATAGTAATACGCTGTACGCACTGTTTATCGGCATCAATGACAACCGGGGCGCCTCGCTATCCAGCGCTTTCAATCGGCTAGGCTATGTATGCCGCCATAGTAATATCTCCGAAATGGGAGCTCTCGGCTCCGCCATTCGTAGCGAAAAACCTGACCTGCTCCTGTTTAACCAGGCCGAGTCCCAAATTGACTTATCGAACTGCCTCGACGCAATAAAAAACAATCAAATTGATTTACCCCTTGTGGTGCTCAGCGACAACGATGAGCTGCTGCCCGACCACCAGATTGCCGACGTCCTGAACAGCGACGACGACGCTAGAATTGCGCGCGCCTGCTTACGCGAATTTTGGGCTTTGCAAACACGGCGTGCACTCAAAGGCACACAAATACAGCTAAAGGCGGCGGAAGAGCGAAGCGAACTAATTTTGTCGCAATCTGACGATGCCATCGCCTATGTTGCGGACGGTATGATTATTAACGTCAACAAGCTGTTTGCCGAAACCTTCGGCTTCGCCAGTCCGGAAGACTTGGATTACCAGCCCATCATCGACCTGATCGACAGCGATGATCAGGATCGCCTGAAAAATGCCCTGCGCAGTCCCGACAAGAGCGACAGCGGCTCCCAGATAAGCCTCACAGCACGCCATCAGGACGGTAGCAATTTCGAAACCTCAATGACGCTGTCTATGACAACTCTGGACGACGAAGACTGCGTACAACTCACCATTCACGGTGATTCTTATAACGATGCCGAGGCCGGCACTGGCGCGATGGACGGGCTGACCGGCTTCCACAATGGCGAACGCTTTTGCCTGCGCCTGGATGACGTCGCTGCTCACGGCCTCGGCAAGGGGACTGAAGGCTCGCTGCTGCTTATCGCCATTGATCGCTATGCCGCGTTACGAGCAGAATACGGCCTAAGTGGAGCCGATTTGCTCGTTCAGGACCTGGCGGTTTTACTAAAAGAAGAACTACCCAACGCCGAATTCGGTCGCGTCGCCAGCGATGCTATCGCTGCCATTGTCAGCGGCTACACTAGCGACGAGGCGCTCGCACTCGCCAAGTCCGTATGCACCGCTGCCGCACGCCGAAGCGTCAGCATCGTTAACGGCCTTAGCAGTTACACCATCAGCATTGGGGTTGTTCCCCTGCAAAGCGCTTCCAAACAATCAAGCGGCAAGTCCCTGCTCGATACCAGCATTGCGGTTTGTGAAGAGATTCGCGATGAGGCAGGAGGTAGCGGCAGCGAAGCCAAACTCTATGTTCGAGCCCGCCAGCAACTCAACCTTAGCGAAGACCCGGTAGTACTCTTTGAAGATGCAAAATCAGACAAGCGCCTGCAACTGATGTACCAGCCCATTGTCAGTCTCGCGGAAGACGACAAACAGTACTATGAGATTAGCCTGACATTAAAAGACCAGCAGGAAGGCGAGATCACCGGCGAAGAACTCATTTCGGCTTTTGAAGCCCTTGGCAATAACACCGAACTTGACCGCTGGATTATTGTCGAGGCTACCAAACAGATGGTGAAAAGTCGCAACACGGGCCTTAATACCCGCCTTATTCTCAACCTCAGCAGCAACGTATTAAAAGACAAAGGGCTAACAGCCTGGCTTGGCGTTGCGCTCAAAGCAGCAGAGCTACCAGCCGACTCGCTGGTCTTCCAGTTTCGCGCTCAAAGCTGCACTAAAATCCTCAAACCCGCTGCGAGCTTTGCCAAAAAACTACGCGAATTCGGCGCTAATATCGCCTTGCTCAGTAGCAACCCGACAGAAGATAAAAACAGTCTGACCCACCTGCAACCACTCCTGACAAAACTGGCACAGGGCGGCAAAGCGAGCGGCGATCTTGGTGGCGCAATAAAGGCCGTACAGGAAGCCGGCAGCAAGGCCATCGTCTCGGGCGTGGAAAGCGCCGCGACACTGGCAACGCTCTGGCAACTAAAACCAGACTACGTTCAGGGCAGTTACATCCACTCCCCCAGTGCCAGCATGGATTATGACTTTGGTGAAGACTAGCGCTTGTTGAGCAGAGCTCAGTCGCGATCCGTATGGCGATCACTGATGCCGAGCAAGTAGAGAATTCCGTCCAGACCCAATGTACTGATCGACTGGTTAGCATTTTTCCGGACAATGGGCTTGGCCCTAAAGGCAATACCCAAACCGGCAATGCTCAGCATGGGCAGATCATTGGCTCCATCCCCCACCGCAATCACCTGCTCAAGATTGATGCCCTCGCGGTCAGCCAGTTCCTGCAACAACTCGGCCTTACGCTCGCCGTCGACAATCCTGCCTGACACCTCGCCGGTGACCAGACCATTCTCAATTTCCAATGTATTCGCATAAACATAGTCTATGCCAAGCAAGTTCTTGAGATACTCCCCAAAGTAGGTAAAACCTCCGGACAAGATAGCGGTTTTATAACCTAGCTGCTTAAGCGTAGACACCAACTTCTCAGCGCCCTCGGTTAAGCGCAAATTGGTAGCAATGGATTCCAGAACCGAGGCGTCCAATCCCTTTAACAGGGCCACGCGCTTGCGAAAGCTCTCGGCAAACTCAATTTCACCGCGCATGGCCTGCTCCGTGATTGCCGCCACCTGCTCACCCACTCCCGCTGCTGCAGCTAACTCATCTATCACCTCGGCTTCGATCAAGGTGGAGTCCATATCAAAGGCTACCAGACGGCGCGTACGCCTATACATGTTGTCTTCCTGATAGGCGATATCAATATCCAGCTCACTCGCCAAATGCATAATTGCCTGCCGGAACTCGGCAATATCGCTAAGGCTGCCCCGCACCGAAATTTCAACGGAGGCTTTACTCTGTTGCATGACCCCCTGCAAGGGCACTCGCCCTGACAAGCGGTCAATGCGGTCAATGTTGAGGCCGTAACGGGCAACGATTGCCGTCACTTTAGCCAGGTGCCCCGCCGTAATTTTGCGCGCCAACAGGGTGAGGATATGGCGCTGCTTGCCCTGACCGGAAACCCAATGCTCATAACTTTCTGCAGTGACCGGTGAGAAGCGCACCTGAAATCCGAGCTCGTGCGTACGAAACAAAATATCCTTCAGTATTGGCGACGATTCTTTGGTCGCAGGCACTTCCACCAGGATACCCAGCGACAGGGTGTCATGAATCACAGCCTGGCCTATATCGAGAATATTGACATCATAGGACGCCAGAATCGAGGTGATGGAACTGGTAACCCCGGCACGGTCATCACCTGCAATATTGATTAAGATAATTTCGTTCACGCAAAGCCCTTAGCACAAGATAACGTGGCCGCGATATCAATGCCGAGCATAGCGCAAACCACAAAAGCGCTATTGTAGCGGCTGCAGGTAATTCGCACCATCAACGCACAACTTCGCTATACTGGCGCACACATTAACAATGCTCTGACTCATGCCTCCATTACTCAACAATCTTCACAAGCGCGTGCGCCTTAGCTTACTGAGCCTGCCACTGCCGGCAAAATGTTTGGCGATCACCATCACCATACTGGTTCTCCATAGTGCGCTCCTGTTAACGGCAAGCGCGCGCGGCAATGGGCAACTCATGGAGCAACAGCAAACTTTACTTGCCGAGCAATGGGTAAGACAAATTGCGTTCCAAACCCAACAAGGCATGATGCAGTCGGACAAACTCGCGCTGCTCAGTGTATTGCGCCTGCATGTGGAAAACCCCTTGCTAAACTATGCACGCATTGCTGACAACGAAGGGCGGGTGCTCGTGGAGGCGGGCGAAGATCACCCTGAGCTCCGGACCTACAGCAGCGAAATACACATCGGCAAGGACATTGCCGGCAGCGTATCCATCGGCATTGATTCGAGCCTCGCCCGCATAGACCGCGGGGTTCTGAACACACAACTATTCATTCTCGCGGGCGTACTCACTGGCCTTATAGCCACTCTCCTGTTCATGGCTAGCAGCAAGCTTGACCGTCTATTGCAAAAGGCAGGCAGCGAACTATTGCGCCCCAGCGAAGACCCGGCACCATCCGATTACAGCGCGAAGGATAGCTTGGGGGAGCTGCTGGCAGCCGTTCACCAGCAACGAGCCGAACTACCGGAGCTGACAACACATGAAAACAATTGGTTTGTATTGCACCTGCATTGGCAGCATTTCAAGCGCCTGTCCCAGCAATGGGGCAAAGCCGAACTCGATCGACGCCTGGCACGCAGCTACCAAATCGCGCTGGCCTTAAGCCGCCTCTACCACGGTGAGCTTGAAATAACGCGCAATGACGGTCTTAGCTTGCGATTCAGCGCCCTTGAGAACGCCGACGACCCCCTTTTGCGCGCGCTCTGCTGCGGCTGGTTGCTGCAAGCACTGGATAAGGATTTAGGCGCCTCACCAAGAATCGGTATGCTGCGCAGCCGGGGCAACCGCTACCAGCTGGCAGCAAACCAGTCGGCTTTAATTGAGTCACTCGCCAAGCTCGGCGGTAGCGGCATCCAAACCAGCCTTTCTGGCGACACAGGCAAGCTGCTAGACCAATGGATTGACAGGAACGAAAGCGGCCTTGAACTAAAAAGCCGATATCGCGCCCTATTGGAGAAGCAGCTCGCCAGATTGCAGGAACAACTTGATAGCACTGCAGGTCAAAGCGCCGAAGCCTGAGCCGCGCGGCAAAAGCGCAGCCAGTTACTTCGCATTTATCTCCAAGCCGTCCACCTTCTGGAAGCCGCGCGGCAATTTATTGCCCCGGCGGCCACGCTCGCCCATATAGTGCTCAAGCTCGGCAAACTTCATGCTCAGATAACGTTTACCCGAAAAGACCCTGAGTGTGTCGGACTCTCCCACCACCGCCGCAGAAACAACGTACTCCTCTCTCGCGGCAACGCGCGCGCTGGGGATGCCGATCATCTTGTTGCCCTTTCCGCGCGCCATTTCGGGAAGATCCGCAATCGGAAACACCAGCATTCGCCCCTCAGTGGTCACCGCAACAACAAATCCTTTATCGTCCTCGAGCACCACAGGGTTCAGAACATGAGCCCCCTTAGGCAAGCTCAAGACCGCCTTCCCTGCCCTGTTTTTGCTTTGCAAATCACTCAGTTTTGCCACAAAGCCGTAGCCGGCATCCGAGGCTAACAACACACGCTGATCGTCACTACCCATAAGCATACCGTTGAAGGTCGCGCCGGACGGTGGGTTAATGCGCCCGGTGATAGGCTCCCCCTGACCACGTGCAGAGGGCAGCGTGTGCGCCGTAAGTGTGTAGGAACGGCCCGTGCTGTCGAGCACGATAACCGGCTGATTACTTCGCCCCCGCGCCATCAGCTTAAAGCTGTCGCCCGATTTATAGCTCAGCCCGTGCGGATCAATGTCGTGACCCTTGCCGGCGCGTATCCAGCCTTTTTCCGACAACATGACCGTGACCGGATCGACCGGCAGCAACTCTTCCTGCGAAAAGGCTTTTGCCTCCTCCCGGCTAACCAAGGGCGAGCGACGATCGTCGCCGTACTCATCAGCCGCTTCCTTCAGCTCCTTGCGGATGAGGTTTTTGAGTTTGCGATTTGAACCCAGAATAGACTCCAGTGAGTCACGCTCGGCAGCGAGCTCTTCCTGCTCGCCACGAATCTTCACTTCTTCGAGCTTGGCCAAGTGCCGCAATTTCAATTCAAGAATCGCCTCGGCCTGCAAGTCACTCAAGGCAAAGCGTTCCATCAATACCGGCTTGGGCTTGTCTTCACCACGGATAATGGCAATGACTTCATCAATGTTGAGGAAGGCCGCCAACAAACCGTCAAGGATGTGCAGGCGCGCCAGCACCTTATCCAGCCTGAACTGAAGGCGACGCCGGGTGGTATCGGTTCTGAATTCCAGCCACTCACCCAGTATCGTATTCAGGGCCTTAACCTGCGGCCTGCCATTGTTGCCAATCATGTTCATATTGACGCGATAGGTGCGCTCAAGGTCTGTGGTGGCAAACAGGTGGGTCATCAGCGCTTCAAGATCGACGCGATTGGAGCGCGGCATAATCAATAGTCGGGTCGGGTTTTCATGATCCGACTCGTCTCGCAAATCCGCAACCATGGGCAATTTTTTCGCCTGCATCTGCTGGGCAATCTGCTCCAGCACTTTAGAGCCTGACGTTTGATGAGGCAGCGCACTCACCACGATGTCACCGTCTTCGGTGTGCCACTTGGCGCGCATGCGCAAGGAGCCGCGCCCCGTTTCGTACATCTGCACGATTTCATTGCGCGGCGTAATTAACTCGGCATCGGTTGGATAATCCGGGCCCTGAATGTGCTCGCACAAATCCGCAACACTGGCCTTGGGAGAGTCGAGCAATGCAATACAGGCGTTAACGACCTCGCGCAAATTATGGGGCGGGATATCTGTCGACATGCCGACGGCAATACCCGTCGTGCCATTGAGCAGCACATTCGGCACCCGTGCCGGCAGCACCGCCGGTTCGTCCATCGTACCATCGAAATTCGGTGTCCAATTCACCGTGCCCTGCCCCAACTCGGAGAGTAAGGCCTCGGCATAGGCCGTTAACTTGGACTCGGTATAGCGCATGGCCGCAAAGGATTTGGGATCATCGGGCGAACCCCAGTTACCCTGCCCGTCAACCAGCGGGTAGCGGTATGAGAAGTTCTGCGCCATCAATACCATGGCTTCATAGGCGGCGGAGTCACCGTGGGGGTGAAATTTACCAATCACGTCACCAACGGTGCGCGCTGACTTCTTGAATTTGGCAGTCGATTTTAAGCCTAACTCGCTCATTGCATAGATGATGCGGCGTTGTACCGGCTTGAGACCATCGGCGATATTGGGCAGGGCGCGATCCAGGATAACGTACATGGAGTAATCCAAGTACGCTTTCTCCGTATACGCTTTCATCGGCAGGTGTTCGACGCCGTCTTCGGATATATGTGTTTGATTTTCCATTAATTACTTCCAAATGGCAGCCTGCAAATCGCCATCGGATCGCGGCAGGCTATTTCGATTTTAAGACCTAATCTACGTGTATTCCCTAAGTTTCAGCAAGCCATCAGCGCCCTATAGTGAGCTCAATCTTACGTGACTCACATCCCGCAAAGGGGGCTCGAAATGAACGCTGATAGCAACGTGGTATACCTGAAACAGCGTCAGCAATCTTCACAACAGGAAGTATTGGACGACATCAGTGCACAAGCGTTTATGTTCCTACGGGAGGAAGCGCAGAGCAACAACGTTCCCATGAAAGCCGTCCTGCTAGAGCATCTTCTCGGCCTGGCCTTGGTCATCAAAGCCGTTGAAGGCGCCGACGAGTCGGCTCGCATCCTCAATGATATTGCAGAGCAAATAGGCTGCAAATAAACCACCTAGTGCGCCGTGATCTTCTTCTTGCCACAGCGCTTGCAACAATACACGGTAACCAGCTTACCCTGCTTCACGTCAAAGCGACTTTTCGTCTCTACCTTCCAGCTGTGATGGCCCTCCCGACACAAACTACCGCCCTTACCATCTAGTGTGGCAGCCTTGCGCGGTTTAAATTGAAGGATATCGGCCATAGTCGCTCGTTTCAGGTCCGCCAACGTAAAGCTGTGACACTATTATTTTACGCGGCAGGATTATAGTATACGCGCCTTTCTCCGGAGTGCGCAGCATGCAGATCGCTAAAAACAGTGTTGTATCCTTTCACTACTCACTTTCCGACTCGGAAGGCAACAGCATTGAAAGCAGTCAGGGTGGCGAACCGAGCCTCTACCTGTGCGGCGCCAACAATATTCTTCCGGCACTTGAGAAAGCTATGCTTGGGCATTCAGTGGGGGACACCTTTGACGTGAACCTGTCGGTCGAACAGGCTTACGGCCCGCGACTAGAAGGCAAAACCCAACGCATTCCCGCCAAGTATCTCAAGCACGAAGGGAAAATGCGCCCCGGCCAAATTGTTAGCTATCGCGATGACCACGGTGTTAAGCAAGCAACCGTGCTAAAGGTGGGAAAGTTCTCTGTCGATATCGACAGTAACCACCCCTTAGCGGGACGCGCGCTGCGCTTTAGCATTGATATTGTGGACATCCGCGAAGCCAGCGCTGACGAAGTAGCCCACGGCCATGCCCACGGCCCCGGCGGCCACCACCACTAACCACTGTCTAAGCAGCCGCAGCCTCTACGGACTCCATGGCTTCAAGAAAAAACTGAACGCGGTGCAAGAGTAACTTTTGTCGGTCAAACTGAAAAAGTGCCACACCGCGCTGCCGCTGATCACCGCGCTGATAATATACGGTTGCGGTGGTCACCCTGCCCGCCGATAGCAGTTTTTCAACACGCAACAAACCCTCGGGCAAATTCCAATCCAGCACATTGCAATCGTGGCCGTAGGGCCAGGCCACCATGCCGTCGACAGCAAACAGGGCTTTCAGCGCTTTCTCACTTTTACTATTGAAGGCCGCCACGAAACTTTGCGCCCTATCCTTACCGGCATCACCAATAGTTTGTCGTGCCTGCGCAAAACCCTGAACTCCCGACAAACCCATGTTCTTGAACATGCGCCAAAACGAATGCAGACCGACAAACGCACTGGCCAAACCATAGCGCATTTGCTGCTTAACCATTGGCGCCAGCTCCCAGTGAGCTGCCAAACGCTTGATTCGCATCTCACCATTCTCGGAGGTCAGCTCGTACAGTAGATGCATTGGCACGCGCACAGATACCTTCGCCGACATCCGAATCTCGATATCCAGATCGCGAACCACCGCACCCGCGCACACAACGTCATGCTCAACATGAAAGCGAATGTCGTTGGCCGCAATAAAGGTTTCGTAAAAACGTCCCAGCGGACTTTCGCCATCCCGCTCACGCAAATTTATCTGTGGCTTGGACCCTACCGGATCTTCTACCACCGCGCAGTCAGCAAACAAGGAAAGCCATTGCGGTTTGTTGTGCACGGCAACAGCCGCCGGCGAACCATCAACACAGGCCAGACAGGCCTCTCGATCTCGAAGCGAAGTACGCATCATTATTATCTCTAGGGATTGCCACAGCGCAGGAGCTTAGCCTGTGAAGGGGCCAGGCCTTTGTGACTTATTCACACTTCTCCCTGCCATTAGCGATGAATACTAAAAAAGCGGCAGCGCTTCACATTTCGGGAGAACCGGGAACTGCCTTGCGCGCCAGGACATGGCTCGCCAGAAAGTCCAGCAGGTGCTGGCGGTTGACCTCACTATTGAAGGTCGCGATATGACGACCCGTCGTCGCTATGCGTAAAGTTGACGGCGCATTAATGGCCAGCGCGTAAATAGTGTCTGCGTGCGTGGAAGGCACAACCCGATCATCGTCGCTGCGAAAAACCAGCAGGGGCGCACGCAGCTGTCCTATCACCGCATCCAGATCATACTCATCGGGCATGAGCCAACTGGCCAGTGGCGCAAACAACCAGGTCAGCCAATTTCTTCTCGCCACCTCAGCCGCAATTCGCGGATAGGATGCGACCGGCGCATCCAACACCAGCGCAGCAGGCGGGTGCTCTTCCGTGGCGGCGACAAATCCGCCCAAGCCCCCACCCAGGCTCTGCCCCAAGACTATCATCGGCCCCGCTTTTTGCTGCACCCAATGATAGCCGGCACGCACGTCGTCGATCACCGCCGCCATTTCAGGACTTCCTTCGGAGCGCCCGTAACCGCGGTAATCCAATAAAAACACGTTGTAACCTGCCGCAGGCAACCAAAACACGCTAGCAATATGCGTGCTGATATTCTCGGCGTTGCCGTGCAAAAAATAGACACTGCCTCTAGCGCTTATCAGTTCAGTGGGCTGAGCCTGCGCATCCCGCCGCGCCTGCGCCGGCAGCCACCAGCCATGCAAAAGCGTTCCGTCTTCGCTCGGCAACCACACGTCTTCGTAGCTGAGCTGCCAATTCTCGGGCGTTGAAAACAATTGCTTCGATGGATAAAACAATAGTCCGCTGCATGCGCTTAAACTCAGCGCAAGCAAAGCAATAAACATTGTGCGAACTACGACACCAAATTTTAAAAATAGCGACGCCATTGAAGGGATACCTCTTCACCAGACCGACTATCCTGCAGCTGACGCGACCAGCTAAAGCGTAAACCCTGATTGACACTCAGTGCTTGTTGAATTTGCAAGGTCAGCAAGTTGCGATCAACACCATTCACAAAGCGATAATGCTCGGCCTCCAGCGCAGCCGCAAAATGCGGCAGCTGCCAAGCCACTCGCGCCGCAAGGCCGGGGGCCGCCTGCCAATTATCTGTAAACACTTCACTATATTCGACTCTGGCTGTAGCGATAAGCGATACCGAGGCGCCGAGCGCTCGCCAACTGCCACCTGCCCCCGCCTGCACGAAAGACGACAGGCCCGTATCGCTAACAAGTTGTCGTTCAGCGCCGGCATGGACCTGCCAGCTTACCGGTCGAAAAAACTGATCGCGCGTTGCCAGTGAGCGAATATCGATGATATCCAAAGACTGCAGCTTGCTGGCCGCACCGTCCACCTTACGCAATACCGCGTGCAACATGTTAAGTGAGGCCGCCTCCGGATAGCCCGCCAGGGGGTCCAGCAGATCATGATAGGTGAGGCGCACATCCAGTTCGGTATAAGCCCGCTCTTCGACTTCGCCTCTGGCCAAGCCCCACTGACCGGTAGCATGTCCGAGTTCGGGCTGAAGCGGAGCAGACTCGGCCTTAGTGACATCAGTCTCAACTTCTCTGGGCAAGCTGCTAAGCGTTTGCAGGAGGGCGAAACTTTTTGCGGCGACCTCACTATCGCGCGCCTCGCGATTGTGGCGATAACGCAGCAAACGATATGCGGCCAGAACCATTTTGCGCTGGCGCGTCGAATCCAAACGCCTGAATGCATCGTCATCGGCTATGTGCGGCTCCGCGGCCAGTTTCAGCACCCAGGATTTCTCATCCTTGTGAAGCTCCGCCAGTAAACTGCCTAACTCCTGCTGTCGCGAGGGGCGGTACACAACATCAGATACCATACCAACAGCTCGCACCGCCCGAACCGTATCCACCGGAATAGCGTGCAAACCAAAGGCACTGGTCAAATTGAGCTCAGGCCGTGCCACCTCCAATAATTCGAGCAGGCGAAATGAACAGTTTTCATCCATGAAATAATAATCAATATTGATATATTGCAATTCCCAGATGTGCGCCATCAATCGATCCAACTCCTCGGCGCCGAGATCCAGTTCGTACTCCCATATATCGCGATTCTCCAGGCGCGAGTATTCCTGCAATTTTTCGACGTAGGGTTGTAGGGTAAAGAGTCCCTGATAGCCACCACTCATACCCTTCCACGCAAACAACAGGCTATTGTCATCGGGTGGAACGATAGCGGCGTAATTGATTGCGTAGGACAACAGTGCTGATTCGGATCGGTAGCCCTGCG
This sequence comes from Litorivivens sp., assembly GCA_041625575.1. GTDB lineage: Bacteria > Pseudomonadota > Gammaproteobacteria > Pseudomonadales > Spongiibacteraceae > Litorivivens. The sequence goes on from JBFJTG010000015.1 coordinate 16,091, forward strand.
GGTCGATTCGTAAAAAGGTATGACCGTACATAGAGGACGGACTATTGAGATAACTGGCGGCAAAGACCAACGCGATAGAGCCGGCATTAATTTGGGTGCGCCACTGTCGGTATTCGGGGCAATCACTTTCCGAATCCGGTGTCAGCAAGCCCTGAGCCTGAAGCCAGGACGCCCTGGCGGGAAAGCGGCAGCGCAAGTCGCGCTCACTTTGCAATTGCTGAACCGTAGCCCTCAGCTCACTGTAGGGATCCGTGCTCCCTGTGTCACTCAGAAAAAATTTGGGGTCATCGACGTAACTTAACTCACGATGACCTTGTTTACGCTTACCGTAATGCAGCAAGGCCAACCACTGCGGATCACGAGAGAGTGCCTTCAAATTCAAGTTTTCAGAATGCCCGTCGGAAACGCGCTCAAGGCCTGAAGCTAATGTTTGTGCGCATAGATGACTACCGCCAAATAGAACATTGAGCAGCAGCAAGGTCACACACAAGCGCATAGGAGCCAACAGCGGCTCTGGAAAAATCACCATGAAGGGAATGCGCGGCGCGGAACTGAGCCCGCGCCGCCTTTACGAGTCTATACCGCGTATTTAGCGAGTTGCGCGTCTGCGCGCATCAGCTCCATCATCGATACCATAACAGCTTCCGCAGTTACTGATTCACCGGGAAACAGCGTGTTGAAATTTTCGTGAAGCACCGTTTTAAAACGTGCACGATCATCGTTTGCTACGCCCATGGAAACGGCAACAGCTGTTAGCGCTTCGCCGTCACCACGGGCAACGTCTTCGCTAAATTCATCCATGATCGCACCGAGATTGATCAATGCCTTGCCACCGTAGGTCAGACTGCCGTTAGCGGAACAGCCATTGGTGCCGGAGGTCATACCAAAAGTATTGTTACCTGACGTTCCGTTAGTGATGGACGCGACAACATGGATTGGCAGACCTGATTTGCCTTCAAACAGCATATTACCCCAACCACAACTGTCGCCACCCGGAACTACCGCAAAACTACTTGCAGAAGCCGTCGCCAGTAAGGAAGCCATCAATATTTTTTTCATTTGTAATCTCCACCTTTCAGCTTTATGCATTATTGGGTTGTGCAGCGTACACCTAACGCTCACTGCAGCGTAGCACAAAGGCAGGCGCTGTCCACAGCGCCTGCTCCGAGTTTCAATAAAGCGCGACGCCGCCTCAATCACCTTCGGTCAGTGAACGACTTCAAGCATAAAGGTCACCGGCCCATCATTGAGTAACTCAACCTGCATATCGGCACCAAAGCGGCCACCGGCAACCGGCGAGTGCTTCTCGTGCAAGCGATCGAGCAGGGCGGTATAAAGTAATTGCGCATCAGCTGGCGATGCAGCCGTTGAGAAGCCCGGCCGCAAACCCTTGCGCGTGTCTGCAGCCAAGGTAAATTGCGATATAAGCAAAAGCCCGCCACCGGTATCGCGCAGGGAGGCGTTCATTCGCCCCTCCGCATCAGCAAACATCCGGTAATTCAATAAACGTTCAGCCATGCGTTCCAGCAAATCGGGGCCATCGTTACGCTCGACACCCAGCAGCACCAACATGCCAGCCTCAATAGACCCTATACATTCTTCACTCACGCTCACGCGCGCATAGCGCACACGCTGAATCAAAGCCTTCACCGATTATTTATTCCCGCTGGACGTTTACGCAGATTTTTCTGTTAGCCATTCCAACATGTCTGTTGTGGCGTGAACAAGGGCATCGCTCATTGCAGGCTCAAAAGGTGAATGGCCGCCCTCGCGAATAATCCGCAATTCGCTGTCCGGCCAAACGTTGTGCAAGGCCTGGGCGTTATCCAGGGGACACACCATATCGTAACGACCGTGCACAATAATCGAGCGAATGCCCGCCAGCTTCCCGGCCTGTTCGATCAATTGGTTAGGGCTGAGAAAACCTTTGTTGATGAAATAATGGGCTTCAAGACGAGCAAGCGCCAAGGCATTGTGCGACTGCCCAACCGACTCGATGTAACCGGTGTGTGGCCGCAAGGTAGAGCAGGTCGCCTCCCAGGTTGCCCAGGCGCGCGCGGCTGCCATGCGCTCGATTTCATTGCCGGAGCTCAAAACGGCATGGTAGGCCTCAATCAAGTCATCCTGCGCCGGAACTGCAGCGCAGAGCTCCGCCCACGCCTCGGGAAAGACCCGGCTGGCGCCTGCGCGGTAGAACCAATCAAGATCCTCTTGCCGACAGAGAAATACACCGCGCAAAACCATACTCAAGACCCGCTCGGGGTGGCGCTGAGCGAAGGCCAGCGCCAGTGTTGCCCCCCAGGAGCCGCCGAACAGCATGCAACGCTCGATGCCCAAGGCATCAAGTATTTGGATGATATCTTCAATGAGATCAGCAAGCGTATTGTTGTCGGTACAGGCATGGGGTGTGGACCGGCCGGCCCCACGCTGATCAAAGAGCACAATGCGGTACTCTTCCGGATCAAAAAAACAGCGCCCACGGGGGTTACAACCCGCGCCGGGGCCGCCGTGCAGAAAAAGTACCGGCACGCCGTCCGGATTGCCGCTCTCCTCAACATGAAGCACGTGCGGTTCACCGACAGCCAGGGACTGTTCGCGGTAGGGTTTTATATCGGGAAATAGTGGCAGCACAACAACCTCGAACCAAACGACTCTTACAGCTTAGTTCAAGGTCTGCTTTTGAGCGAGTAGAGCCGCAGCGGACTCTACTCGAAGTGAAACGCCAAGGCCCCGATGAGACCCCGGCAAAGGACCGGTATTACTTGGCCTTGTGCAGGGCGGCGTTAGCATTACCTGCGCGCTTGCGCTCATTCTCTGTCAGCAATTTCTTGCGGACGCGAATACTGATCGGGGTAACCTCTACCAGCTCGTCGTCTTCGATGAACTCCAGGGCCTGCTCAAGGGTCTGGCGGATCGGTGGCGACAGCGTCAGCGCATCATCGGTGCCGGAAGCCCGCACGTTGGTCAACTGCTTTGCTTTAGTCGGATTAACGACCAGATCGTTACCGCGGGTATGAATGCCGACAATCTGACCCTCATAAACTTCTTCGCCATGGCCGAGGAACAAACGACCGCGACTCTGCAAGTTGAACAGACCGTAGCTCAGGGTTTTGCCCTTCACCATGGAGACCAGAACGCCGTTTGTTCGACCACCAACATCACCCATTTTCACCGGGCCATAGTGGTCGAAAATGCTGGTTAATATGCCCGAACCCGAGGTCAGGGTCAGAAACAGCGAGCGAAAACCGATCAAACCACGCGAAGGAGCCATAAACTCCAGCTTTACGCGGCCCTTGCCGTCAGGCTCCATATTGGTTAACTCGGCTTTACGCAAACCCAGCTCTTCCATGACGGCACCCTGATGCTGCTCTTCGACGTCAATGACCACCTGCTCGTAGGGCTCGTGCACTTTGCCGTCAACAATTTTCTGAACAACCTCGGGGCGCGAAACACCCAACTCAAAACCTTCGCGCCGCATGTTTTCAATCAGTACCGACAAATGCAATTCACCACGACCCGAGACTTTAAACTTGTCGGGCGTATCGCCCGGTACAACCCGCAAGGCCACGTTGTGAATCAGCTCTTGCTCAAGGCGCTCGGAAATATTACGGGTCGTAACGTATTTGCCTTCCTTGCCTGCGAAAGGTGAGTCGTTGACCTGAAAGGTCATGCTCACTGTCGGCTCATCGACCGTTAACGCAGGCAGGGCTTCAACATTGTCAGGGTCGCACAAGGTGTCGGAAATACTCAGTCCGTCGATACCGGTAATGCAGACGATGTCGCCGGCACGCGCTTCGTCAACTTCAACGCGCTCCAGCCCCATGTAACCCATTACGGTTAACACGCGGCACTTGCGGGTCTTACCCTTGGCGTCGACCACAACCAACGACTGACCCGGCTTGAGGGTGCCGCGGGTTACGCGACCCACACCGATAACGCCGACGTAGCTGGAGTAATCCAGCGCCGATATTTGCATTTGCAACGGTGCGTCAGCATCAACGTCAGGTGGGCTAACCTTATCGACGACCGTTTGGAACAAAGGCGTCATGTCATCCGCCATGTCATCCATATCCAGACCGGCGTAGCCATTGATGGCCGAGGCGTACACCACAGGAAAGTCCAGCTGTTCGTCAGTCGCTCCCAAGCGATCAAACAACTCAAAGACCTGATCGACAACCCAGTGCGGACGCGCACCCGGACGGTCAATCTTGTTCACAACCAGAATGGGTTTAAGACCGCGCTCAAAGGCCTTTTGGGTCACAAAGCGGGTTTGCGGCATAGGGCCGTCAACAGCGTCGACCAGCAAAAGAACTGAATCAACCATCGACAATACGCGCTCTACTTCACCACCAAAGTCGGCGTGCCCGGGGGTGTCCACGATATTGATACGGTAGCCATTCCAGCGAATAGCCGTGTTTTTGGCCAGAATCGTAATACCGCGCTCACGTTCCTGATCATTGGAATCCATGATGCGCTCGGAGCCCTCGCTGCGCCGGTCCAATGTACCAGACTGGCTAAGGAGCTTATCTACCAGGGTAGTTTTACCGTGGTCAACGTGCGCGATAATCGCGATATTACGAAGGTTTTCAATCATTTAAGAGCTCTTCCGGGGCGACTTGCACCCTAAGTAAAAACGCACCGAGCAATTCCCGGTGGCGTCAAAAAACGGATTCCTGTGGGAGGATTTTTGCCAGAACTTACGCTGAACCGTGCCTAGGCCATATAAGGCGGCGCGTATTATAGCCGATAAAACGACCAACTGCTCTGGAAAAGCATGATTAATTCCCCAGGAAGAAACTCTTTCGCTAATCGCGTCCGCTAATTTGAGCAAGCCGGCAGAATCCCGTTACAATTCCCACGCTCGCATTGCACTTACACTAAGTGCAGCGATAGCGAACAGCACAGAAGCCGTAACCACCATAATACGAAGGCTGCAGCCACCCTATGAGCACTCAAAGCACCGTCACCTGGACCAATCGCTGGACTTTTATCCTCGCCGCCACCGGCTCTGCTGTCGGCCTTGGCAATATCTGGAAATTTCCCTATATAACAGGTGAATACGGTGGCGGGGCCTTCGTTCTTGTCTATTTGGGCTGCATCCTCCTCGTTGGTGTGCCCATCATGATCGCCGAGGTCATGGCGGGGCGGGCGGCTCGCGCCAACCCCGTAGACGCAATGCTCAAGCTCAGCCGCGAAGCTAATGCGCACCCCTTATGGGGCCTGGTCGGCCTGGCGGGTGTTTTGGGCGGATTGCTGATTCTCATGTTTTACGGCGTCGTCGCCGGCTGGGCGCTCGACTACGTCTGGCAAAGCGCCACCGGCGCCTACCAGATTGAAGACCCCGAGCTGATTGCGAATAATTTTTCCGCTTTAGCCGGTGATTTCCAACGCCAATGGTTCTGGCAAACCCTCTTCGTGGCAATGACTGGCGGCATCATTGCTGCCGGCGTAACCGGCGGCATTGGTCGCGCCGTAGAAATCCTGATGCCGCTGCTCTTTGTTTTCTTATTGATTCTGCTGGGCTATAGCTGGGCAACCGGCGACTTTATCCGCAGCCTCGAATTTATGTTTCAGCCTGACTTTAGCAAGCTGAGCCGCGAAGCCGTCTTAGTGGCCATGGGCCATGCATTTTTCACCCTGAGTTTGGGTATGGGCGCCATCATGGCCTACGGTGCTTATATGCCTGGCGAACACTCCATAGGCAAAACCGTTATCTCCATCGCCGCGCTGGATACCATCATCGCGCTCGTTGCCGGTATGGCTATTTTCCCTCTGGTATTTGCCAACGGCCTTGCACCCACTTCGGGACCCGGACTTATGTTCGAGTCACTGCCCATTGCATTTGCCAATATGCCGGGCGGCCTGATCTTCGGCACCCTCTTTTTTATTCTCGTCAGCATTGCTGCGCTCAGCTCGTCAATTTCCCTGGTAGAGCCGGGTGTTGCCTGGCTGGAACGGCACGGCGTAAAACGTCGCTGGGGCACCCTCGGAGCCATACTAATCGGTTGGATCGGCGGCACCGCCTGTATCGCTTCCGGTGATTTCTTTAACTTCCTCGACCACATTACGGCCAATTACATTCTGCCACTCGGCGGCCTGCTCATAGCCATCTTTGTCGGCTGGGTGATGCAACGTCAGGTGGTCGAAGCTGCCGTGCGCTTTGAGAGCCCCAGATACTTCCGTCTGTGGATGTGGGTACTGCGCTTTATTGCACCGCTGGGCATTCTGACGGTATTTCTGCACAGCATCGGCCTGCTCGATAAAATATTGCAGGCAGTTGGCTAAATGATACAAAGCCCCCTGCGCCTTTTTATTATTTTTTGCCTGATTATATTTGCCGGCCTTTACTACTATGCCTATCAGCAAGATAAGCGCCACAGTGCAAACGCCAGCGTGTATATGGAAAAGGTTATGGCGGATATTTCCGTGTGGCAGCGAGAAGCGTTGTGGTCACATCTGGCACCGGAGGCACGCGAACGCGTAAGCCAGGAACAGCTGGAAACCGTACTCAAACAATACCGTCGGCTCGGCCGATTTGTCGACATGGATGCGCCACGCTATTCCATGCTTACCGCAGCCCTCTCGGTCTTTGGTAGCGGCACCCAGTTAAGCTACAGTTTTCCTGCGCGTTTTGAGCAAGGCTCCGCATTGGTGACCGCCACACTGGACGTGGGTGATGGCAGCTTCCGACTCTACAACTTCAGCATTCGTCAGGTAGAACCAGCAAGCTCACCGAACTAATTCAAGCAATCTTACGAGTCTTCGGGGTCATCTCCGCCCATGCCCAGCTCTTTGATCTTGCGAGTCAGTGTGTTGCGACCCCAACCCAACAAGTTGGAAGCGTCCCGGCGTCGCCCCTGGGTATAAGCCAGCGCAGCTTCAATCATGATGCGCTCAAACTGCGGAACAGCACGGTCCAGAATCCGGTCCCGTCCCAGCAGAAGCTCCTGATCTGCCCAGTGACGCAGGTTGTCCTGCCAATGCACGCTGGGTGCGCCCGGCGGCACATCGGCAGCGCTTTGGCTTTGCTGCAACATTTCCGGAGGCAAATCGTTGACGTGAATCTCGCGACCGGAGGCCATCACCGTCAACCAGCGACAGGTATTTTCCAGCTGCCGCACGTTACCGGGCCAGGGCAGCTTCATCATGTACTCTTCAGCCTCGGGCCGCAGCCGCTTCGGCTCTACATTCAACTCAGTGGCAGCTTGCTTGAAGAAGTGCTTAACCAACATGCGAATGTCTTCACGGCGCTCGGAGAGGCGGGGAATATGAATGCGTATCACATTGAGTCGATGAAATAAGTCTTCGCGAAATTTGTGCGCCTGAACGAGTTTTTCAAGGTCCTGATGGGTCGCTGCGATAATGCGCACATCAACGCGCACGGATGTGTGCCCGCCCACCCGATAGAACTCACCATCAGCCAACACGCGCAGCAAGCGCGTCTGGGTTTCGGCGGGCATATCGCCAATTTCATCGAGAAACAGGGTGCCGCCGTTGGCCTGCTCAAAGCGGCCCCGACGCTGGGTTGCTGCGCCCGTAAAAGCACCTTTTTCGTGACCGAATAGCTCAGACTCCATTAAGTCACGCGGAATGGCAGCCATATTCAAGGCAATAAAAGGTTTATCCGCGCGCGGACTGTGCCGGTGCAGGGCGTGAGCCACCAGCTCCTTGCCCGTTCCGGATTCACCGTTTATCAATACCGTAATATTGGAATGGGCCAGACGACCTATGGCGCGAAACACTTCCTGCATGGCCGGCGCTTCACCAATGATCTCCGGTGTTTCATATTGTTCGGCGGCAGGAGCCTGGCCTTTACGGCGACTATTGTGTTCCAGTGCTCGCTGGACGGTAGCAACAACCTCATCGACATCAAAGGGTTTGGGCAAGTATTCGAAAGCCCCGCCCTGATAGGATGCCACCGCGCTATCCAGATCCGAATGTGCCGTCGTGATAATCACGGGCAAGCCGTGATAGGTCGAAGTGATTTTGCTCAGCAACTCGAATCCGTCAATGCCCGGCATGCGGATATCGCTAATAATCGCGTCCGGCGTACCGGTGTCCAGTTGTGTCAGCAGCTCGTCGCCGCTTTCAAAGCTTTGGGTCTCGATATTGGCCTGATTCAGCGCCTTCTCCAGCACCCAGCGTATAGACCGGTCATCGTCTGCAATCCAGACGGTAAGTGACTTGCTCATGCAGCTAACTCCAGCGGAATATTGAGCGTAAACACGGTATTACCGGGCTCACTTGTGCATTCAATCAGCCCACGGTGGCGGTTAATAATGGACTGGGAAATTGACAAGCCAAGGCCGGTACCATCGGAACGGCCACTGACCATAGGCAAGAAAATCGCTTCGCGGACCCGATCAGGAACGCCCGGCCCGTTATCGACAACATCCACCCGGCACACCAATTTGAAGCGGTGTGCGCCGATCGTGAACTGCCGAAGGGCTCGGGTGCGCAGTATTATTTGAGGCTGATCGACGTGGTAACTTTGCATTTGCAGGGCCTGCACCGCATTGCGCACGATATTCAGGGTGGCTTGAATCAATTGCTCGCGATCGCCCACCAGCTCAGGGATGCTCGGGTCGTAATCACGGATAATGCGAATGCTACCCGTACCCTCCGCCTCCACCAAAGTGCGCACCCGCTCAAGCACCTCATGAATATTGGTTGGCTCCATCGTCAGGGTTTGGTTCGGCCCCAGCATATTATCGACGAGATTCCGCAGCCGATCGGCCTCTTCGATAATGATATTGGTGTAGTCCTTCAGCTTGTCGTCCGGCAGTTCTCGCGCCAACAATTGCGCAGCGCCACGTAAGCCGCCCAGCGGATTCTTGATCTCATGAGCAAGCCCGCGAACCAACTCCCGCGACTGCTCCTGGCTGGAGAGCAAACCTTCCTCGCGACTGATGCGCAGCAAACGATCCAGAGGCTGCAATTCAATCACAAGAGACTTGGTACCCGTACTCTCAAATATGGGCGTCACCGCAAAATCCACGGTTATTTGCTGGCCCGACTGGAGGGAGAGCTGGGCTTCACGCTTGGTGTAGGCGTTGAAATTATTGATGGCATCAAGCAGGTTGATCATGGTGTCCTCCTGCTCGTAAAACAGCTTGGTCACCGAGCTTCCCTGCATCCGGTGGCCGGAAACAGCCAATAAGGATTCCGCAGCCGGATTGATATAGCTCACCGTCAAGTTCGGCTCGACCAGAATGATCGCCGTTTTCAGGTTGTCGAGAATGCGGTGGTGAAGATTATCCGGTGCCATGGACGGCTTGAACTCCTGTATGCCCTTGCTGTGTAGCAATTATCGGGCCAGCGCGGCTAAAGTCGGCATCACTGCAGAGCGCCTAAGCGCCGAGCCCGTGCACTTATGGCGCGAACGAGAGCTGAGCTAAGCTCACCATTTTGAGGCCAAAGCAAGACCAGTATAGCGCACGCGCACCAGAATGGTGCGCTGCTGATAGCCATACAAAAAAGACTGGACGAAAATGGGAGTTAGCGGCTGCCGGGCCAGTGCGCCATAACGCTAACTGAACCCGCCTTACCCAGCGGTTGGCCGTCAGCGTCAAGCACCCGTGCGCTGATTTGACGCGAACCCGGCTTTAGACGATTAATCGTGTGCCGCTGACTCGAGCCGACAATCAGACTTTCACCATCCAACAAAAATTCGAGGCGGTGTTTTGGCAGCAGCGGCGGGTGCACGCTGACACTTACCTGAGTGGGCACCAGGCCGTTGGGGATCACGCTGCCATCTGCCGGTTGCACGATCTTTACCACGTACCCCGCGCCCTCGTCTCTGGATTCCGCTTTCTTGGCGCGCGGCCGCGGCGTAAGCGCCGGAGTGCGATTGGTGTCTTGCAGCTCAATACGCTCCGCACTGTCGCTTTGTCGGTCACTAAAGACTGCATTGCCGTGCTTGTCTTTACTGCGGTATATGCCCGGTGCGGACTCATCAGCCAGCAGGCCGCCCGCAAAACAGAGAATTGTGCCTATACAGAATAATCGCTTCATACGCTGATAGTTAGCCAAGGAGGCCTTGCCGTCAATAGCGCACTGAGGATTCTGCGGTGCCGCAGCAAAAACGCGCCCGCCTACATCCGACTATAAAGCAGTGCAACTAGCGGGCAAAAAAAAGCCCGGCATTGCCGGGCTTTCAAATCACGCTCTGTGATTAAACGCTGTAGTACATGTCAAATTCAACAGGGTGAGTTGTCATGGCCAGACGCTCAACTTCAGTGCCTTTCAGACCGATGTAGGCATCGATCATGTCGTCGTCGAATACACCGCCAGCTGTCAGGAACTCGCGGTCTGCATCCAGCGCAGCCAGAGCCTGATCCAGTGACGAGGCAACGGTTGGGATCGCCGCTGCTTCTTCAGCAGGCAGGTCGTACAGATCCTTGTCGGCAGCATCGCCGGGGTGAATCTTGTTCTGGATACCGTCAAGGCCAGCCATCAGGTAGGCCGCAAACATCAGGTACGGGTTGGCTGCAGGGTCACCAAAACGCACTTCGATGCGACGTGCTTTCGGGTTAGCCACGTAGGGGATACGGATAGACGCTGAACGGTTGCGAGCAGAGTATGCCAGCATGACCGGAGCTTCAAAACCGGGTACCAGACGCTTGTATGAGTTGGTAGACGGGTTAGCAAAGGCGTTCAGGGCACGGGCGTGCTTGATGATACCGCCGATGTAGAACAACGCTGTTTCAGACAGACCGCCGTACACGTCACCGGCAAACAGGTTAGTGCCGTCTTTGCTCAGGGACATGTGGCAGTGCATGCCGCTGCCGTTGTCGCCAACCAGAGGCTTGGGCATAAAGGTTGCTGTTTTGCCGTAGGCGTGGGCAACGTTGTGCACTGCGTATTTCAGAATCTGAACTTCGTCAGCTTTGCTTACACAGGTGTTGGGGCCAACGCCGATTTCACACTGGCCAGCCGTTCCCACTTCGTGGTGATGAACTTCGATATCGAGGCCCATGGCTTCCATCGCGTGGCACATGGCACCGCGCAGATCGTGCAAGCTATCGACCGGAGGCACGGGGAAGTAGCCGCCCTTAATACCGGGACGGTGACCGAAGTTGCCGTCTTCAAACACTTTATTGGAAGACCAGGACGCTTCGTCAGAGTTTATGCTATAGCCGGCACCACTGATATCGGCATGCCACTTCACGTCATCAAATACGAAGAATTCAGGCTCAGGACCAAACAAAGCAGTGTCAGCAATACCGGTAGACTTCAGGTAGGCCTCGGCGCGCGCAGCAATGGAGCGCGGGTCGCGGTTATAGCCCAGCATGGTTGAAGGCTCGACAATGTTGCAGCGAACAATAACAGTCGCATCATCGGTGAAAGGGTCCATGAAGGAAGCCGCATCGTCAGGCATCAGGATCATGTCTGACTCGTTGATACCCTTCCAGCCAGAGATGGAAGAGCCGTCAAACATTTTGCCTTCTTCGAAAAAACTGGCGTCGACATCTTTCGCAGGAATGGTGACGTGCTGCTCTTTACCTTTAGTATCGGTAAAACGCAGGTCTGCCCAGATTGCTTCGTTGTCTTTAATCAGATTCAGAGTTTTCTCTGACATTAGGGTTATCCTCCAGTAGAGAGTCTTGTTGTGTCGGCGCGGCCGAAAGTGGGCGATTATATGCCGTTCAGACAACGCCGCATAGCGGCCTTGTGAGTACGGTGACATAAAGCAAAAGGTATGCCACAAAACCGGCAGCCTTTAAAGGCGAAAAACAGGCGCTTTAACGCCGTTTTGCCTGATTAACGTGCAAGAATCACGCAGTTCGCACCGTAGTGGTGCGCATACGCCCCATTATGGCGCACACTATTAAGTTCAGCGCGCTGCACAGAGCCTGCAGGGGCAGTATAATAGCGCGTTTTCCCCGCGCATACCGGAGCATCATGAAGTTTATCGTCAAGTTTTTCCCCGAAATCACCATTAAAAGCCGCCCGGTACGCAAACAATTCGTCAAACAACTGCACGTCAACCTCAAGCGCCTGCTGCAGGTCATCGACCCGGCAATTCATATCGAGCGGCAGTGGGACCAGATCGTCATTAGCAGCAAGCTAAAAGACCCTGCCGCCATAACTGCCATTACCGAGACTCTCAGCAATACACCCGGCATCGCACTCTTTTTAGATGTACTGGAATTCCCACTTGTCGATATCCACACTATCTACGAGCAAACCCAGGCCCTGTGGGGTGAACGCCTGGCCGGAAAGACTTTCAGCGTGCGCTGCAAGCGCAGCGGCAAACACGACTTTCAGTCACTGGATGTTGAGCGCTATGTCGGCGGCGGCCTTAACCAGCACAGCGAAGCCGCAGGGGTCGACCTGAGCAATCCCGACATCGTCGTTCGCATCGAAGTGCGTGACGAGTTCGTCTACATCGTCAATCAGCGCCACCCCGGCATGGGCGGCTATCCACTGGGGAGCCTCGATCCGGTCTTGTCGTTGATATCCGGCGGCTTCGATTCACCGGTAGCTAGCTACCTGATGATGAAACGCGGACTGCGCACACACTTTTGCTTCTTTAATTTAGGTGGCCGCGAGCACGAAATCGGCGTGAAGGAAGTCGCCCTCTATCTGTGGCTGAAATACGGTGCCTCCCACCGCGTTAAATTTGTTACCGTGCCTTTCGAAGCAGTCGTCGGCGAAATCCTCAAAAACGTCGACAACTCACAGATGGGCGTTGTGCTAAAGCGCATGATGTTACGCGCAGCCGAAAGGGTTGCGGACCAACTTAATGTGCAGGCCCTCGTCACCGGAGAGGCCATTGCCCAGGTCTCAAGCCAGACCCTTACCAACCTGTCCGTCATTGATGCCGTGACCGACAAGCTCGTGCTCCGCCCCCTGATTGCAGCCAATAAAGGCGACATCATTCGCACCGCCACGGAAATTGGTACCGAAGAATTTGCCGCCAATATGCCCGAGTACTGTGGCGTTATTTCGGTCAAACCCACCACCAAGGCCAAGCCCGAAAAAATTGCCGCCCAGGAAGCCAACTTTGATTTTGCCGTGCTTGAGCAAGCACTCAGTGACGCTCGCTACACCACCATCGACCAACTGGCCGACGAAGAACTCGAGCGCATCGAAATCGAAGTGCTACCCGTGCCGCTGCCCAATTCAGTGGTCATAGATGTTCGCCACCCCGATGAAACCACGCGCCGTCCACTGTTGCTGCCGGGTACTGAAGTTCTTGCCCTGCCCTTTTACGAGCTACACAGTCAGTCGGCAAGCTTAAAAACCGACACTACTTACCTGCTTTACTGCGACAAAGGCGTTATGAGTCGACTCCATGCAGCCCACCTAGTGGAGCAGGGCTTCACTAACATCAAGGTCTACCGACCGAACTAAGCCGCATAAAAATTGTAAATAATCACACTTTCGCAATTTTCGATCGCCGCCTCTGCCCTAAGAAGCCCTGATAGCGGCTTATCAATCTGCGCTATTGTCTGAATTCACCGCGCGAATTGGTTTCAGCGTCAACATTGGTCTTGAATCTTCCTACCTTCATTGTGCGCACAATGTTTGGCTTTCAATAAAAAATATAAATCAATAACAATAATCAAATAACAGAAAGAGGGAATAACAATGCGCTACCTGTCCGCACTACCTGCGGTGTTAGGTCTGTTGCTGCTGTCCGCAGCATCCAATGTGTTTGCAGCACCCTGCCTGATCTTCGTTCACGGCAAGCAAACCGACACCAATACCTATACCAGCTACACCGCCGCCCGCAATTACTGGGTCGACGGCAGCAACGACTTTATCAAAGTCGCCACCAAAAACTTTGCGACCGACTACTACGTTGTTGGCTATAACGGCACACGCCCCTACTGGGAGTCCCAGTCAGCGGGTGAAGTCGCCAACGAAATTGTCGCCGCTACCAACGGCACTCCAGACGGCGGCGGCAACAGCTGCAGCCAAACCTATGCCCAAGGCGGTACCTTCTGGATTGTGGCCCACAGCATGGGCAGCACCATTACCGACTACATCCTGGGTAATAACGATTCCTCAGATCCTAACTACAACTACAACGGGCCCTACGACACGGTTGCTACTCGCGTCAGCCTGGCCATGACACTTGGCGGTGCCCACCGCGGCTCGGAAGGTGCGGACGCAGTTTGCGGTCAATCCAGCGGTGGCTGTAACTGGTTTGCCGGCTGGATTCAGTCTTGCGACGATGCCACCAACTGGCTGCGCAGCTCCAACGACGTGCAGGTTCGCACCTACTCCAGCGCACCGGCTAAAAATATCTATCTGACCGGCGGCTACGAAGCGATCTTTGGCGCCAGCGCCTGCCTTAGCGGCGAAGACGATGGCGTTGTGCAATATGCCTCCATCTTTGCCTGTGATGGCAGCGCCACTGCCAGCTATAACAACAGCAACGCCTGCGGCAACAGCTACAAGCAGGAAGTGTCCGGCTTCAAGAATCTAGACGGCGCGCATGAAAACCATAGCGATGAGCGCGACGCCAGCGACTCGGACACTCGCCGCGCCATACCCGACGGTATCTGGACTTGCAGTGGCTCGCCCTGCGCACCCAATACCTCGGTGCAGAGCTCCATGACCAGCGCCAAATTCATCAGCATCCTCTACTAACGCACTGCACAGGAGAAAAGTAATGAAAGTATTTACGAAAATTGCAGTGTATTCGGCGCTGCCACTTATGCTGACTAACGCGGCGCTCGCAGCTGAGGCTCCCAATCTTGCCGAGCGCGCTGCAGCAGATTACTTAGAGCTGGCGAAGTATCCGGAGTGGTCGCTACCGATCCCTGTCGATGCGGCCAACCCCATTTTGTCCGAGCGCGATCCCGCAGTTCTTTCGCAATCCGGCCCTAACGGCGCCGGCCCCGCCCTGTCAATCTGGCTGGACGAAGTGCGCTACGAGCTAGGCGAAACCGTTAGCGTGTTCGCACGCTTGCAGGATCGCGCGCTGGCAGACAGCGACATTCTGACCTCGCCCCAACCCAAATCCGTGGGCCCCTGGACAGTGTCAGGTGAAGTTGTTTCCCAGACCGGTGACGCCATGGGTTCGCTCGAATTTAACGACAAGGGCGAAGGCGCCGATGCACAGGCCGGCGACGGCATTTTCAGCGCGGCTTATGTACTGCCGGAAAGCGGCCAACCCGCCTTGGGGCAAGCCACCAATCTGGGCTACCGCGTAACAGCAGCGAACGATGCGCAAGAAACACGCACGGCTTTCGGGGGCTTTCAATACAGCAACCCCGCCGCCGCGCTGACTGGCGTATTTAAAGACCGCGTGGAAAACGGTAGCCTGGTGATTTCTGCTCAAATCGACGTGAAACGTGCCGGTCGCGTTCATATCGCAGGCGTATTAAACGCCGTGACGGGAACGCCGCTAGCCGCTGCTCAGGCCGCAAAGGTTGTTGCCGAAGGAGTGCAGTGGGTTGATCTGACTGTGTACGGGCTTATTTTGCGCGAAGCAGCCTTAGCCGGTCCGTTTACGCTTAGCTCGGTAACGCTAACCAGCACACAGGGCATGCCCAACGCACTTGGCCCGGTACTGGAAGATGCGCACACCACCTCAAGCTATTTGCCAGTGGCTTTCACTGACAAAGGTTTCGGTCGTGTTGACCTGCTCGATGCTGCGGCACGTTTGCAAGCAATCGCGGCACCCTAAAAGCAAAGCATTAGTTAAGGCGGCGCAAGCCGCCTTTTTTTTGCCCGCATTTTCGTCCGGCGGTGGCCTTTGAAACGCGCCCCACTTATTATCCCTCGCCTAGCAAGCCAACTCTAAACCCACGCTAGCAAGCGGGAAGCGCCCATGCTGAACATTGTGCTCTATCAACCGGAAATTCCGCCCAACACCGGCAATATCATCCGCCTGTGCGCCAACACCGGCATGCAATTGCATTTGATAAAACCACTGGGATTTGTGCTCGATGATAAGCGCCTGCGCCGGGCCGGGCTGGACTACCACGAATGGGCTGCGGTCAAAACACACAGCAGCTGGGAAGCCTTTGTCGAGAGTGAGCAGCCGCTGCGCATTTATGCCTGCAGCACGAAGGGCAGCAAAGCCCACAGTCAGGCAAATTATAAAGCAGGGGATTGTTTGGTATTTGGCCCTGAAAGCCGCGGACTACCCGCAGAATTTCTGGCTGCACTGCCTGCGGATCAGATACTGCGCCTACCGATGAAAACCCAAAGTCGGAGCTTGAATTTGTCAAACGCTGTCAGCATTTTTGTTTACGAAGCCTGGCGCCAACTCGATTTTGCCGGCGGCGCCTGACACGGGCCTTGCCTAGTGCTTTTGCGCGCCCGGACTGGCAGCGGCCTGTTTTTGCGCCTCACGAAACAAAGCTTCGAAGTTAACCGGCTGCAAGGCAATCGCAGGAAAGCCACCTTTCAATGCGAGCGAATCTACCGCTTCTCTCGCATAAGGGAATAGAAGATTCGGACAAGCGATACCCAGAACCTGTTTTAAGGTATCACCCTCAATCCCCTCAATGGCAAACAGGCCCGCCTGCTGAACTTCAATCAGCAATACCTGCTCGTCCGCCAGCTCAGCCGTCAGGGTAATAGTGAGCACAACCTCATGGCTGTTCTCGGCAACATGGCTGCTGCGGGTATTGAGGTCAACCTTGAAACTCGGCTTCCAGCTTTTGGTAAAAACCAAGGGGCTGTTGGGTGACTCCAGCGAGAGGTCTTTCACGTAAATGCGTTGCAGTGCGAATTTTTGCGCTTCTTCAGCCATTGATAATCCTATTTTTTATCTAGTTAACTTAAGTACGTTATTAAGCCGTCAGCATCCGGTCCAGCTCGCCGCGCCTATCCAGCGCGATGAGTTCATCACAACCGCCGACGTAGGTATCCCCGATCCAGATTTGCGGTACCGTCGTGCTGCCACCCGTCATTTTCACCAGTCTGGCGCGCATTTCCCGGTCGCCATCAACGGCAACCTCGTCAACCTCGGCAGCCTTGTGCGCCAGCAACTGCTTGGCGTGAACGCAATAGGGGCAAAAACGCGTGGTGTAAATTTTAACCTTACTCATCGCATGTTAGCCCTTTACCAAGGGCAGTTGCTGGCTCTGCCACTCCATCATGCCGCCTGACATGCGATTTACGCCGGTGAAGCCCTTGGCTGCCAGTTTCTTACCGACGCCACCAGAATGCTGCCCCATCTTGCATACCAAGATAAGCGGTTTTTCTTTGTAGGCTTCCAGCTCGCCCATGCGCGAATCTACACTGGCAAAGGGAACATTAATTGCGTCAACAATGTGCCCGGTCTTGTAGTCCTTTGCATCACGCAAGTCGATAACCACCGCATCCTGCTGGTTAATCAGATTGACAGCCGCCTGCGGGCTGACCGCTGTGCCCGAGCGCTTGGAATCATGAAACACCAGCAGCAAGACGCAACTTAACAAGGCGCCGACCAGCATCCACTGCTGCCCCAGAAAAACAATAAAGGATTCCATGCAAAACCTCTGTGCGGGAATTTTCGAAAGCCGCGATTATACACGGATCAATAGCGTCCTGCCTGCACTTGCAGGCGCGTAGCGGCTGCCGGGGATAGCCGTTACAATAGGCGCCCCGTTAATCGACCATTCTGGACCTCAATGACTACCAAGAAGCCCATGGTATTGCTGATTCTCGATGGCTGGGGCCATCGTGACGCACCCGAAGACAACGCCATCCACCACGCCAACACACCCACCTGGGACAAGCTCTGGAGCGAATGCCCGCACAGCCTGATCTCCGGCTCGGGGATGGACGTTGGACTGCCCGAGGGGCAAATGGGTAATTCCGAAGTCGGCCACATGAGCCTGGGCGCCGGTCGCATTATTTACCAGAACATCTCGCGCATTGACAAAGCGATCAGCGATGGTGATTTTTTCAGCAACCCGGTCTTCGTGGACGCCGTTAAAACAGCCTCCAATCAAGACAAGGCCGTGCATATTTTCGGCCTGCTGTCGCCCGGCGGCGTGCACAGCCACGAAGACCACATACTTGCCGCAGTCGAGCTTGCCGCACGACAAGGTGCAACAAAAGTCTACGCCCACGCCTTTCTGGATGGTCGCGACACACCGCCACGCAGCGCAAAAGGCTCCCTTCAAAAATTAAGCGCCAAATTCGAGGAACTGGGCTGCGGACGAATTGCCAGCATCATTGGCCGTTACTACGCCATGGATCGCGATAATCGCTGGGATCGCGTACAGAAAGCTTACGACATGCTGACCCTGGGCAAGGCCGATTATTACGCTGAAACCGCCATAGGCGGACTGGAAGCGGCCTACCAGCGTGACGAGAACGATGAATTTGTCAGCGCCACCATCATTGCCGGAACCGGAGAAAAGGCGGCGCAAATTGAAGATGGCGACAGTATTATCTTCATGAACTTTCGCTCCGATCGCGCCCGCGAAATCACGCGAGCTTTCATCGATCCGCAGTTCAGCGAGTTTGAACGCACAGCCACTCCCGCACTGGCAGCGTTTGTCAGCGCTACCGAATACGCGAGCGATTTAAACACTCGCATCGCCTACCCTTCGGAAGACTTGCATAACAGCTTTGGTGAATTACTGGAAAAGCTAGGCAAAACCCAGCTACGCATTGCCGAAACCGAAAAGTACGCCCACGTGACATTCTTCTTCAGCGGCGGTCGCGAACAACTATACCAAGGTGAAGACCGCATTCTGGTGCCTTCGCCCGATGTTGCCACCTACGATCTAAAACCGGAAATGAGCGCACCCGAAGTCACCGACAAACTGGTTGCCGCCATCAAGAGCGGAAAGTATGACGCGATCATCTGCAACTATGCCAACGGCGATATGGTTGGCCATACCGGCGTATTCAGTGCTGCTGTTAAAGCCGCCGAAGCCATCGACGAGAGCCTGCGCCGTGTAACCGAGGCAGTTCTGGAGGTCGGCGCCGACTGCCTGATCACTGCCGACCACGGCAACTGCGAGCAAATGCTCGACTACGACGCCGAGCAGCCTCATACACAACACACAACCGAACTGGTGCCTTTTGTCTACGTCGGCAAGCGCGCACTGACGCTTAAGCCGGGGCGACTGCCAGACGTCGCCCCCACCATGCTGGCATTGATGGGGCTGGAACAGCCGCCGGAAATGAGCGGTCAAGCCTTGATCGCCGACGCCTGACCGGATGCCCAAGCGCTGGCTAATCGTCGCCCTACTCAGCAGTTTGCTGTGCTGCACGCTTGCTGCGAACGGCGCCGACAAAAATGAGAAACGCGCACAGCTCAGCGCCCTGAAAAATCGCATCGGCGCATTACAGGGCGAACTCAATAGCAAACGTGAACAGCGCAACAGCGCTCAAAAAGAACTGCGCGAAGTTGAAACCCAGCTCGGTGATTTGCAGCGCAAATTGCGCGAAACCAATGCCGCCATAGCTCAACAACAACAGCAGCTAAGATCGCTCAATGCACAGAAACTGACCTTGCGCGAAAAGCAGCGCAAGCAACAAAGTTTAATTGAACAGCAAATTCTTGCAGCTTATCAGCTGGGGCAGGAGAAGAAATTGAAGATGCTGCTCAACCAGGAGTCGCCCGACAAGCTCAGCCGCGCACTGGTTTACTATGATTATTTTAATAAGGCGCGTGCCGAGCAAATCGCAAGCTATTTGGGCACCATCAAGGAACTGGACGCGATTGCACCCGCTATCGAGCAAAAAACGCTGGATCTCAGCGCCAGCCGCAACAAACTCAATGAACAAAATGCCAATCTGGCAAGCAAGCAAAAACAGCGCAGCCAAACCTTGGCAACATTGGACAAGCAAATTGGCAGTCGCGATGAAAAACTAAAAGCCATGCAGGCTGAACAAGACGACCTCTTAAAGCTGCTAAGCGCCCTTGAGGAAGAAGTTGCCAACATTAGCTTGCCGGAAAGCTACAGTCCGTTTAGCACCCGGCGCGGAAAAATGAGCTGGCCTGCCGCCGGCAAGCACCTTAATAAATTTGGCGGCAGGCGCGGCGATTCTTCACTCAAGTGGAACGGCATAGAAATTGCCGCCACCCGCGGTAGCGAAGTCAGAGCCGTCCACCACGGCCGGGTTGTTTTCGCGGACTGGCTGCGCGGAGCCGGTCTGTTGATAATACTCGATCACGGCGACGGCTATATGAGTCTATACGGACACAATCAGAGCCTGCTCTTTGAAACCGGCGATTCTGTTAAAGCCGGCGATGCCATCGCGACTGTCGGCAATAGCGGCGGCCGTAACAACGCGTCGCTGTATTTCGAGATCCGTAAAAACGGACAGCCCACCAATCCGGCAAACTGGTGTCGGGGCTAATCCGACCTTGCAGCGCAGTCCTGCCGATTAGCTCTACCCAAGATCGGCTATACCCGGCGCGGCGATTGCTGCCACAATTGGGGTCCAATCAGCGAGCATGTACAATGCGGACTTCATCGGGGGAAATGGCAAGTAGAATCAATGAAACGATTATTCAGTAGCAGCCTGGTCACATCAGTCCTTCTTAGCCTTGCGCTCTCAGCGTCCGCAGCCCATGCCAAAGATAACCCGGCGGAGGGACAGCTGCCGCTGGAAGAACTGCGCCTGTTTGCGGACGTTTTTAACCAAATCCGCAATAGCTATGTCGATGAAGTGAATGACAGGGAGCTGCTGGAAAATGCCATTCGCGGCCTACTTGAAGGCCTCGACCCCCATTCCGCCTACCTCGATGCCAGCTCCTACGACCACCTGCAAACCAATACCACCGGCGAATTCGGCGGCCTCGGTCTCGAAGTCGGCATGGAAAACGGCTTCGTCAAAGTCATAGCCCCCATCGATGACAGCCCTGCCCAGGAAGCGGATTTGCGCGCAGGCGACCTGATCATCGAACTCGATGACAGGCAGGTCAAAGGCATGAACCTGCAAGAAGCGGTCGACCTGATGCGCGGCCCGGTCAATACCAAGATCGTCCTGACCGTGGTCCGCGAGGGCATTAACGCTCCCTTCGAAGTGACGCTTACTCGCAGAATTATTACTGTCAAAAGTGTGCGCAGCAAAACCCTGGAACCCGGTTTTGGCTATTTGCGGATTGCCCAGTTTCAAACCAAAACCGCCGAGGACTTCAAACGCGAGCTTGAAAAATTAAAGCGCATAAACAATCCGCTTAAAGGCGCGATCATTGATCTGCGCAACAATCCTGGCGGTCTTTTACAGTCCTCAATTCAGCTCTCGGACATTTTCCTTAACGAAGGCACAATCGTGTACACCGAAGGGCGCGTACCCAGCTCAAAAAGCGTATTTGAGGCCAGCGCTACCGAACCTGCAGACACCACTCCTCTGGTAATCTTGATCAACGGCGGTTCCGCCTCGGCGTCCGAGATCGTGGCCGGGGCTTTGCAAGATCACAAACGCGCCCTAGTTGTAGGCACCCAGAGCTTCGGCAAAGGTTCCGTGCAGACCGTACTACCGCTATCACAAGAGCGCGCGATTAAAATCACCACAGCACGCTATTTTACCCCCAATGGTCGCTCTATTCAGGCACAAGGTATTCTGCCTGACATCGTCATTGATCGCGCTCGCGTTCAACCCTTAAGCAAGGACGGTGAAATCACAGAAGCCGACTTACACGGACACCTTTCCCGCAAAGACGGCGAGGAAAGTGACAGTCGCTCGCGCAAGAAAAGCAGTAAAGCCGAAGAATCTCTAGCCGAGAGTGACAACCAGCTTTTTGAGGCACTGAACCTGCTTAAGGGTATTTATCTGATGGGCTCACGAGTGCCCGCAGCAAAGGCGGAATAGACCATCAGCGAGAAGGCTACGACAGCGGGCACAACCAATCCTTCAAGTGCTATAGCCGCACGCTTTCGGGCGCTTAAACGCGAAATGCCAGCAGAGTCAAGGGTTTTAGTGTATGATGGTTCGTTACCCTTTACTTAGCGGATGAATCATGACGGCGAAACGACAAAAAGCGAAGGCAAAAGCGGCCTCAGCAGTCGAAACTTCCAAGAACATAGCCGATCAAACAGCGGCCTTTCTGAAGGCAGGCGGCAGCGTTACCAAAATCAATACCGGCGTTAGCGGTCAAACCGGTCTCGGCTACTCGAAGAAACCCGAAGTCGCCGCCACTGGGCAGGCAAAGGCCTAAATTCTAGCCCCCACACAACTCATGTTTTTCTGAGGCAAAATTGGCTTATCCGCTTTGCCTCACCCTTCCCCCCTATGCTTTCAATATTCGCCTGTGCGAATAAATGCAGCGCTAAGCAGCCTTGCAATGTCTGGAGGCCAACACCCTTCTGGTGCTTTTTCAAAAACCAAATCAACACCCACCCAACCTGTATTTCAAACATTTTCCTGGGTCGCGTGATCCAGCATACGTATTAGTGCGTATCAACTGAACGATAAATAGCCACCCTTCGGGAGCGCACTATGTTCAATAAACCCCTCATTCGCTTGGCTGCGGCTAGTCTATTTACTTTACTCGGCGCTCAAGCAAACGCCTCAAGCCACCGCGAGGCCCCATTCATCACCCAATTACCCAAGGTCGACGGGTCCGACTTTTATATGTTTCGTAGCTATGGTTCCGAAAGCGATTCGACTGTCACCTTCATTGCTAACTACCTACCCCTTCAGGATTCATACGGCGGGCCAAATTACTTCGATCTCGACACCGAGGCCGTCTATGAAATACATATCGACAACAACGGTGACGCAGTCGAAGACATCACCTTTCAGTTCGACTTCAATGATGTGGTAACCGACTTGAAAGTCCCTGCCGGCGGCGAAATGGTGTCGGTTCCGCTGAAAAACATTGGCGCCATCGGCCCCTTGGCCAACGGTATCGACAATGTTTACTCTCGCCAAACCTTCTCCATTCGGCAGATCATTGGTTCACGTCGTTCCGGCAATAGCAGCCTGATCAGCAACGCCAGTAATGGCGCAACCAGCTTTATGAAACCGCTAGACAACATCGGCAACAAATCGATTGCTGATTACGCGAGCTATGCCGCCAACCATATCTACAACGTCGCCATTCCCGGTTGCTCAAGCGCAGGCAAAGTCTTTGTTGGTCAACGCAAAGACGGCTTCGCTGTTAACCTCGGCGAGATATTTGATCTTGTAAACACCAACCCCGTTGGTCCAGTCGACGCTGAGAAAAACATCATCGCTGACAAGAATGTTACTTCGCTGGCTATTCAAGTTCCTATTAGCTGCCTGACAGTGGCTAGCGAGCCCGTTATAGGCGCATGGACAACAGCCAGCGTCCGTCAGGCTCGCGTCATCAATCCCTCACCCACGGCATCGGCCTTTGTTGGCGGCAACAGTGTCAGTGGCAAGCCTGCTGCGGTGAACGGCGGCGCCTATACACAAGTTTCTCGACTGGGTATGCCTCTTGTAAACGAAGTCGTCATCGGCCTGAAAGACAAGGATCGCTTTAACGCAAGTCAGCCATCAGCCGACGGCCAATTCGCCACTTACGTGACCAATCCGGCTCTACCTGAATTGCTTGAAATTCTATTCGGTGTCACTGCACCCAATGTATTTCCACGTAATGATTTGGTTCAAGTTTTTCTGACAGGCGTACCCAATCTCAACCAGCCGACTAACGTTACCGCTTCAGAAATGCTGCGCCTGAACACCACCACAGCTGTTCAAAACGACCCCGCACTGCAGAAAAACCTAGGTGTTCTCGCAGGTGACAATGCAGGTTTCCCGAATGGTCGTCGACCCGGTGACGACGTTGTCGATATTGCACTGCGTGCTGCGATGGGTGCACTGCTTGGCTCAAACCCCAACGCAGGCAGCAACACGCTTGCGTACACCGATGGCGCCACTGTTAACGCTCAGGATTTTGACACCAGCTTCCCCTATCTGCGCAATCCACTGCCGGGTTCACCCAGCAACTAAGCCAGCATTACGCGAGGAGAACACTATGAAAATGCTACTAAAAATTTCCGCCACCATACTGCTCAGTGGTTCGTTGCTAGCAGGCTGTGACAGCAATTCGAATCGGCGCGACGCCGCATTCGAACCGACCGGGCAAGTGTTCAGCAGTTTCGTCAGCAGCCTGTTTTCAGCTGATCCGGCAACAGCTACGCCAACGGAAATTAATGACGCAAACTTTTCCTTTGTTGACCAAAAAAACACCGCTGCCTTTAACAGTCAGCTTCAGTAACGGTGTTATTTGAAAAAGCTAATCAGGCCAGAGTAGGCACTCTGGCCTTTTTATATCTGAATCTATTGCTTAGCTTAAATTCAGCAAGCCTACACGCCACCACTTTCGGCCCGGAGATTCGTCAGGCCGCGCCCCAAGATGTGATCTGGAGAGCAAACTCAGAAGGCATTACCGCCCCCCAAAGACGCACGAATTCGATTGAAAACATTCGCGCGCTAATTGAGCACTCTCGACATAGCGGAGACTTGCGCGCACTCGGGCGCGCAAAAGCTATGCTCGACAACACTATGCCTCACACGATTGAACACACGGTACTGCTCGCCACGATAGAGCAACGATTGCATCATTTTGATCTAGCAAAGGCGCTTTATCTCAAAGTACTAAATGAACAACCCAATCACCCGCAAGCTCAATTCTCGCTTTATGCCGTAGCCCTCGTGCAGGGTGACTACAAGCTTGCACAAGATTTATGCGATTCAATGAGCTGGCGTGGAATGAAATGGATCGCTACCAGCTGCAAGTTCAACCTTATAGGACTACAAGGTCAGCCTGAAAATGCTTTTGAAGGCTTACACACGGCGATCGAAAACGGAATCGGAATCGGAAGTGCCGGCCCTGAATTTCAGTGGGCTCTTGCCACGTTGGCCGAACTCGCCGCCGCCATTGATCACCCCAACACCGACGAACACTACCAGCGCGCTCTAACTGCAGCGCCCAAAGATCACTACAGCGCATCGGAATACTCGGATTGGTTGTTACGACAAAACCGCCCCGACGAAGCCTACATCATATTAGAGGGCAGACCGGACTCAGATCGCCTGTTGTTGCTGCGCGCACTTGCGCTGCAGGCACAAGGAGACTCCCGCGCAGATCTACTTATCGTCAAACTGGCCAGTCAATTCGAGCAAGCGAGACTGAGGCAAGAATCTATTCATCGCCATGAACGCGCACGCTACCTGCTCGACATTAAGCATAACCCCATCGCTGCACTTTCTCTAGCCGAGCTCAACATCACGCAACAGAAAGAGCGCGCCGACCGGCGTTTGCTGGAACGGGCACGAGCGGCCGTCGAGGCAGGGCGATGAATATTCTACAAACAGACTCATTAAGAAATTTAGTAAAGCAAACTCGTTCACTCGTGATATTAGCGCTATTGCTATTTGCCAGCCCCCTATTCGCCCACGAAGCGAGCAACAGCTACCTTTACTGGCAGGACAGCGCACCGAAACAGTTGCGGCTGGATATTGCTCTATCAGACTTAATTGCCAACACTGAACTTCGCACGAATGCACTCAGTGAATTACGCTGGCAAGAGCTTTTAGACCAAGAGCTGGAATTGGCTGCGGTCATTGCCACGCATGTCCGCCCACTAGACAGTGGCAGCGCGTGCCCCACCAATGTAATCCTTGTGGGCCTGACTGAGCACGGCAATAGCACTTACTCGGTATGGAAACTGTCATGGCCCTGTATCGCTACCCAACTTCGCTACACACTGTTTGCCCGAGATGACGCATTGCACCGCGCGCTAATGACACTGCAGCTAGACGGCACACCCGAGCTACGAGCACTGTCTGCGAGCAGTCCGCAAACGCATCTCAATAGTACAAACTCGCCACTCGACACCTTAGCCCAGTTTATCGTTCAGGGCTTGCTGCACATGTGGCTAGGACTCGACCATGTCTTGTTCTTGCTAAGCCTTCTGATGCTGGTATTCAAGACACGATCAGAGCACGATGAGCCCAGTGCTAACCGAATTCGCCAATTAATTATGGTCGTCACAAGTTTTACTTTGGCGCACTCCGTCACCTTGATATTGAGCAGCCTGTCCATTATTCAGCTATCAAGCAGAATTGTGGAAACGCTGATTGCCGTTTCAATTGCCGTCGGTGCCGTTCAGGTACTGCTCCCACGCCAGTACCTCAACACCTTGCTGATCAGCTTTGGATTCGGGTTGTTACACGGGCTAGGTTTTGCCGGTGTACTCGCCGAACTGACGGCTCAAACACAGTCAACCCTGATTGCACTGCTTGGATTCAATGTTGGCGTAGAATTGGCGCAAATCTGTATAGTGCTCTCCGCCTACCCCCTCTTACGGCAGCTACAACAAGTGCCAAAGCTCAATAGCTTGCTATATGTAGCCGCCAGTAGCGCCATTGCCCTTATTGGGCTCATCTGGGCCTTTCAGCGCAGCGGTCTGCTACCCAGTGACTAATGCTAAGAGGGAGGCACGATGAATCCCCCTTAAAATTTCCGCTGTATCCACGCCGTAAACTGTGTTTCACTGGAAATGAGCGGTCATTAAAAAAACAGGTCGAGTGCCGCCTCAAACAATATGAATCAAAATGGAGGTTTCGCCCTTGAACCCGGCAACACTTGCTGCATCCATTACGATTATTTGCCTGTTGGCGTCACTGTCCTGGGCGTACCGCCACCCCCCGCAATAGCCACCTAAAGGCCCAAATCGCAGCGGACGGTACGCTAAAAATCATTCAGCTGTGAAGGCCACTCGTGCCGGAGCGAAGACCCTCAATATCGTCAGCGTACTTGCTCATCGCGGAACTGGGCCGGCGTTTTGCCCGACCAGCGCTTGAAGGCCTTCACGAAGGCACTCTCGTCAGAAAAGCCGAGGCGCTCGCTGCTGCGCGCGACCGTATCGCCATTGCGCAAGTACTGTTCCGCCAATTGCTGCAGCACCGAGGCTCTTAGCAGGCGAAAGCTACTGCCCTCTTCCTGCAGTTTGCGCACCAAGTGACGACCGCTGATGTCGAGTTGCCCGGCAACGCGCTCTTTGCCCCAGCGCGGGTGTTGACGCAAAATATGCTGCACCTGAACCGCCATGCCGGCGCTGTCGAGGCTGCCGAGAATGTCGTCTGCAATGCGCAAGAGATGATCGCGCATGGTGGCGTTAGCTTGAATTAGCGCAGTGGACTGCATGTCCGCGTCAAAACAAAGCGCATTTTGGGGGGCATTAAATCGCAAGGGTACGTCCAACAGCTCGGTATAGGCGCTCAACTCTGTCACCGCCGCCGAGGTAAAGCGCAACTCACGCACGCTAACGTCGCCCCCGCTTACCCAGCGCGCCAAATTCAGGACGCAGGCCATAACAGCTTCAACCCGCTGGCGCCTGCACTGGCTGTAATGTGGCTCATACACCAGCAGGCAGAGCCCGCCTTCGTAGACGAGACTGAAATCACCGCCCTCGCCGACAATGGGATGGTATTCGACCAACATGTCGAGCGCCTCACCCAGGGTTTCGCAGCTCATCAGCAACATGCCGACCAGATCCAGATGCCCCACATGCAGCGACAGCCCCAGACGCAGCCCTACGAGCGGATCATTTGCGGCATCGCAATAAGCGCCCCACAAGTCATCCTGCAGCGTCAGGGGCGTGCGGCCATCAGCAGGCAGACGTGCGCACAATTCCTCAGGCAAAGTAATACCGGCCCTCTGCGCAGCCTGAAGAATGCCTTGGGTAAACTGGTGAGTGACACCGGGTTGCAGCGATTGCGAATTCATTCGCGCGAACTATCCCTTATCTCTTGATGACTTCAGGCACGTCCCTAATTAACCCTATCGCGGCCCAAAAAAACCATTAACTGCCGTCGCCGGTCGATTATGCTTATTTACGCCTCATAATACCGGAGAGTACTCAGCATGTATGCCGTCATTGGCTCAGGTCCCATGGG
Source organism: Litorivivens sp. (assembly GCA_041625575.1). Classification (GTDB taxonomy): domain Bacteria; phylum Pseudomonadota; class Gammaproteobacteria; order Pseudomonadales; family Spongiibacteraceae; genus Litorivivens. The sequence goes on from JBFJTG010000015.1 coordinate 43,883, forward strand.
TCTGGCAACCGCCCGCAATTTACAGAAATACAACATCCCCTTCACCGGTTTTGAGTTGAACAGCGACGTTGGCGGACTCTGGGACATCGACAACCCCCACAGCACCATGTACCACTCCGCGCATCTGATTTCCTCGCGCCACATGACCGAATTTGCCGAATTTCCCATGGCCAAAGACGGTGCGCCCTATCCCCACCACTCGGAGCTGCGACAATATTTTCGCGATTACGCCAAGCATTTCAATCTGTACAGCCATTACCGCTTCAACACCCGGGTTACAAGGACCGAGCCCGACGGTGAGGGCGGCTGGCATGTTACCAGTGAGTGC
>JBFJTG010000016.1:0-40615 GCA_041625575.1 Litorivivens sp.
CGCTGGCTCTCGCCTATACTGGACTATGATCCCTGAGTTTGGATCAACTGCAGAGCCCGCCGTTAACGGGCACAAAAAAAGCCTCTATTGAGGCTTTTTTATCTTAAAATTTGCCGCAAACGCTAATCAGCTAGGCATGCTATGAAGCCAGAAGGCAACGGTAGCAACCACTATCGCAATGATCGCAACGGTAGCGCAAGCATCGGCAACGCCGTCTTGATGGATTTCTTCGGACATCGGTAATACCTCGTTTCGTAAAAAGTGAGTAGCTTGGCAAAAAAATTGAGGGCCGCATTGTAGCCGAATCGGCGATGCTATACCAAGTGGCCCGGCGCTTCAGATTACTTATCCATCGTGTCGCCAGCTATTAGCTTATGACGAAGTGATCTTTCCCAAATTGCCACAAACTCACTACCATGACGCCCACGAATGGCGTTCTTTCAAGCAGTTAGCAAAGCCTCAAGGTCGCGCAGCCTACCCTTTTTAGTGTAGAATTGCGCGCCTTTCAGCGACAGCCCCTCAGCGAAATCAGGACCACGATGTACAAATACGACCAGTATGACCGGCAAATCATCGACGAACGGGTTGCCCAGTTTCGGGACCAAACTCGGCGTTACCTTGCCGGCGAAATTAGCGACGCACAGTTTCTGCCCCTGCGGCTACAAAACGGCCTGTACATTCAGCGTCTTGCACCCATGTTACGCATCAGCGTTCCCTACGGCACGCTAAACTCGGGCCAGATGCGTAAGCTAGCCGACATCAGCCGCAAGTACGATAAGGGTTACGCCCACATCAGTACCCGCCAAAACGTACAGTTGAATTGGCCCAGGCTGGAAGAAGTCCCCGATATTCTTGCTGACTTGGCTACCGTTGAAATGCACGCAATTCAAACTAGCGGCAACTGCATTCGCAACTTTACCGCCGACCAGTATTCCGGCGTGGCGCAGGACGAGGTCGAAGACGCCCGCCCGTGGTGTGAAATCCTTCGCCAGTGGGCCACCTTCCATCCGGAATTCGCCTTCCTGCCCCGCAAATTCAAAATCGCTATTTGCGGCTCCAAACGCGATCGTGCGGCCATTGCCTTTCACGATATCGGTCTGGAAATCATCAAAACCAATACCGGCGATACTGCTTTCAAAGTCTACGTAGGCGGCGGTCTGGGTCGCACGCCGGTCATTGGCTCTGTGATTCACGACAGCCTGCCGAAAGAACATGTAATGTCATATCTGGATGCGATTTTACGCGTCTACAACCAACTGGGGCGTCGCGACAACAAGTATAAAGCACGGATCAAAATCCTCGTCAAAGCACTGGGACCCGAGGCCTTTAAGCAGAAAGTCGAAGAGGAATGGCAGGCCATCAAAGACGGCCCGATGACATTGACGCAAGGAGCGATCGACCATGCCTTCAGCTTTTTTCAGCCGCCTGCTTACGAAACACTTGATGCCGCAGAGGCTCAATCGGCGCTGGACGATCAATGCCTTGCAGACCCACGATTCGCCGCCTGGGTAAAACACAACGTCGTTGGTCATAAGCAAGTGGGTTACGCCATTGTCAACGTATCGCTTAAAGAGACCGGCGTGGCTCCCGGGGACATCACTGCCGAGCAAATGGAAGCGATTGCAGACTTTAGCGAGCAATTCGGTTTTGGCGAACTGCGCAGCACTCACCAGCAAAATCTGGTCCTCCCGGATGTTCGCAAAAAAGACCTTCACGCCTTGTGGAAAGCGCTCGAGGCCCAGCGCATGGCCTCCGCTGTCATTGGCACCCTAAACGACATTATCTGCTGCCCCGGCGGTGATTTTTGCGCGCTTGCCAACGCAAAATCTATCCCGATTGCCGAAGCGATCCAGCGACGTTTCGAAGACGTAGATTATCTCTACGACTTGGGCGAAATCGAACTTAACATTTCGGGCTGCATGAACGCCTGCGGACACCACCATATAGGTCATATCGGAATTTTGGGTGTCGATAAAAAAGGACAGGAGTTCTACCAAATTTCGTTGGGCGGCAGTCAAAGCAATGACGCAGCCATCGGCAAAATACTAGGCCCATCTTTCGCGCAAGATGATGTCCCCGACGTCGTAAGTAAAATTCTGGAAGTCTACGTCGAACATCGCACTGAGGAAGAGCGCTTCCTCGATACCTATCGTCGTGTCGGAATCGAGCCTTTCAAGGAGCGCGTATATGCCTAATCAAAGTCAAATTATAAAGAACGGATCGGTCGTCACTGATGACTGGCAAGTTCTGCGCGGCGATATTGAAACACTGCCGAATGGCCCCTGCATTGTGCCGCTTGCCTATTGGCAAGCAAATCGCGAAGCCTTGTTGGCGCGTGGCAAGGTTGCGGTTTGGCTGGCCAGCGAGCAGTCGCCAAAACTACTGGTCGACGATATCCAACAGCTGCCCCTGGTAGCGATCGATTTCCCCGCCTTCGCTGACGGGCGCGGCTTTAGCTATGGCCGGGAATTACGCGAGCACCATAAATATGAAGGTGAAGTACGCGCCATTGGCCACTTTATGCGCGACCAGCTGGCTTACCTAAGCCGTTGCGGCTTTAACAGTTTCGCACTCCAGGATACTGATTTAGACGCTGCCTTGGAAAGCCTTAAGGATTTCTCACTACACTACCAAGTGTCCATCGATAATCCCCTGCCGATATTTCGCGTCAGGCAAAGTTAAATTCGCGCACCAGGCTCGCTCCTACGGTACAAAGTGTAGGAGCCTGCCCTGCAGGCGATATCACCTAACCAAACTCCATCTGCTGCGAAACGCCCTGCTTTCACGTATCATCGAAAATATCTAATTATTTTGAGTGATTGCCGGTGAGCAGCATTACCACCTCGTTTTTTCTTATTTTCACCGGCGCCGCTGTGCTTGCGTCAGTGGCTCTATACACTCGCCAGCCGCTAATTATCGCCTACATCGTGCTCGGCGCCCTGATCGGCCCCTATGGCATTGGCTGGGTAACCGACCTCAATCTGCTCGCCGATATTGCCGACATTGGCATTCTCTTCCTGCTCTTTCTTCTCGGGCTGGATATGCAGCCCAAGGCTCTCATCGATACCATTCAAAAATCCACAGTGGTTGCCTTGCTAAGCTCACTACTGTTTGCGGCAACCGGCTTCGCCGTGGCCTATGTCTTCGATTTTACCCTGCAGGAGTGTCTGGTCATCGGTGCGGCAATGATGTTCTCAAGCACTATTATTGGCATCAAATTGCTGCCGACCACTGTCTTGCATCACAAACACAGCGGTGAGTTGATGATCGGCCTGCTTCTGTTACAGGATTTAATTGCAATCTTTGTGCTGCTGCTATTGATGGCGCTAAGCGTTGGCGAATTCAAGCCCTTAGACTTTGGCCTTACCCTGCTTGCCTTGCCGGCGCTGGTAGGATTCGCCTTCGCATTTGTGCGCTGGGTTCTGCTGCCCCTACTGAAACGATTCGATCGTTTCCATGAGTATATATTCCTTGTTGCCTTGGGCTGGTGTCTCGGTCTGGCTGAAGCTGGCCACGCTCTTGGACTTTCCGCCGAGATCGGCGCCTTTCTAGCGGGTATAAGCTTGGCGACGAGTCCAATTTCCCAGTACATAGCCGTCAATCTGAAACCGTTACGCGATTTCTTCCTGATACTGTTTTTCTTTGCACTCGGCGCGCGCTTCGATCTGTCACTGCTCTCGGAAGTCCTACTGGCCGCCTGGATACTGGCTAGCATTATGCTTTGCCTCAAGCCGGTCGTATTTCGCTACCTTTTGCACGGACTTAGTGAACGCAACTCATTGGCATGGGATGTGGGTTTTCGTCTCGGTCAGGTCAGCGAATTCTCGCTGCTGATAGCGTATATGGCGGCGGGGGCATCAATAATCGGACGAGAGGCGTCTCACCTCATACAGGCCACAACGATAATTACCTTTGTTGTATCGTCCTATATTGTGATACTGAACTACCCGACGCCGATTGCTATTTCAGACAAGCTGCGTCGGGATTAAGCCTTACTTACTAGAGCGGCAGCACTTTTCGCAATGGCGATTCGTCTTTCGGCTTTTCATCGCTTTGGGCACTTCGAAATACCGTTGAAAAAGTTACCGGGACGACGCGTGCTATCGATTTTAGCCCCACCATTTGACGCAGCTTCAAAACGCCAACGCCGAGGTCATATTGCTCTGCGTTGATAAACGCTGGCTCAACCGTGCTCACGAGCAATGCGCCGCTATTACTTTTTATAACTCTTACCAGAAAATCCAGATTTCCTTCTTTACCGTGCAGCGCCAGCTTACCTTTAACCTCGCTCTGCTGGACTTCACCGGGAGCCATGTCGGCGAGCTTGGCCATATCTATTTTTGCGCGATAAACGGCTAGTGGAAACTGCTCGGTTTCAAAAAGTGTTTCGCGCATGCGCTTGTCCCGGATTTCAACCCGAGTATCAACGCTGTTCAGCACCACCTCAATCAGCAGATCGCCACTATCGCTTACACTGCCTTTCAGCTCGGTAAAGCGATGAAGTTCGGCAACCAGACCGTTTTTGATACTCGTGAAATTTAGTCGTGATGTTGCGGGATCAAGCCGCAGCTCGGCAAGGCCCAATTGACTACACATTAACGCTAAAGCGAGAATTACTTTCTTCATGACGCCTCCAAGGCAAACACTGACCAAAAATAGTAGCATAAAAAAACCCGGCCTAAAGCCGGGTTTTTGTGAAGCAATGCCTTTTATTACAGGGCAGCGTCCAGTTCCGGTACAGCATCGAACAAATCGGCAACCAGACCGTAATCAGCCACCTGGAAGATAGGAGCATCTTCGTCTTTGTTGATTGCCACAATCACTTTGCTGTCTTTCATACCGGCCAAATGCTGGATTGCGCCGGAAATACCCACAGCAATGTACAAGTCGGGGGCAACAATCTTACCTGTTTGACCAACTTGCATGTCGTTGGGTACGAAGCCTGCATCTACTGCCGCTCGTGAAGCACCAACCGCGGCGCCCAGTTTGTCCGCTACTTTGTAGAGCATTTCAAAGTTGTCGCCATTCTGCATGCCACGACCACCGGATACCACAATGCTAGCCGCCGTCAGCTCGGGACGATCACTCTTGGCAATCTCTTCCTTAACAAACTCGGATTTTCCGGCGTCCTTCGCCACATCAACAGCCTCAACAGCGGCAGAACCGCCTTCAGCGGCTACACCATCAAAGGCAGTCGCGCGCACGGTGAGCACCTTGATTGCGTCAGACGATTGAACGGTTGCGATAACATTGCCGGCGTAAATCGGACGTTTAAAGGTATCAGGACTTTCAACACTGATAATTTCGGAAATCTGGGCAACATCAAGCAGTGCAGCAACACGCGGCAAAAAGTTCTTACCCGTAGTCGTTGCAGCAGCCAGAATGTGGCTGTAGTCCTTGCCAATTTCAGCGACCAACTCGGCTACGTTCTCAGCCAGTTGATGACCGTATGCAGCGTTATCAGCACAAAGCACTTTGCTAACACCAGCTATTTTCGCGGCAGCATCAGCAGCAGCACCACAGGCCTCACCGGCAACCAGTACAACGACGTCTCCGCCAATAGCCTGTGCGGCAGCAACTGTACTCAGCGTGGCACCCTTGATTTCTGCATTGTTGTGTTCAGCAATTACAAGAATACTCATGAGATCACCTTCGCTTCGTTTTTCAGTTTCTCTACCAGCTCAGCAACGCTTTCAACCTTGATACCTGCCTGGCGTTCTGCCGGCGGCTCGACTTTCAGGGTGGTTAGGCGAGGCGCTACATCCACTCCCAGTTCGTCAGGGCTCAGAACGTCCATCGGCTTTTTCTTGGCCTTCATAATGTTTGGCAGCGAGGCATAACGCGGCTCGTTCAAACGCAGATCAGTGGTAACCACGGCCGGAAGAGCCAGCTTGACGGTTTGCAAACCACCGTCGATCTCACGGGTTACATTGACTGAGTCGCCGTCAACAATAACTTCAGAAGCAAAGGTTCCTTGCCCCATGCCAGTCAAGGCAGCCAACATTTGCCCGGTCTGGTTGTTGTCACCGTCGATTGCCTGCTTACCCAAAATAACGAGCTGCGGCTGTTCCTTTTCCACCACGGCTTTGAGCAATTTAGCAATTGCCAAGGGCTGGAGATCAGCATCCGTCTCAACCAGGATACCGCGGTCTGCACCGAGTGCCAGTGCAGTACGAATTTGCTCCTGACAGGTTTTTGCACCTAGAGAAACAGCAACGATTTCAGTCACAACCCCCTTCTCTTTCAGGCGCACAGCCTCTTCCACAGCAATTTCGCAGAAAGGGTTAATGGACATTTTAACGTTGTTGAGGTCTGGGCCAGAGCCATCGGATTTGGGCCTAACCTTGACGTTGTAATCAACGACGCGTTTGACAGCAACAAGAACCTTCATGGATTCCCCATTTTTGTTCATCAAGAGTGAAGTTAAGTAGTGTGATTACTGCAATAAAGACAGCGTCGCACCCCGTAAAAATCGGGTGGTATCTTGACGTTTCTGGCCTGTAAGGTCAAGAAATCCATAGCATTTAGCGGATTTATAGCCTTTATATGCGATACTCACCGAGGCCTCTTTGATAGTGTAATGACCCAATTAGCCATACCGCTAAGTAGTTGAGCCGCATAGATTAATGTTTAAATGCAAATAGATGTCGCTCGGCTCCCGGCGATTTTCCGGGCGCTTTGGATGTTGGCGTTTTCGCAGCCCAAACAGTATACTTTGCGACCTTCGAAATACGCCTTTCCCTTTGATTTGGCTGTATTTAGTGACCTTGTAGAGGAGTTAAATCGTGGAACGCGAATCAATGGAATTTGATGTGCTGATCGTAGGTGCTGGCCCGGCCGGTCTGGCGGCAGCCTGTAAAATCAGACAACTGAGCGAAAGCACCGGAAAAGATATTAGCGTTTGCGTAGTCGAAAAGGGCTCCGAAGTGGGCGCACATATCCTCTCGGGTGCTGTTTTCGAGCCAACTGCGCTCAACGAACTGTTCCCTGACTGGAAAGAAAAAGGCGCCCCTCTGCATACCGAGGTTAGCGGCGACGACATCTATTACATGACCAGCGCCGACAAGGCCATCAAGGTTCCCGGTTTTGCTGTACCCAAGACCATGCACAATGAAGGGAACTACATTATCAGCCTGGGCAATCTCTGCCGCTGGATGGCCGAACAGGCCGAGGGGATGGGCGCTGAAATCTACCCCGGCTTTGCCGCTTCGGAAGTACTCTACAACGATGACGGAAGCGTCAAGGGCATTGTCACTGGTGACATGGGTGTTGCGGCAGACGGCAGCCATAAAGACGCCTATATGCCAGGCATGGAATTACACGCGAAATACACTCTTTTCTCCGAAGGCTGTCGCGGCCATCTCGGCAAGCAGTTAATGGCTAAGTTCGACCTCAATGCCGACAAAGACCCCCAGCATTACGGTATTGGCATCAAGGAATTGTGGAAGATTAATCCCGGGAAGCACTCGCAAGGAAAGGTCATTCACTCAACCGGCTGGCCATTGTCCGAGAACGGCGCTTTTGGTGGCGGTTTTTTGTACCACATCGAAGACGATCAGATTTCCATCGGCCTGATCACCGACCTGTGCTATGACAACCCCTACCTGAGCCCCTTTGAGGAGTTTAACCGCTTCAAGCAACACCCTGTGATCAAGCAGTATCTGGAAGGTGGTGAGCGGGTTTCCTACGGTGCACGTGCCATCGCCAAAGGCGGTTTGCAATCGCTGCCAAAAATGACTTTCCCGGGCGGCTTACTGCTTGGCTGTGATGCCGGCACCCTGAACTTCGCGAAGATCAAGGGCAGCCACACCGCCATGAAATCCGGCATGTTGGCTGCCGAGGTGGTTCACCAGGCCATAAGCGAACAGGAACGCGGCAGCGACGAGCTGACCGAGTATACCGAGGCCTTCAATAAGTCCTGGCTGTACAAAGAACTCCACCAGCAGCGTAATTTTGGCCCTGCTCAGCACCGCTGGGGTAATTTGATCGGTTCCGCCTACGCGTTTATCGACATCAACATCTTCAACGGCTCGCTACCGTGGACTTTCGAAGACAAGAAAGCAGATCACGCCGCAATGAAGCCTGCGGAGCAAAGCAAAAAGATCACTTACCCCAAACCGGATAATAAAATCAGCTTTGACCGCCTGACTTCGGTTTTCCTGTCAAATACGAACCATGAAGAAGACCAGCCCTGTCACCTGACCCTGAAGGATCCAGCGCTGCCTATTCGCGACAATCTACCCAAATTCGATGAACCGGCACAACGCTACTGCCCTGCCGGCGTCTATGAGGTGGTAGACAACGAAGACGGCAGCAAACGCTTCCAGATTAACGGTCAGAATTGCGTTCACTGCAAGACTTGCGACATCAAGGATCCTGCCCAAAACATCGTCTGGGTCACCCCTGAAGGTTTCGGCGGCCCCAATTACCCCAATATGTAAGAGTAGGGAAACACAGCAAGCCGCGCTCCATTAAAGGACCGCGGCTTTTTTTACCCCTAGAAAACGAAGGCGAAAAAAAACCGCACCCAAAGGAGTGCGGTTTTGACGTAAGGAACAAGGCCCCTTTAGCTAGAAAACCACTTTGGCGCTGGCGAAGAAGTCTGCCTCATTTCGCTCAAGGAAGGCATCAGAAAGATTCTTCTCTGAGATCGAATCCGCAACAACCAGGTTAATTTCAAGCGTATCGCTAAATTTGGCGCTCAGACGAATACCGATATCGGAAATGCTGACGGTATCACCGTCCGCACCACTGGCATCTTCGAAGTTAGCCTCACCGTACTCGGCAAAAATCCCTGCCATGAATTTGAAACCATCGGCGCTAGCTAGCTGGTGGTTCAAGCCCAAGCGGGCAAACATACCGCTGTCACCAACAACAACCCCCGGTAGGTGCGAGCTGATGCTGTTAACGCCACCCAGTACCCACTGCTGTTGCTGGGGTAGCTGGTCGTCGGCTAGCTGCGCTGCAAAATTAAAGTCCAGGGTTGTCTTTTCGCGATTGCCGATTTGAATCGTAGCGCGAGGCTTGATGATCAGAAAGTCACCTACCCGCTTGCCAACGTCAACGCCAGTCGCAGCAGGCATGCTTTCAAGCGAACCGCCATCGTCGTCAATCCCGGCTTTCAAAGATGCCGCCAAAGTGTAGTTCAGCAGCTTGTTCGAGCTAAGTTTACTTGCTCGTTGGTATTTTCCGCCGAGCTCAAGCGTGACGTAGGCTTCATCTTGCAAATCCTTTCCACTTTGATCTTCAATCGTGGAATCAACCAACTCCAGCTCCTGATAGAGACTAAGGCGCCGATTAATATCACTACTCAAGACCTGCTCGCCCGTCAGAGCGATTCGCTGAATTTCAGCATCGAATACACTCGTTGAGGTCGTAGCAGCGCCACCGCCCGGCAAACAGGGCAAGAGGGGCAATGGAGTACAAATTGTCGCCACAGCGCTAGCACTCGTGAAGTCTTGAGTATATTCAGCCTGGCTTAAACGAAGACCGTACAAACCAGCGACAAAAGGTTTGTTAATGCCGAGGGTTATTTGATCGTAGGCATCGCCGTCGCGAGATTCGCCCCACTCCGGCATAGCCTTCTGATAGTCCAGCGACAAGTTAGTACCACCCAAGGTGGAATGTTTGATGCCCGCATCGACATAGTAGCGACCGGCAAAGCGGCTACCTTCGTTACTCAATTTAAGGCTGACATCGGTACGATCGGCCTCTTCATCGGGTTCTGCCTGTAAAACCATGGCCACTTGACCCGGATCGGCATCAGCGACCTCGTAGCTCACAGAATAATCCACACCTGTTCGGTCGGATTTGATATTGGCCATGGCGCGGGCGTGATCAAACTCGTGACGTTTTAAATCAGCATCGCCTTCGAGCGACTTGAAAAAGGGAGTGATTTCTTCAGCGCCCTTTACTGTGCTCAGACTCGCCTGCAGGGAGTGAACATAGATCACCGCCTGTTGGCGCGAATACAGCGTATTAACCAACAGGTGGCCTTTTCGGTTCGTTGCCGAGTTAATCAGCAAGATAGCTTGATCGGGCGATTTGGCCACCTCGAATATCTTGTCCAGCTCTGCATTGTTTAAATAATGGTTGCCAGTCACACGCAACTCAAAGCTGCCCACTTTGCCTATATAAGCAGAAGAGGAGCTCGCATAGTCAGAAATATAACTCGCATTGACTAGGGTTGGTGGTACTGCGGGTGGTAAATCAATAGCCATAGTCGTGTCCTAAAATGTGTGCGGTAAATTGTTGTCTGTTGAATTGTGGCGGCGCACTATAGGGCACTCGCCACTCACTTTTCTTATTGACCTTCACTCTCGGTCGAAGTGTCTGCATCATCTCCGAGGAAATCCAGATACGCACTTTCGTCGAAAGGTTCGGTGGACGACTCCTCTTTCACCTCAGACTTCTCTGGCGCTGCAGAAGCGCCGCTAGACTCGTAAGACGCGCTGCTCTCCTCAGAAACTGAGCTCTCGGTGCTCGCACCTTCGTCGTCACCGGACTCGATACCTTTCAGATACTCGCTCGCGTCAAATTCTTCAACACTGCTTTCGCGACTTGATTCAGCCTTGGCTGCTGCTTCGGCTTCGGCGGCTTTCTTGGCTTTCGCTGCCGCTTCAGCCTTTTGAGCCGCTGCCTTCGCTCTGGCCGCTGATCGGCGAGCTTCTTCGGCCTTGCGTTCTGCTTCGCGCTCGGCAATTTCAGTTTTTACCGCATTAAAAGTTTCAAGGTCGAGAACATTCAGCTCCACCCGGCGATTTTCGAATCGACCATCCGGGTTATCGCTGCCATCGTCAAACTGGTTGGGAGCGATGGGCCGGCTTTCGCCGAAACCTCTGAACACAAGCCTGTCGCCGTTGACACCTTTGTCGACGAAGTAATTCTGAACGGTTGCAGCCCGCGCACGAGATAGGCGCTCGTTATATGCATCTGAACCTTTGCTATCAGTGTGACCGTCGATCGCAACGAGCAATTCCGGGTGCTCGTTCAACACATTAACAGCCGCTTCAAGTATCGGAATCGATTCCTGACGAAGTACCGCACGGTCAAATTCAAAATTAACACCGCGAAGAACCCACGGGCGATCCTCGCTCAGGGTCATTTCATGGCAGCCGTTCATGAAAACGGGCATACCTTGGGGTGTGTCAGGGCACTCATCCTTGTCATCGCAGACATAATCGCCGTCGACGTCATCACAAAAGTCTGCTGTCTTTTCAAGGCCCAGGCTGCCACAGGAAAGTTTCCCGTCGGCACCACGACCGGTGCAGCTTAGATCCGGGGTCGCTCCCGGAGCCGCGGCACCGCCGGGCAAACCGAGCTGGGCATGCGACACCAGAGGGATTGATAGGAGCAGCGAACAGATCAGTGCCGCCAAGCCACGCGTCAATGTGGTCATTCAGGTTCTCCAGAAGTCGTTGATTTCTACTTATCTTGGTTTCAATTTATTGTGAAGCTTGCGTTTTATTCTATGCGCTTCATTTTGAAAACAATTTACTGCATGTGCGGGAAACTATCCACCCCGTTCAGCGCTTGAGAGCAACAAATATCGGCAACTTGTCACAGTCCGGCGAATAGCGACCCGATATAGGGCACTAAACAGGATTCTAATAGAAAATCGGCGGGAGTGAGTTATGTACTTAGAAAATGGGGTGGCCGACGGGGCTCGAACCCGCGACAACAGGAATCACAATCCTGGACTCTACCAACTGAGCTACGGCCACCATATAGGGTGTCAATTGCGGTGGTACGCCCGGCAGGATTCGAACCTGCGACCGACGGCTTAGAAGGCTGTTGCTCTATCCAGCTGAGCTACGGGCGCACAGATCCTCCCAAGCGATAAAAAGCGAAAGTGGTCGGGGTAGAGAGATTCGAACTCCCGACATCCTGCTCCCAAAGCAGGCGCGCTACCAGACTGCGCTATACCCCGATTGACCTAACTTCCTTTGCCCCGCAAGAGGAGCTGCGCATAATACGCACCACCCCCAATCCCGTCAATCGCTTTTTGCGAGGAATTCATGCAAATATCCGCGTTTTCCGGTACTTGCCGCCGTTCCGTAGCAGATGCGAACGCTTGGCGTGGTGGCGCACAGGTGCGACAATAGCGCCACTTTTTATTTGAACCAGCACCCGTTAACCGCATTACATATTGATAGGGAGAATTCATGTCGGCAACCATCCTCGACGGTAAGGCCTTGGCCGCACAGAGCGAACAAGAGCTTAGCGAACGCGTTGAAAAACTCAAGGAATTGTCCGCTGGCAAAATCCCGATACTCGCTACGATTCTGGTTGGCGCCGACCCCGCCTCCGCAACCTATGTAAAAATGAAAGGCAATGCCTGTCGTCGTGTAGGCATGGAGTCGCTGGCAGTGGAAATGCCCTCGTCTACAAGCACAGAACAATTGCTTTTAAAAATCAACGAATTGAATGCCAATCCTGATGTACACGGCATCCTTTTACAACATCCGGTCCCTGAGCAAATAGACGAGCGCGCCTGCTTCGACGCGATTGAGCTGAGCAAGGACGTCGATGGTGTCACCTGCCTCGGCTACGGCCGCATGGCCATGGGCGAAGAAGCCTATGGCTGCGCAACGCCCAGGGGCATAATGCGCCTACTCGAACACTACCAGATTGAGCTGGAAGGAAAGCATGCGGTCGTCGTTGGCCGCAGCGCCATTCTGGGAAAACCGATGGCGGCGATGTTACTTGAGGCCAACGCGACCGTGACGATTTGTCATTCACGCACCCGCAATCTGGAGCAACATATACGTCAGGCTGACATTGTAGTTGGCGCAGTAGGCAAACCGGAGTTTATTAAGGGTGGCTGGATCAAGGACGGCGCGGTTGTGGTTGATGCCGGCTACCACCCCGGCGGCGTCGGCGACATCGAACTTAGTGCAATTATCGCTCGTGCCAGTGCCTACACACCGGTACCGGGCGGCGTCGGTCCAATGACCATCAATACCCTGATTATGCAGACGGTCGAGTCAGGCGAGCGCGCGATTACCGGCAGCAAGTAATGGCAAAACGAAAACGTCCCCTGACAAGGCCCCAAAAAATCGCCCGAGGAATTCTGCAGGTATTTTTCGAGTTTTGTTTTGCCTCGCTCAAAACGCTGCGCTATGACAAAGCTTTTACACCGCAAGCCCCCTGCGTGGTCGCCAGTTATCACGACGAACTTGTGCCTTTGGTTGGCTTGCTCGCGCGCCAGAATTTTCTGGGAATTGCGTCTCTCAACCACAACGGCGCTGCCGTAGCAGAAGTCGTGCGACGCCGAGCAGCAATCGACTCCGTGCTTGGCTCGACGACCAAAGGCGGCAAGGAAGCCTTCGGCGAACTTCAGGATGCATTGGCAATGGGCCGATCTGTTTGCCTCTCAGTTGACGGCTCCCGGGGGCCGCGCCACGAGATGAAGCCCGGCGCCGTGATGCTGGCGCGGCGAAAGAAAGTCCCTCTTTATCTAGTCCGTTGCAAGGCATCAGGCATAAGGCTGCCTACCTGGGATCGATTTCTAATCCCCTTCCCGTTTAGCAAAGTCAAAATCGATATTTCCTGCATAGACTTTTCCGACCCGGAAGTAAAAATCAGTGTTCGGGACGCGGTACCGGAAATAAATATGCAAATGAAGCAACTCGGACAAGCACAATGATAGCGCTGCCCTACCCAACATTTTGCTTTGCCGTGTTTACTGCGGCTCTCACAACAGTCTCGCTTTTACCGGCCGAGACCCTGTCGGGTGCGAGCTTTAACGACAAAATTGCGCATTTTTTGTGCTACGCCCTGTTTGCCTTGCTAGCCGCGGCCCTGAACTTCAGTGTGCGCCGCTACCTTTTCGTTTGTTTGGCGCTGGCAATCTACGGACTGTTACTGGAAGGCGCGCAGTCATTGGTTCCCGGGCGCGAGAGCTCGCTATTGGATGCGCTGGCCAATACGGCCGGCGTCGCATTCACGTATATTTCCTTATATGCCTTCAACAGGATTAGGGCACAATCACGATCCAGTGTAGTACCCTAAACCTAGTATCATCGATTAAAGTGGGCCAAGACCCACGCAACAAGGAAGGCCTTCAGTGGCGCTGAAAGGCATACTAAAAACAATCACCCCATGGCTGGACTACTTCACCCCCAAGCGTGAGAGGTCAAAGCAGGATTTGTATCGCCTTCGTTTCGTGATTGCGGTACTCCTAGCCTTCTTTATTTATTGCCTTTTGCTTCTGCTCGCCTCTTCCGTCATGCCAATTCAGCCGGCTGGTCGGGAACTACTTATTGCCTTTTGTCAGGTTACCGCGCTGGGTACAGCCTTTGGCTTGCTGATCCTGCGTATTACGGGGAGTCAGCGCGCCTGCCTGCAACTGGTTATTCTTACGCTACTGGTTTCTGTTGTGAACATTTCAGCGAAACTGGGCGGCATCTACTCTCCCGCAGCCATTGTCGTACTCATCATACCCGCCCTGGCAACGATCATTCTTGGTGCGCGCATGGGTATAGCATGGACCGGCGTTCTGATTTTGGTACTGGCAGGGTTTTATCAAGCAGACCAACTTGGTTTTGTTTTTCCCAACGTGATGCGCAACGCGAATCGCAGCTTTGGCATCTTTATGTCGCTAACATCGACCATCGTCGTCGTCAGTGTGATTCTTCTTTTTTACGAGATCACGACCCAACAGCTCAATCATCGCCTGCAAAAAGCCCACGACAGCTATTTGTTTCAAGCCAATCATGACAGCCTGACAGCATTAGCCAATCGCCGACACTTTATACAGATCATCGATTCACATATTGACCGTGCGGCACAGACCTCCGAACGTTTTGCTATCCTGTTCTTCGATCTCAATCGTTTCAAGGAGGCCAATGACAAGTACGACCACCAGTTTGGTGACGAAGTGCTATTGCAGGTGGCGAATCGCCTGCGCCGGGATTCTCGCAATACCGATTACGTGGCGCGCTGGGGCGGCGACGAATTTGCCGTACTGTTACCCGGCATTTCAAAAGAAGCTGACGTCGTGACCCGCGTCAACGAATTTCTGGCGAACTTGCGCGAGCCGATGCAAATCCGCGATACTCAGTACTGCATCGACGCCAGCATAGGTTATGCCTTATTTCCCGCACACGGCACCACACACGAGGCACTCATTCATTACGCCGACCACCAGATGTACGGAATTAAGCGGCAGCAGGGGAACTGATTCCACTATTATAATAAAAACATAAAGACCCAGGAGGACTATGGCCATCACTGACCGCCGATCATCTTTAAGCAATGAACAAAACACCGGTCAGGATATCGATCTGAAACGGGTACAGTATGTCTTTTACGCCTCCAGTGTTTTCGGCGGACTGATACTGCTGAGTTTTGCCCTTAGGCACCTTGACAGTGAGAATTTCGCCCTCAAAGTCTCACTTTTCACTGCCAGCATTGGTGTATTTCTAGCCTTCATCTATGTGTTTATCACGAAAAACATTCATGCGGGCTCTATTGTTGCCAGCTTTTTGCTATCGGCACTTATTATTGCCCTGGTTGTGACTGGCGGACATGAAAATACCGGCCTCCACTGGGTTTACCCCCTACTATTTGTACAATTTATATTTTTAGGGGCTTTCCGCGGTTTAATCCACTCGCTGGTACTGTTGGGAGTGTTAGCGGCCATACTTGCCAAACCGGAATTGGTTCCTGCAGACTACAACGCCACCGAGGTCAGCCGCGCGTTAACCGCAGTGGCTACGCTCGTGCTGCTGTGCTTTATCAGCGAGTTTTTTCGTCAACGTAGCCATCAGGCCATCAGTTCACAACACACAGCTAAAATGGTTGAAGCCGTAACGGACCCGCTTACCGGCCTTACCAATCGTCGTTTTCTTGATGCTTTCTATTTCCCTGACTGCAAACGCGATGCCGATCGACACTTCCCCCTCGCTGTCATTGCCTGCGATGTAGATCACTTCAAAAAAATCAACGATGAGTTCGGACATAGCGTGGGCGATAAGGTCTTGCAACGTGTTGCCATCATGCTAAGTGAAAACATAAGAAGCAATGACGTTGTCAGCCGCACGGGGGGAGAAGAGTTTTTGATTCTGGCCGAGCACGCTGATCTTGAAATAGGCAAGGCCATAGCGGAGAAGTTACGCGAAAAAATCGAAAGCATGGATATCCGAGAACTGGACAACAACATAAGCAGCAGCTTCGGCGTAGCTATTTGCAAGCGCTTCGAACAGCTTAACGAAACAATCGAACTTGCCGATCAGCGCATGTACGAAGCTAAAAAACTCGGCCGGAACCGCGTTTTTTCTGGCTAAGCTGTTTAATCGCCCGCTTTATTCGCGCCGCCAGCTCGTGCCGCCGCGAGCATCTTCGAGAATAACACCCGCTGATTTTAGCTCGTCCCGTATCTCATCCGCCCTGCCATAATTTTTATCCAGCTTGGCCTGAATTCGCTCGGCGACAAGCGCATCAATGTCAGCGGCAGGCATGGAATCACCGCCAGCATCACTCTTGAACCAGCTTTCGGGGTCTTCCTGCAGTAAACCCATGAGCTCGCCACAGTGAAGCAAACTGGCCTTCAATTCCGGTTTATCGGCATCTGTCGCCTTATTCAAACGCTTCGCCAGCTGGTGTAACTCGGCAATAGCGACGGGCGTATTGAGGTCATCCAGCAATGCTCTATAAGAGGCCTGCTCGCTGAGCTCCGTCACAGCGGCTGCTTCAATAGACTGCACTTCACGAAGCGCTGTATACAAAGAATCCAAACTGGATTTTGCCTGGGTCAAGAGCTCCTTCGAAAAATCCAGCTCAGAGCGATATTGCGCCGACAAGAGGGCGAAACGCAATACCTCGCCTCTATACAAGCCCAGCAAATCCCGCACTGTACGAAAATTATTCAGCGACTTTGACATTTTTTCGCCGTCTATATTCAAATAGCCGTTGTGCATCCAGTACTGGACAAACTCGCTACCGTCCTGACTGCAGCAGCTCAAAGCGCGCTCGTTTTCGTGGTGTGGAAATATCAGGTCGCGGCCACCACCGTGAATATCAATATGATCACCCAAATGAGCCTTTATCATCGCCGAGCATTCCGAATGCCAGCCGGGGCGACCTCGCCCCCAGGGGCTTTCCCAGCCGGGCTCGTCGTCTGAGGAGGGTTTCCATAGAACAAAGTCACCGGCATATTTTTTGTAGGGGGCGACCTCAACGCGGGCACCATCTAACATGTCTTCCAGAGAGCGATTTGAGAGCTGGCCGTAGTTCTCCATCGACTCAACAGCAAACAGGACATGGCCTTCAGCTTCATAGGCATGACCGCGTTCAACCAGCAAGGCAATCATATCCAGCATCGCCTGAACGTTGTCGGTAGCCTTGGGCGACAAAGTCGGTGGCAAGGTATTTAACGAAACCATGTCTTCTTCATAGGCCCGGGTAAAACGCGCCGCCACCTCGCCAATTGATTCATTGTTATCAATCGCAGCCTTCATGATCTTGTCGTCGATATCGGTGATATTTCGCGCGTAATTCACCGTTGGGTAAAGGGTCTGCAGTAGGCGAAACAAGGTATCAAACACCACAGCCGGGCGCGCGTTGCCAATATGAATAAAGTTATAAACCGTCGGGCCACAGACGTACATGCTTACAGCATCAGGCTTAAGTGGCTGAAACACCTCTTTCTTGCGCTTCTGGGTATTGTAAAGATGCAGGGTCATCTAATTGCCTTTGTAGGTATAAGTAGAAGCATCGGCGCCTAGCGGCCGCCAGCTTTCTCTGAAAAAGTATCGCGCAAGCCGATTGTCATATTGAAAACCGGTGCAGCTTCAGTATGATCCAGGCGATCCGCGACGAAATAACCCTCGCGCTCGAACTGGAAACTGCTTTCCGGTACTGCGCTTGCAAGTCCCGGCTCTATCCAGCAGTTTTCCAGCACTCGCTTGGATTCGGGATTGATGTTCTCGAGAAAATCGCCCTCCCCCTTGTCGGGAGATGCGCTTAAAAAGAGCCGGTCGTAAATACGAATGGTGGCTTTACGCCCCGCAGTCGCCGACACCCAATGAATAACGCCGCGTGGGCGTATTCCTTCGGGTGGATCTTCTCCTACCGTATTTTCCACTAATTCGCCGTAAAGCACAGCTGGCACGCCCTGCGCGTCGTGCTCTACGCGATTTGCCTTTATCACGTAGGCACCGCGCAGACGCACGTAGTCGCCCAGAACCAAACGCTTGAATTTTTTGCGTGAAAGACTGGTGTCTTCACTAAAATCCGCCGCATCAATCATAATTTCGCGGGTAAAAGGCAATACTCTTTCGCCCATATCTTCTTTGGGGTGGCTGGCTGCGCGCAATTCCTCAACGCGGTTCGCATCGAAATTTTCAATGACGACTTTAAGCGGGTTCAACACCGCCATGGCCCTCGGTGCATGCTTGTCGAGGTCATCGCGAACAGCCGATTCAAATTGCGCAATGCTAACCACACCGTCAGATTTCGCCACCGGCAGCGCGTCACAAAAGTTGCGTATGGCGCGCGCCGTAAAGCCCCGGCGCCGCATCCCGTGAATTGTCGGCATGCGAGGATCGTCCCAGCCGTCAACATGGCCCTCATCGACCAGTCGCTTGAGCTTGCGCTTGCTGGTAACGGTATAGTCGAGATTCAAGCGACCAAATTCGTATTGGCGCGGTTGCGCGGGCACCGGTAAGTGCGCCAGAAACCACTCGTACAAAGGGCGATGGTCGGCAAATTCCAGAGTGCAAATAGAATGTGTGACGCCCTCAATCGCATCTTCCTGACCGTGGGCAAAATCATAACTGGGGTAAATACACCACTTGTCGCCCGTGTGGTGGTGGCTTTGTTTGCGAATCCGGTAAAGGGTCGGGTCACGTAAATTCATATTAGGCGAGGCCATATCAATTTTGGCGCGCAAAACCCGCGATCCCTCATCGAACTCGCCGTTCTTCATTCGCTCCAGAAGATCAAGGTTCTCATCAACGCTGCGCTCGCGGAAAGGGCTAGGCTTGCCCGGCGCCGTCGCCCAACCGCGGTATTCACTGGCCTGTTCGGCGCTGAGATCACAGACATAAGCCAGACCTTCGCGGATCAGATGCTGCGCCCAGGCGTAAAACTGATCGAAATAATCCGAGGCGTAACGGACTTCACCGGCCCATTGAAAGCCCAGCCAGCGCACATCCTCCATGATCGCATCCACGTACTCCTGCTCTTCCTTGCTGGGGTTAGTGTCATCGAAACGAAGGTTACAGCGGCCACCAAACTGTTCGGCCAGACCGAAATTCACACAAATGGATTTGGCATGCCCTACATGCAGATAACCGTTAGGCTCAGGGGGAAAGCGTGTTACCACCTCGTTTGCTGCGAGCTTACCCGCCTCAATGTCGGCGTGAATGATATCGCGAATAAAGTTAGTAGCCTGTGTTTCGGGTTTGCTCATGCACCTATCCAGTGGCGCAGCAGAGACTATCCCCTGCTGAACTCAAAATGAGCGCCAGACTTCGCGTCTGACGCAAAAGGGCGTTATTATAGCGGCTTTAAAATTCCTAGTTAATCAACACAGGCGTAAAAATGATTATTCTGCAAACAAATCATGGCGATATCAAAATTGAGCTGGACTTCGACAAGGCTCCAAACACCGCGGCTAACTTCAAGCAATACGTTGAAGATGGCTTTTACGACGGTACCATTTTCCACCGCGTTATAGACGGCTTCATGGTTCAGGGCGGCGGTTTCACGCCGGGCATGCAACAAAAGGCAACCCGCGACTCGATCGAATGTGAAGCGGACAATGGCCTGAAAAATGATGTAGGCACCCTGGCCATGGCCCGCACCAGCGACCCACATTCAGCCTCTTCGCAGTTTTTCATCAATGTGAAGAACAACGACTTCCTGAACCACAGCGGCAAAACTGCCCAAGGCTGGGGCTACGCTGTCTTCGCGAAGGTCGTCGATGGCATGGATGTCGTCAATACGATTAAAGGCGTGGCGACAACAATGGCCGCTGGCCACCAGGACGTCCCCGCTGAAGATGTCGTCATCGAGAAAGCCTACGTCGCAGAATAATGCACAGCGTACTCATTTCCGATCTGCATTTGGATACAAAACGCCCGGATATTCTCCGGGCGTTTTTGTCTTTCCTTGAGCTTGATGCCCCCAAAGCCGATGCACTCTATATTCTGGGCGACTTGTTTGAAGCCTGGGTTGGGGATGATGACGATTCCGAATTGGCGCTTACCTGCCAGCGAGCACTGCGAAAACTCAGCGATAGCGGTACGCATCTCTATTTTATGCACGGCAACCGGGATTTCCTGCTGGGAGATGAATTTGCCCGAGCCACCGGCGGCGAAATACTTCCCGACCCAAGCGTGGTCGATCTCTATGGCACCCCCACCCTGCTGATGCACGGCGACAGTTTGTGTACCTCGGACAGCGAATACATTGCGATGAGGGAGCAGCTGCGATCTGGCGAATGGCAACGAAACCTGCTCTCGCAGCCGCTGGCTGCGCGCCGGCAGCTGGCCAAACAATTGCGGATGGCGAGTGCCGAAGCCAATAGCAACAAGGCCGAAGACATTATGGACGTGACACCCGCTGCGGTTGTTCAAGTCCTGAGTCAGCATCACTGCCTGCGGCTAATCCACGGGCATACTCATCGACCAAAAGTGCATGCCTTGTCTGTCGAAGGAAAAAGCGCTGAGCGCATCGTTCTCGGCGACTGGGATAAGAACCTTTGGTATATGACGGTAAGCGAGGAGGCTTACTCACTGGAGAAACGCCCTATTCCCGCCCACTAAATCGGGCTCGCTTATCCCCAATCTGCGTTTTTTTCGCACCACCCACGAGCAAGATTCGTGGGTTGAATTAATGCAAACGGCCCAAGCCAGGCACCAAAGCTGCGCAGGCCTTCTTCGTTCCCCCCTCCCCATTGCAGCGCATCATCAAGATAACCCATTGTTTTAGCTTGGCTTTTACATTCTGGCACAGTCGTTGCTCTGTCACTCTCCAAACCAGCTGGAATATTGCACTGGGCATCGCGGACTGCAGCCGTTGGACCCCAACCTATTCAGCACGAGGAGAGACTTATGTCCCGCAAGC
Source organism: Litorivivens sp. (assembly GCA_041625575.1). Lineage (GTDB taxonomy): Bacteria > Pseudomonadota > Gammaproteobacteria > Pseudomonadales > Spongiibacteraceae > Litorivivens. The sequence continues at coordinate 21,076 of JBFJTG010000016.1, forward strand.
ACTTGCATTGGCTAAAAACCGCTACAGCAATACTCACGTTGGGCTCCGCACCCTGGAGCCACGCAGCAGTACCGGAGAAAGACGAACTGAAGTTCGGATTCATCAAACTCACGGATATGGCGCCCTTGGCCATCGCCTACGAAAAGGGCTTCTTTGAAGACGAAGGATTGTTCGTGTCATTGGAAGCACAGGCCAACTGGAAGGTATTACTCGACAGGGTTATCGACGGTCAACTCGACGGTGCCCACATGCTCGCCGGGCAGCCGCTGGGCGCCACCATCGGCTTTGGCACCCAGGCCCACATTATCACGGCCTTTAGCATGGACCTGAACGGCAACGGCATTACGGTCTCCAACGACATTTGGGAACAAATGAAACCCAATATTCCCAAACAGGCCGACGGTAGGCCCGTTCATCCCATCAAGGCCGACGCCTTGAAGCCCGTCGTCGACAAATATAAAGCTGAAGGCAAGGCCTTCAAAATGGGAATGGTATTCCCGGTATCGACTCATAACTACGAACTACGCTACTGGCTTGCCGCGGGTGGCATCCATCCCGGCTATTACGCGCCCAAGAAGGGAGATATAAGCGGGAATATTCAGGCCGATGCCCTGCTCTCGGTTACACCACCTCCGCAAATGCCTTCAACCATGGAAGCAGGCACCATTCACGGCTACTGCGTGGGTGAACCCTGGAACCAACAGGCTGTTTTCAAAGGCATTGGCGTACCGGTTATCACCGATTATGAAATCTGGAAGGACAATCCGGAGAAGGTCTTCGGCGTCAGCAAGGCCTGGGCAGACCAGTACCCGCAAACGCATATCGCCGTGGTTAAGGCCATGATTCGTGCGGCGAAGTGGCTGGACGAGAACAACAACGCCAATCGCCCCGAGGCCGTGCAAATTCTTTCAAAACCCTACTACGTCGGCGCGGATGCCGAGGTCATTGCCAATTCCATGACGGGCACCTTTGAATACGAGAAAGGCGATAAACGCCCTGTGCCTGACTTCAATGTCTTCTTTCGCCACAACGCTACCTACCCCTACTACTCGGATGCCATCTGGTACCTGACACAAATGCGTCGCTGGGGCCAGATTGCCGACTACAAGCCCGACAACTGGTATCTGGAAACCGCCAAAAAGGTCTACCGACCCGACATTTATCAGGCCGCAGCCAAGGAGCTCATCGCGGACGGACTTATGAGCGCGAAAGACTTTCCCGATTTCAGCAAGGAGAGTGGCTTCAAACCGCCACAAACCGAGTTTATTGACAAGGTTAGCTACGACGGACGTAAACCGAATGAATATCTGGGTAAATTCAAGATCGGCTTGAAAGACAAAGACGAAATCTAGGGACTGCGAGAGTGCGCACTATAACGAACGCGCGCCCTCGCTCAGGAGTCGAATATGTTTAAACAGAAAACCATCGGATTTCTCGAGCTCGCCGGGTTTCGCTGGATGGTTCCGGTGCTCAAACTGGCCTACTGGGAAGATCCCAAAGAGCAATCACGGCAACTGGGTAATCTGATTTTGCTTCCCGCTCTGGCCATTAGTATCTTCCTGATGCTATGGGCTGCGGGAGCCTCGCAGGTCAACACCAGTCTCGGGGAATTGCCCGGACCCTCGGCCGTGTTAGCGGCCGGAAAGTCGTTGTATGTGGAGCACCAGGCAGAACGAACGAAAGAACGCCTTTTTTACGAGCGACAGGATAAACGCCACGCCAGACAACTTGAACGCAATCCGGACGCAGAACTTAAGTGGCGCAGCTACACCGGCAACGCGACCTTTATAGACCAGATTGGCACCAGTCTAATCACCGTCTTCACCGGCTTTGTACTCGCATCGCTCATTGCCATCCCCATAGGTATAGCCTGCGGCCTCAGCACGCAGCTCAATACCGCCATGTCACCGATCATCCAGATACTCAAGCCGGTTTCACCGCTGGCCTGGCTCCCGATTGTCACCATGATTGTCAGTGCCGTGTATGTTTCCGACGATCCGCTATTTGCCAAGTCCTTTGTCACCTCGGCACTAACAGTCACCCTGTGCTGCATGTGGCCAACACTCATCAATACCGCCGTGGGTGTAGCCAGCATCGACAAGGATTTATTGAACGTGGGCCGGGTGATTCGATTGGGCTGGTTCACCCGGGTGAGAAAAATTGCGATTCCGGCAGCGATGCCGATGATTTTTACCGGCCTGCGCATCTCGCTGGGCATCGGCTGGATGGTGCTTATCGCAGCCGAAATGCTCGCCCAGAATCCCGGTCTCGGGAAATTTGTATGGGACGAATTTCAAAACGGCAGCTCCCAGTCGCTGGCGCGCATTATGGCCGCGGTCGTCACAATTGGCTTTATCGGTTTTATTCTCGACTGGTTAATGCAAACCCTGCAAAAACTGATTTCACACGATGACGCGGCCAGCTAACAGCCCCATGGTAAAAAAGGAAAAGACTATGAACCCCTATGTCGATCTATCCCACCTCAGCATGGACTTCCCCACCGCCAAAGGGCCTTTTCGGGCTCTCGACAAGGTGAGTCTGAAAATCCAAAAGGGCGAATTTATCTCCCTCATCGGTCATTCGGGCTGTGGCAAATCAACCGTACTGAATATCATTGCTGGGCTTTATCAGGCTACAGAGGGCGCGGTAGTGCTGGAAGGTAAGGAAGTTAACGAGCCCGGTCCGGAGCGAGCGGTTGTCTTTCAAAACCACTCTCTTTTCCCCTGGTTAAGCGCCTATGAAAATATCGAAATAGCGGTAAAGCAGGTATTTAAAGGGCAGAAAACCAAGGCTGAAATTAAATCCTGGGTCGAACACAATCTCGCCTTGGTCCACATGGCGCACGCTGCCGATAAATACCCTGCGGAATTATCGGGTGGTATGAAACAGCGTATCGGCATAGCCAGAGCTCTGGCTATGGAGCCCAAAGTGCTGCTCATGGACGAACCTTTCGGTGCACTGGATGCACTGACCCGCGCCCACCTGCAAGATTCACTTATGGAGATACAAACAGAGCTGAACAACACCGTGGTCATGATCACTCACGACGTTGACGAGGCAGTCTTGCTCTCTGACCGTATAGTCATGATGACAAACGGCCCTGCGGCAACAATAGGCGAAGTTCTTGATATAGCGCTGGCACGCCCGCGCGATCGGCTGGCGCTCGCCAGCGATGCTCAATACAACGCCTACCGTGCGGATGTCCTGCGCTTTCTCCATCAAAAGCACAGCAACCCGGCATCAGCGCCCCCCGCACAGGACAATACCGCGCCCGAGAATATCGACAAAGCAATCTCCCGGGCGGCCTGAGGCAAACATGGCGATCAGGATGTACAGCGGGCATCAACTCGAAAAGCAGAAACTTAAACTCGGCTATATCCCCCTCAGTGACTGCGCCCCCCTCATTGTGGCAAAGGAAAAGGGCTTTTTTGAGGAGCAGGGGCTGGACGTCAGCCTCTCGCGCGAACAGTCCTGGGCGAGTATTCGCGACAAGGTAGGCTTGGGCGTTCTTGATGGCGCGCAAATGCTTGCCAGCATGCCGGTGGCGGCGCGACTCGGGGTCACGGGCCCTCGGATGGATATCGTTACGGCCTTCGTTATGGACCTGAACGGCAACGCGATCACCCTGAGTAATCAACTGTATGAAGCGCTTGTGGCGAGCGACCCGGACGCAGCCTTTTCTCCCCTTGCCGCCAGTCAGGCATTGCATTGGGTCATCAAAGCCAATCAACATCATGAGCGCCCCAAATACCGACTGGGGGTTGTCTTTCCGGCGTCCACCCAAAACTATGAATTACGCTATTGGTTAGCCTGCGGCGGCACAAACCCCGATACTGACGTGGATATCGTCGTGATACCTCCGCAGGAGATGGTTACCCACCTGAAAAGCGGCGATATCGACGGCTATTGCGTTGGCGAGCCCTGGAACACGGTGGCGGTAAAAGGCGGTCTCGGCCACATCGTTGCCACCAAGTACGAGCTATGGAACAACAGCCCGGAAAAAGTGTTTGCGGTCGATAAACGCTGGAGCGAGCAAAACCCCCAAAGTCACCGCGCTGTCATTCGCGCCCTGATGAAGGCCTGCAGCTGGCTGGACCAGTCAGAGAACCGACTCATCGCAGCCGAACTGCTGGCCCACAGAGGCTATATTGATCAGGACTTGGAAACGCTCGCCTTGTCGCTGTGCGGGATTTTACAGCGCCATCCAAACTGCGATCCGGCAGATGCCCCCGACTTTCACGTATTTAACCGCTACAGCGCCAACTTTCCCTGGTTGAATCACGCGGAATGGTTCATCGCCGAAATGTATCGCTGGGGCCAGCTAAATGTTCCGGTCAGTATCGCGAGTACCGCCGAGCAGGTCTATCTACCGGAATTGTACCGGGAAATTGCCACAGAAGTGGGCGTGCCCTGCCCTGCGATCAACCGCAAAACCGAAGGCAACCTGAGCCCACACATGCTGAAGAATTTCGCCCCGCACCTTGGGCCCAACCAGTTTATTGACGGTAAACGCTTCGACGTTGGCAAGGTTATGAGCTATCTGGAACAACAGGACCTCAATCAGGCAACATTGCTTGCCTTAAGGCAAAGCAATGAAGCCGGTTAAGCCCCTTCGGGGTCTGCTGATTGACGTCGCAGGCCCGCGCTCGGAAAAACTCTTCGACTTATTGGAACAACTGGGTATCAAATTGGTGCCACGGAATACTTCCGACCGAGATCTCTACCAGCTAATCCAACAAGTGAGGCCCGACATTATATTTGTCGATGTGAACTCAAGTGCCCGGGACACTCTGGAACATGTGCTCAGCAGCGATGAGGACTTGCCAAAACCGCCGATTAATCTGGAGGGGGAGCTTCGCACAAGTCTGGGCAGGCTCGCGGGTGAAATCGGCATCAGTCTATACCTCAGCCATTCACTCTCACAGGCGCTGGTGCAAGCCTTGATCGACGTCATTATCTGCCACTGTCACAGCATCGAAACGCTCAAAACTGAAATCGACGCGATCAGCCCGGCTGAAGCAGAAAGCACTGCCTAACAGAGAACATAATATCTTTAACTATCAATATATTGCTCTGATATTGTAAAGCTTGACCTTAGGATGGTTGCCCGCTATGAAACCTGAAGTCCGGGTCCGCTGAAGTTATTAATTCAGCCTCGATAGCGGCAAAGCTTGCCACTCGCGCGTCAACATCTTCGTCTCCTGCGTACAGCTTGGCGAGGTTTAGGTAATCCCTGAAGTGACGTGATTCGGACCTGAGTAGCGACTGATAGAAGGCTGCAAGATCAGCATCCAGCAAAGGCACCAGCCGGGCAAAACGTTCGCAGGAGCGAGCTTCTATAAAGGCTCCGATAACGAGGACATCGATCAGCTTGCCTGGCTCCGAGGTACGCATAGACTCACGCAAACCGCCAGCGTAGCGGGCTGAACTAATCTGGATATAGTCTACTCCGCGCTTGGCCATGATGCCCATAACCTGCTCAAAATGCCTCAGCTCTTCCCGCGCCAGCTTGGACATACTCATCAAGAGCTCCGGTTTGTCCACATACCGGTACATCAGGTTTAAAGCCGTAGAAGCTGCCTTTTTCTCACAATTTGCGTGATCTATCAGCAAGATATCCTGATTTTGTAATGCAGATTCTAGCCAAGAGTCGGGGGTTTCGCAGGCAAGAAAATCTTGAACGGGGCGTATATCGATGGCTTTCATTGATTCAAATTTCGAAGGCAGCTAAGACGGGGCGCGAGTATAACAGAGCACCGCCTTGCTTGAAGTTCTCGCGCCGCACCAAGGCGCTAGACAACCTTCATGTATCGCTCGTAATGGGCTTCCGACAGGATATAAAACTCCCGATCGATCATATCCTTGAGCTCTGACAGCGGCACTGCGCGATATTGGGCATCAAGTTTAAGTCCATACTCACCCAGATTAGATATTTGCTGGGCACCGGCGCGCAGCAAGGCAAAAGCCCAGACCTCCGGCGGCTTGTGAGGCTTGTAGGCAATTTGCTGAGTTCGCAATTGCCACTCCAGGAGTGTCGGATCCAGTACTGTCAGCTTATTGCGCACGACCTGGGTAAGAAAACTGTCCAAACGGGCGTCGATGAGTCGCTTTTGCGATTGGGAATAGCCGTTCCAGTGAATAACTTCGTGGGAAAAGCGCTTGCAGCCGCGACACACCGCATCACCCAGGGCGGTTGAGCAAACGCCAATACAGGGGGTGGTTACTCTGGGCATCAATACATCACTCACAAACAGACTATTCCCTAACCTTTACAATTTGTCGCAAAACACATGGCTAATTAGTCAGGCTGCGCCTGCCCCTAATGGCGCACTCAAAGCGTGCGCTCAAATCAGACATTTGTCGAACTGACAGCCAGACCTCAGTGCAAAGCCTATCAGGCGAACAAAGCGAGGCAAACTATTCATCTCGAAAACAGTGGATATAAGGTTAAACCTCAGCCTTTTGCCTGCCAAGTGGTAAATCATAAGGACAAGCCCCCTTAGCGAAACGATTGATTTACAGTATAATTGCGCTCTTTTCGACATCGATGATGGGCATCGATAGTCCCGGTTGCCGGCGATCCCGGCTCTTGCGGGTATCGAAATTCCGACCAGAGGAGCAATACTGTGCTTAAAGCATACCGTGAACACGTCAGCGAACGAGCGAAAGTGGGCATTCCGCCGAAACCCCTGAACCCCGAGCAAGTTGCTGAATTGGTGGAGCTGCTGAAAAATCCGCCCGCTGGAGAAGAAGAAACACTGCTTGAGCTGATTTCCGACCGCGTACCCCCGGGTGTTGATGAAGCGGCCTACGTTAAAGCCGGCTTTTTATCTGCCATCGTTAAAGGCGAAGCCAGCTCTCCCCTGATCGACAAATCCAAAGCCGTCACCCTGCTGGGCAACATGCACGGTGGCTACAACATTACGACTCTGGTTGAACTGCTAGACGATGCGGAATTAGCCGAACAAGCCGCTTCCGAACTCAAGCACACCCTGCTGATGTTTGATGCCTTCCACGACGTTGAAGAAAAGGCCAAAGCCGGCAACGAGCACGCCAAAGGTGTTATTCAAAGCTGGGCTGACGCTGAGTGGTTTACCAACCGGGATAAAGTGCCCGAATCCATCAAAGTCGCGATTTTCAAGGTAACCGGTGAAACCAATACCGATGACTTGTCGCCTGCCCCCGATGCCTGGAGCCGCCCCGATATTCCACTGCACGCCATGGCCAGCTACAAAATGCCGCGTGAGGGACTGGTGCCGGAAGAACCCGGCGTTCGCGGCCCGATCAACAAAATCAAGGAAATTCAGGATATGGGTCTGCCCGTTGCCTTTGTTGGCGACGTCGTTGGCACCGGCTCCTCACGTAAATCGGCGACCAACTCGGTACTGTGGTTCTTCGGTGAGGATATGCCCGGCACGCCCAACAAAAAATCGGGCGGCATCTGCATCGGCAACAAAATTGCCCCCATCTTCTACAACACCATGGAAGACGCGGGCGCGCTGGTATTTGAAGCCCCTGTTGACGACCTGCATATGGGCGACATTGTTGAAATTCGCCCCTACGACGGCAAAATCCTGAACGAAGCCGGCGATGTCATTTCGGAATTTGAACTGAAATCCGACGTACTGCTGGACGAAGTTCAGGCCGGTGGCCGGATCAACCTGATTATCGGCCGCGGTCTGACGACCAAAGCCCGTGAGTCACTTGGCCTGCCCGAGTCCAAACTGTTCCGCATGCCTGTAGCGCCAGTTGATACCGGAAAGGGCTATACACTGGCCCAGAAAATGGTCGGTAAGGCTTGTGGCGTTGAAGGTATTCGTCCCGGCACCTACTGCGAGCCCCGCATGACCACGGTTGGCTCCCAGGATACCACTGGCCCGATGACCCGCGACGAACTGAAAGACCTGGCCTGCCTCGGCTTCTCTGCCGACCTGACCATGCAGTCGTTCTGCCATACAGCCGCTTACCCCAAGCCTGTGGATATTGACACCCAGCACACCCTGCCCGACTTCATCATGACCCGCGGCGGTGTTTCATTGCGCCCCGGTGACGGCATCATTCACAGCTGGCTTAACCGCATGCTGTTACCCGACACTGTCGGCACCGGCGGCGACTCGCACACCCGCTTCCCCATGGGCATCTCCTTCCCGGCCGGCTCCGGTCTCGTGGCCTTTGCTGCCGCAACAGGCGTTATGCCACTGGACATGCCTGAGTCAGTTCTGGTTCGCTTCAAAGGCAAAATGCAACCCGGCATCACCCTGCGCGATCTGGTTCATGCCATTCCTTACTACGCCATTCAGGAAGGCCTGCTGACCGTAGAGAAGAAAGGCAAGAAGAACATCTTCTCCGGCCGCGTTCTTGAAATAGAAGGTCTCGATCACCTGACCGCCGAGCAAGCCTTTGAGTTGTCTGACGCCTCTGCCGAGCGCTCTGCTGCCGGCTGTACCATTAAATTGAGCGAAGAGTCTGTTGCAGAATACCTGCGTTCAAACATCACTCTTCTGCGCTGGATGGTGTCTGAAGGCTACGGCGACCGCCGCACCATCGAACGTCGCGCCAAGAAAATGGAAGAGTGGCTGGCTAACCCAAGCCTGATGGAAGCCGACAAAGACGCCGAGTACGCCGCCGTGATCGAAATCGATCTGGCCGACGTTACCGAGCCCGTTGTTTGCTGCCCGAATGACCCAGACGATGCCAAGAAACTGTCTGATGTTGCCGGCAATAAAGTCGATGAGATTTTCATCGGCTCCTGCATGACTAACATCGGCCACTTCCGCGCTGCGGGCAAATTGCTGGACGCCCATAAAGGTGGAATTACCACCCGCATGTGGCTGTCACCACCGACCAAGATGGATCAGCACACCCTGATGGACGAAGGTTATTACAATATCTTCGGCCGCGCCGGTGCGCGCATGGAAATGCCGGGCTGTTCTTTGTGCATGGGCAATCAGGCACGGGTTGCTCCGGGTGCGACAGTTCTGTCGACCTCTACGCGTAACTTCCCGAACCGCCTCGGTGACGGCGCCAACGTTTACCTGACCTCCGCCGAGCTGGCGGCAGTTGGTGCTATTCTTGGCAAGCTACCCACTCCGGAAGAGTACCTGCAATACGCCAACGCACTGGATTCAATGTCGAGCGAGATCTATCGCTACATGAACTTTGACCAGATTGCGGCCTTCCAGAAAGGCGCCGAAGAAGGCGCCCGGATTGCAGCCGTGGAGATTCAGGAAGTCGCCTAGTAGCAAACTGGGTTAGAACAAAATGCCCGCTTTATGCGGGCATTTTTTTTGCCTGCAGGAAGAGCGTTTTGTAGGGGCCTGCCCTGCAGGCGAAGCAATTGAGCTTCGAGCAACGAGCTTCGCAGCAGGACTCGCCTCTACGGGATTCATTCGCCAGCCACCCGCCCTCACTAGCTAGCGACGTCCCTTAACATCCGGCACCCGTGGCATCCGACAGCGATTAATTCCTTAGAGGAAAAACATATTTGCCAATATATGATGTTGACTTAAAACGCTGCCAAAACTTATATTGTAAACGTTTACATCAATCACAATTATAAACCTGTAGACGAATTCCTGCTTAAGCAAGGGGCAGCACCATGAGTAAAGCCGTTCGCCCGCACCCTGAGTGCGCACCGGGCCTACCTTATCAGTCAGAACGCAGCTTCAGTAAAATCCCCCGGGTTTTGAAGATAGCCATGGCGGCTTGTTTCGCGCTCAGCCTAAGCGTGAATGCCGCCACTGATAAACCTAATGTCGTTTTCATACTCACTGACGACCAGCGCGCCGATGCCGTGGGCTACCACAAGACACCCCTACTCGGCATTCAAACACCCAATATCGACCGCCTCGCTCAGGAAGGGGCCCGCTTTACCAATATGTTCGTGACTTCATCGCTGTGCTCGCCGAGCCGCGCATCCTTCCTGTCCGGCACCTACGCTCACACTCACGGAGTGCGCGACAACTTTACCGACTATCCGCGCCAGCTACAGAGCTTTCCCATGTTACTGCAAAAAGCCGACTACGAAACCGCCTATATCGGCAAATGGCATATGGGCGAAGACGATGATTCCAAACGTCCCGGCTTCGACTACTGGGTTACCCACAAGGGCCAGGGTAAGTACTACGACACCACACTGAATGTCGACGGCAAGCGCAAAGTGGTTAAGGGATACTACACCGAACGCGTCACCGATCTGGCCCTGGACTGGCTGGAGCAGCGTCAAAGCAAACGGCCCTTTGCGCTGGTGATTGGCCACAAGGCTCCCCACGGCCCCTTTATTCCCGAACCCAAATACGAAAACACCTATGACAGCGTGCGCGTACCCTACCCAACGAGCGCCTTCGATCTGACAACTAAACCAAAGTGGGTGACCGAGCGCCTCGATACCTGGCACGGTATCTATGGTCCACTCTACGGCTTCCGCAAGGAGTTTCCCGACACCAGCGCCAAAGCGATGCTCGACTTTGAGCGCTTTGTACGCGCCTATACGGCTACCATCAACTCCGTTGACGATTCTGTAGGACGGGTTTACGCCTATCTGGCCCGCACGGGACAACTCGACAACACCATATTTGTGTTCAGCAGCGACAACGGCTTTTTGATGGGTGAACACGGCATGATCGACAAACGCACCATGCATGAAGAAAGCATTCGCGTGCCCATGGTCGTGCGCTATCCCCGCGCAATTGCTGCAGGCACCGTAGTTGAAGAGCAGGTACTGAATATTGACCTCGCTCCCAGCCTGATGGAACTGACACTGGGCGCGTCGATGCCAAGCGCGCAGGGGCTGTCCTGGGCAAAGCTGGTCATGAACGGAGATTCAGACTGGCGCGAGAGCTGGCTTTACGAATACAACTATGAATCCCAGTTTCCCTATACACCCAATGTTCGCGGCGTGCGCACAAACAATTGGAAGTATACGCAATACCCTCACGGCGACGGTGGCCCGCTGCGACACATGGAAGAACTCTACGACCTGAAAAATGATCCGCAGGAACGCCGGAATCTGGCCGGAAATCCGGCCTTCGAAGAACAACTGAAAAACATGCGCCTGATGCTGGCCTCGCAATTGAATCAGACCAAGGCCACACCTGACCACATGCCGATTGACCAGGGTATTAAGGTAGCACTGCCCGAAGAGTCCATTCGCTAAAAGATGCACCAAGCACAGGAGAGTGTGAAATGAATAATAACATCAGTAAAACCCTGGTCCTTGCCTTGACTTTGTCGCCGGCCAGTGTGCTGGCTTCGGATGCCCGACTGGAAGAAGTCATAGTCACGGCGCAGAAGCGCGAACAAAATCTGCAGGACGTTCCGATGGCAGTTACCGCCCTCGGACGCGAATTTTTGCAGGACAACGAAATCAACAGTGTGGAGGACCTCACCAAGCTGGTGCCGTCGATGCGTTTTTCGCCGGGTGATGACCCCTCAAACAATTCCATTCGGATTCGCGGGGTGGGCACTGACGTCTTCAGTATTGCCGTCGAACCTAACGTCTCGGTCGTGGTTGATGACGTGCCGGTCGCCCGGACCGAAATGGCCAGTTTTGAATTCGCCGACCTCGAACGCATAGAAGTGCTGCGCGGACCACAGGGCACCCTCTTTGGCAAGAATTCAACCGCCGGCCTCATTCACGTCATTTCCCGGGACCCGGCTCCGGAATTTGAAGCTTTTACCCGCATCAGCGCTGAAGATCGCGACAGTTTTCCCGGCCATCAGATAAAAACCCAGGCCGGGCTTAGTGGCCCAATTACGGACAATCTCGGCATGAGAGTCACCGGTTTCTACAAGCAGATCGACGGCCATCTCGTCGATACGCTTCAGGGTGAAAACCTGCCAAACACCGAGATGTTCGGCGGCCGCATAAAGCTGCTCTGGGATTCCGGAGATGACCTTGTGGTGCGCCTGAATGTCGAGCAGCAACACAGCAATGGCGATTCGGTCCCCTTTACCTATCGCAGCGCCTCGCCACAGAAAACGGCTAATAGCCAAGAAGTGCCCTACGGCGAAGAAAACCGCACGACCAAAACGCTGGGCAACAATATTGCCGACAATATCAACGGCGGCATAACACTAAAAGTTGACTGGGACCTCGGCGACTATACCCTGACCTCCGTCAGCGGCTGGCGCGGTTTTGAAATTGACCGCAATATCGACCTACTCGAACTCGACGGGGACAAATACAATGTCACCTACAACGGCGGGGAAAGAAAGATCGAGACGCTCACTCAGGAGCTGCGCCTGACCTCAACCGGTAGCGAAAGGCTTGAGTACACCGTGGGAGCCCTGTATTTCAGCAATCGCACCTACAACTTTTTCGAACGCTACGTGGAAGATATTCCCGTCGAGGCTGTCTTCAATACCGTCAGCCCGCAGGACATTCCACCACAATTGCAACTGCTCGGGCTCGTCCCCGGTGGCTCGCTAACCCAGTACGGTCTAACCGCCGGCACCGCCAGAACCGACAATCTCGGCGTTTTTGCGCAGGGTACCTGGCATATGACCGAGCGTTGGCACCTGACCGCCGGAGCCCGCTATATCATCGAAGAACTGACGGCAAACGTAAGGCGCTTTCAGTACACCGATCTCGATCTTAGTGGCGCACGCATTGCTGAAAACCGCGTAAACATTCCCAAGGCTGAAGTCGACGACCGCGCCGTCACCGGCACACTCTCCCTGCAATATGACTGGAGTGATTCCAGCACAGTCTATACAACCATCTCGACCGGCTACCGAGGCGGCGCATTTGACTTCGCCAACAGCGATCTGGTGACGGCTTTCAGCAACCCGGTCGACCCTGAGAAAGCCTTGGCCTTTGAGGTGGGCAGTAAATCACGCTTACTGGATGACAAGCTGGAACTGAACATCGCCGTATTCAGCACTATATTTAAGGACTTTCAGGCTCAAGTCATAGAAGTTGGCGACGAGAGTTCTACAAATCTGGTACCCAGCACCCAGATTCGACTGGACAATGCCGGGGAGCTGGAAACCCGGGGCGTTGAAATAGAGTTCAAGGCTAAACCACTGGCATCCCTGTTCCTCACCGGCTCGCTGCTCTACAACAAAGCCGTGTTCAACGAGTTTGTTTCCCAGTGTTTTACCGGGCAACGACCGGGTGAAAGTGGCGGCAGAGACGTGAACGGCGACGGCACCTGCGACAATCAGGATCTTGCCGGAAAAAGTCTGCCCAATGCACCCAAGTGGAGTGCGTCGCTCACCGGACGCTACGAGCATGCACTCAACGCTGACGGCAGCATTGCCTACGCCCAGATGACCTCCCGCTGGCAGGACGATGTGCAATTCACCACGGTGCAGCACCCACTGACTATTCAGGAAGCCTATTCAATCACGGACCTCCGCTTTGGCTGGCGCGATAGCGGCGGCCAGCTTGAGCTCGCTGCCTACGTCAATAACGTGTTTGCCCAGCACTATGTAGTCAGCTTTTTCCCCCTTAGCGTCGACAACAGTCGTGAAGATGTCACCCACACCATTCCCGCAGGAGCAGATCGTATCTTTGGATTCTCTGCCGGCTATCAGTGGTAACAGGGTCATGAAAAAGGCACTCCTTGCGACGTTCGGCCTCATCGCGATTTTTGTGGTGGGCGCCGTCGTCGCCTTTATTATCGATCAACCCCAGTTTTTGTCAGATCCGGATTTTGACCTCCAGCCTCCGTCTTTGGAACTCGAAGCCGACAAGCCGGCGATACTGATCTTCACGAAAACCAACGGTTTCAGACACAAAGAAGGCATCAGGGCCGCACAGGCTGTGCTGGGTAAACTGGCCAGTGCGCGCGACTGGCAGGTATTTACCACCGAGAATGGCGCTGTTCACAATCAAGCGGACCTGGCCCGCTTCAAGGTAGTTATATGGGCAAATGCCAGCGGCCCCCTGCTGCGACCAGACCAGCGTAAGGCACTCCAACACTTTATCGAACAGGGCGGCGGTTTTATCGGTATTCATGCCGCCGGCGACGGTTCGCACAAAGACTGGAGCTGGTATCAGAACACCCTGCTCGGGACGAGCTTTATCGGCCACACCCTCATACCCCACAAGCAAAACGCCTTGCTGGTGCGCCAAAACGATCACCGCGTATTGGCGGGACTGCCCGACCAATGGCGGCACTATGACGAGTGGTACGCCTTTGATCGTTCGCCCGAAATCACCGGTGCGACGGTGTTGCTCACGGTTGACGAGAATAGCTACAAGCCGGGCAAGTTCAGCATGAAGCCGAAGCATCCTGTTGTCTGGGTAAAACAAGTCGGCCGTGGACGAACACTTTACTCCGCACTCGGACACGCCAAAGAAAGTTTCGATACACCGGAATACCAGCAGTTGATCGTTCAGGCCATCGAGTGGGCCGGACAACTAAATCCAAGCGGGAGTTAAGTCGTGAAACGCAGACAACTGATACAGAACCTCGCCTTGATCACCGGCGCAGCCCTGTCGCCGTCGGTGGTGCAGGCCATGATTACCGGCGTGGATGGCCGTGTGGCCATCCAAAGCCCCGTATTTACACAAGCGCAGCGCGCCACCTGCTCAATACTGGCCGAGCTGATCATTCCCCGCACTGATACCCCCGGGGCCATCGAAGCGGGCGTTCCCCACTTTATCGAACTGATGGTATCCGACTGGTACACAGACACAGAGCGCACCATCTTCTTCGAGGGCCTCGCAACACTGGAGGCATTCTGCCAGCAGAAATTCGGCAAGGCTTTTCTCGCTTGCGCGGAGCACGACCAGATTGCCGCCCTGACTCACATGGAAACACTGGCTGCGGGCTATAAAGGCCAGAGCGCCCAATCCCCCATGTCCAAGGAAGTCGATGAGCATGTGCCCTTTTTTGGCAAGATCAAGGAGCTCACCGTCATCGGCTACTACACCTCGGAAATCGGGGCAAAACAGGAACTGATATACCAACCGATGCCTATGGAATACCGCGATATTGAATTTCGTGAAATTGGTCGGCAATTGACAAGCTAAAAGGATCAGAAGCATGTCTGCAGTAAATAAGCACGATTTTGACGCCATCGTCGTCGGCTCGGGAATTTCCGGCGGCTGGGCTGCAAAGGAATTGACCGAAAAAGGCCTTAAAGTCCTGGTACTCGAACGAGGCAAAGCGATCCGGCACGGACTGGATTACAAGGGCGAGCATATGCCCCCCTGGAAATTACCCTACGGTGGCAAACCCCTGCGCGAACTTTACAAAGAAGAGTACCCGATCCAGAGCAAGGTCTATGCCTTCAATGAAACTACCAGGCATTTCTTCAATAACGACAAAGACAATCCTTATGTCTATGACGCCGACAAGCCCTTCAACTGGAAGCGCGCCGACGTACTCGGCGGTCGTTCCTTGCTGTGGGGACGTCAGGTCTACCGCTGGAGCGATTTGGATTTCAATGCCAACAGCGCCGACGGGCACGGCATAGATTGGCCCATCCGCTATAAGGATATTGCTCCCTGGTACAGCCACGTTGAAAAGTTTATCGGCGTCAGCGGCGAAAAACTGAATCTGCCCCACCTGCCCGACGGCGAATTTCAAAAGCCCATGCACATGAATGTGGTTGAGCGCGCCGTTAAACACGACATTGAAAAACACTACCCCGGCCGCGTAATGACCATTGGCCGCACTGCCGTGCAGACTGAACCAAAAAACGGGCGCGGTGCCTGCCATTACTGCGGTCCCTGCGAGCGAGGTTGTTCGGCCGGAGCCTACTTCAGCAGCCTCAGCTCGACACTTCCGGCGGCGGACAAAACCGGCAATCTGACTATCCGTGCCGATAGCGTCGTCGAGAACCTCGAATACGATCCCGCCGCGGGCAAGATCAATGGCGTTAACGTCATCGATGCTAATACCCGGGAACGCATTCGCTTTACCGGCAAACTGGTATTTCTGTGCGCGTCTACCATTGCCAGCACCCAGATCCTCCTGAATTCGACATCGGAACACTTCCCCAATGGCCTCGCCAATCGCAGCGGTGTACTCGGACGCTATCTGATGGATCATACCAACGAGGTCGGAGCCTTCGGAGTGGTCCCCGGCTTCATGGATAAGTACACCATCGGCAATCGCCCCAACGGCATCTACATACCGCGCTTTCGTAATCTGAATGGTCAGGACGATGACGTAGACTTTCTCCGGGGCTATGGCATGCAGGGCGCTTCGATGCGAATGAACTGGGCCCAGATGCATCAGCAAGTCAAAGGCTTCGGTACGCGCTTCAAGCAAGCACTGCGCGCGCCCGGCCCCTGGGTGTTTTTCCTCGCCGGTTTCGGTGAGCACCTGCCGGACAAAAACAGCCGCATGATGCTCTCCGCCACCCAGCGTGATCGCTTCGGTATACCTCAGGTCGAATTCGACAGCGCCTTTGGCAACAATGAAAATCGCATGCGCAAGGATATCCAGGCGCAGGCGGTCGCCATGCTAAAAGCTGGCGGTGCACGCAACATTCTACCCTTCGACGCCAACAGCTCACCCGGCGGCGCTATCCATGAAATGGGCACCGCGCGGATGGGCGACGACCCAGGTCAGTCGGTTTTAAATCGATGGAACCAGGCTCATGACGTCCCCAACCTCTTTGTGACCGACGGTTCCTGTATGACCTCCTCCTCGTGCGTTAACCCCTCGCTAACCTACATGGCCTTGACCGCCCGCGCCGTGGACTACGCCACCACCGAGCTGCAAGCCGGCAATATCTGATTCGGGAGATCACCATGAAAACAAAAAAATGGATAAATATTGTGTTCTGGATCAGCGCCACGGCTACGGTTTTGGTCACACTGTGGTGGGCAGTGGTCTTTTATTTTGTCGGGCAACAGACTGGCGAACCCTTATCAAATTTTGCACTGTGCCTGTTCGCGCCCACAGCTGAATGCAACCTCCTGCGCGGCATGGCCTGGCTTCAGGGGATCAACCCCTACGAGCCCATTGCTTTTCTGTGGATGCTTTCTCTGGCGGTGTTTGCATGGTGCGTAAAACGTAGCCAGAAAACACAATCGTTTTAGTCACCCGGGAACACAGATGAAGCGCTTATTCGTATACCCGTTCAAACTGGTGCTGAGCACATTAGTTTTGCTCTTGCTGCTAACTGCCATGGTGCTCATTGTCGGCGGCCTGAAAATTGCCTTCTACGAACAGAAAACAGATGAGGAGCACCTAGACCAGAAGCAGACATACCTTGACACAATTGCCGCAGTGACCGAAAGCAATACCACCCGGCGCCCCAATATCGTCTTTGTACTTTACGACGACCTTGGCTATGGCGATTTTAGTTTTACCGGCTCAGCGTCAATCAATACGCCCAACATCGACAGACTGGCGCAAAATGGCGTTGCCCTAAAGCAATTCTATTCGCCAGCCCCGGTCTGCACGCCGGCTCGCTTTGGCTATCTCACCGGTCGCGTTGCCGAGCGTGGGGCACTGTCACACGTAGTCTTTCCTGAAGGCCATCTCATGGATCGCCTCCTGCGCCTGCGCAACGCCAATGTCGGCATACCCCCCTCTGAAATAACACTGGCAAATGTACTGCAGGCGGCCGGTTATAAAACAGGCCTGGTTGGAAAATGGCATTTGGGTGATCAGCAGGCATCATTACCCAACAGCATGGGCTTTGAGCACTTTTATGGCGCCCTGTACAGCAACGACATGACGCCCTTTGCGCTCTATAAAAACAGGGATGTGATTATTCCGGCCCCGGTGGATCAAACCCATCTCAGCAGACACTATGTCGAGGCAACGTCCGAGTTTATTCAGACCAACAAAGACCGACCGTTCTTTCTCTATTTGGCCCACAACTTCCCGCATATCCCGTTGTTTGTCAGAAAAGACAAACTCGGCGTCTCTGGCGGAGGCCTTTACGGAGACGTGGTTGAGGAGCTGGATGAAGGTATCGGGCAATTGATAGCTGCGCTCAAGGCTGCGGGCGTTTACGACAACACCCTGATTATCATCACGTCGGACAATGGACCCTGGTTTCAGGGCAGCCCCGGCGGATCGCGCGGCCGCAAGGCGGAAACTTTCGAAGGGGGCATGCACGTACCCTTTGTCGCCCACTGGCCCCAGGGCTTTTGTCGGGGCTGCGAGCTCGACGGCCTTGCCTCGGGCGTCGATCTCATGCCGACGATTCTCGACATACTGAAACTTCCGGCGCCGAAAGATCGCACGCTGGATGGCCGGAGCCTTCTGGAGTTTCTGCGAAACGAAGCGGACAGCCCCCACGACTACCAGTACTATTTCAGCGGAAAACTGCTCGCTGTCCGCGACGCGCGCTTCAAGTACATTCCCAAACGCCCAATCATTCACCCAATGGCGGGAGTCCCGATTGCTTTCGGCATGCCCAAGGGCCCCTGGTTGTTTGATCTGAAAAATGACCCCGAAGAATCCTACGATGTCAGCGCCCGCTACCCGGAAGAATTCCTGCGTCTGGAAGCGGCTTTCAAGAAGAAGGAAGATGACATGCGGGAAAATCCCGCAGCTTGGCGCAAAGCGAATTGAGTGCCTAAAAAATAGCCATGGCTCTAATAAGCGTGGCTTTAGGAATTAAACATTGCTCCGCGCCGCTGACCTGGCAGGGATACTGGAATGGATACCGAAAGGGGCCGAAAGCCCCCTATTCGTCGGATTTTCCGCGAAGCGACAGGTCTAGTGCTCTTTGACTAAAAGGTCATAAAGTCGGGCGTATTGAATTTCCAGCTTTTGACTTCGGAACGCTCTTTAATTCTCCAACCCTTATCCGTACGCACATACTTATCCACGTACCAAAGTCCTAGCATAAACACGTGCGTAGGTTTGCCTTCACCCATAGCCATTTCCATCGGGTTAAAGCACATCACGCGACCTTCAGCTTCGTCACCATTTAGCTTGATCTGTATGTTGGCATTTAAATGTTGGGAATTAGGAAAGGCTGGCAAGGCTTCTTTCAAAAAGGCGATGGTTGTTTCCAAATCGCCTACCGAACCATCGAAGGCGCTGTAATCAATGTGGGCATCTGGGGTAAAGATGTCACGCAGTTCATCAGAGGCTTTGCGGTCGATGATGTCAGCGTAGTGAAACAGCATGTCCTGAATTTCAAAGCGGTCTGACATTTCCTGGGTAGTAAGCGCCATGGCGAATCTCCAATATTTTATTGTCCGCCGAGCATAGAGTTTGTTGCGGCGAAACACCTCACCCTAATGGGCGGTTTACGGCTTCAACTAGGAACTCACAGCATGCTCGCGAAAGTAGTCCCGTGTTAGCTTAAACACAATGGGGCTAAGTAATAACAAAGCGATCAGGTTGGGGATGGCCATCAGGGCATTGAGCGTATCTGCCAGCAACCAGATAAACTCCAGTTCTGCCGCTGCACCCAGTGGTATGGCCATAACCCACAAAATACGAAATGGCATCACTGCCCTCACCCCTAGCAGGTAAACAATGCAGCGCTCACTGTAGTAGCTCCAGCCTAAAATAGTCGTGAAGGCAAAAAAGACCAAACCGATAGAGACAATGATTTCGCCGCCGGGAATCAGGGCCTCGAAAGCCGCCGCCGATAGGGACGCACC
>JBFJTG010000017.1:0-39892 GCA_041625575.1 Litorivivens sp.
ATGCGAATTATCTCGCTTAGTCGGCTCAAAAAGGCGCGGTTGTCCTGCATTTGCGCCGGTGAAACCGTCTGGCCCTTGCTGGCGTTCGCCCGTCTGTTGTAATCGGCAAAGTATTCCTTCAATTCATCGCGTTTCGCTAATGCGCTTGCGTGATTGTCCTTGTGCAAGGCATATTGTTGAGCCGCTTTACTCTCGGCCTGCTCTGCAACATTTAGTACGGGTTTTATTGAATCCGAGCGCTTATCCATTCAGTACTCCTTAATCTGATCAGCTGTGGTTAAAGCAGTGACTGGGCAACCGACAACATTTCATCGATACTTTGGTCGAAATTTACTGCTTCGCTAACGTCTTGCTGTAGAAAACGGTTTATGCGAGGCCATAGCCGCACCGCTTCATCGAGGCGTGGGTCTTGTCCTTTTTGGTAGGCTCCAATCGTAATCAGGTCTTTATTTCGCTGGTACAGCGCGTAACTTTGACGGATAAAGCGCACCAGATCCCGATGGCTTTGCTCGGTAATATCATTCATCGCCCGGCTTACCGATTGCTCAATATCGATCGCCGGGAAATGTCCGCTTTCTGCTAATTTACGTGACAGCACGATATGCCCGTCCAGAATTGCTCGGGCCGAATCCACAATGGGGTCATTTTGATCGTCCCCTTCTGCAAGCACTGTGTAGAAAGCCGTAATGGAACCGCCTCCGGCCACTCCGTTGCCGGCGCGCTCCACCAGCTGTGGTAACCGCGCAAACACCGAGGGCGGATAGCCTTTGGTTGCCGGTGGCTCACCTACCGCGAGTGCGATTTCCCGCTGCGCCTGGGCAAAGCGCGTGAGCGAATCCATAAGCAGAAGTACATTTTTTCCCTGATCCCGAAAATATTCGGCTACTGTCGTTGCGAGCCAAGCTCCACGTAAGCGCATGAGTGGCGGGTGATCTGCCGGAGTGGCAATCACCACCGAGCGCTTCATGCCGGTCTCGCCCAGAATGGAGTCCACAAATTCTTTAACTTCACGACCACGCTCACCAATAAGCCCGACCACAATAATGTCGGCCTCGGTAAAACGGGTCATCATGCCGAGCAATACACTTTTTCCGACACCACTACCGGCAAACAGGCCCAGACGTTGGCCGCGGCCTACTGACAATATGCTGTTTATTGAGCGGACGCCGACATCCAGGGGTTCGCGAATCGGGTTTCTCTTCAGGGGATTAATGGGGACACCCTGCAGGGAGCGATATTCATCACACTGCAAGGGCCCGGCCTCGTCGAGCGGACGAGCTGCTCCGTCAATTATTCTGCCTAGCAAGGCATTACCAACAGGCACGAGACTTGCCTTGTCCAGAGGGATTACCCGCGCATTGGGCATAACACCGCGCAGTTCTCCTGTCGGCATCAATATTATGCGGTCGCCGGCAAAACCGACGACTTCGCACTCCAGCCAATCGCTGTCCACGGTTTCCACCAAACAATAGCCACCGATGGGCGCGACGCAACCGGAGGCTTCCAGGGTAATACCGACGACGCGTTTTAACTGCCCTTCTACAACGGTTTTTCCGGGCGAGCTAATGCGCTCACGAGATTCCCGCAAGAGTGACTGTAAACGCTGGCTGCGAGGCTTGGCTGATGGGGATAACGCGTTCATAAGCCGTCCCCTTGATAGTCAGGCGATGTGGCTTTGTCGGTAAAAAGCTGCTGGATTAACTCAGCAAGGCGGTTTTCCATGCTCGCATCAATGCGTGAACTATCGGTGAGAATTTCGCATCCGCCGCGCGCCATAGACGTCTCTTCAACGAGTTGCCAGCTGGGCTCCATCGCACCGCTGTTGGAAATAACAGCAGCGTCCGCAGGATGCACGACAATACGTATGGGACTATTGCCTAGTGGAAGCTGTGCAATCCCTTCATGAACAATGTCCAGAATCTGTTCTGGATTAATCTCTAGTTGCGCACGACACAATTGCTGTCCAATCATTATCGCCAGCTCACTTAACTCTGCCTCAACGGCTGCATCAATATCGGCAAGTGGGCGCGACAGCGAATTCAATAGCGCCGCCAATTCATGATTACGTTGCCGAAATTCTGCTTCGCCCTGAGCGCGCCCCTCCTCCAGGCCTTGCTGGCGAGCCTCTTCGTAGCAGGCGGCCAGACCATCGTCGTCCGCAGTCGGGTTGGAGTCGGACTGTTCAATACTGTAAACGGAAGGCGGCTGCCAGCTGACGCAGTCATTGCTATCCAAAAGACGGATATCAAATTCGGAGGGATCGGGTCCGTCCTCGGCGCAAATCATGCTAGTTCTTTGGCCTGTCATTTAAGATAGTCATCTATTCAAGGTAGCCATCGCTGGAAGAGCTCAGGCTAATCTGGCCGTCGTCGGCCATTTTCTTGGCGACGCCGAGTATGGCTTTTTGAGCTTCTTCAACATCGCTGATTTTAATGGGACCACGCGCCTCCATATCCTCGATAAGTATTTCGCGCGCCCGCTTCGACATATTGCCGTATACCTTTTCGCGCAAGGTTTCGTCCGCGCCTTTTAGCGCCACCGCGAGTTGTTCGCTGGTCACTTCCCGCAGCAGTAATTGCATGCCCTTGTTGTCCAGATCCGCCAGATTGGCAAACACAAACATCAAATCTTCCAGTCGCGAACGCAGGCTTTCATCAGATTTTGCCAGTGTTTCCAGAATCCTCATCTCGGTCTCGTCATCAAGCGCATTCAAAATTCCGGCTGCCGTACTTGCTCCGTCAATGGCCTTGGCCTTGAAACTGGTTGAAACATCGAGCTTTGCCTTGAGAGTTGACTGTAATTGCTGCATGGCTGCTTCAGGAATCTTGTCCATATTCGCAATGCGATACAGTACGTCTTCCTGAACATCCTCAGCCAAGTGGGCCAGAATGTTGGCCGCCTGCCGCTGCTCAAGATGAGCCAGGGTAATGGCGATGATTTGCGGGTGTTCATCGCGCAGAATTTGCACAATGGTGTCGAGTTCCATCCACTTGAGGGAGTCAAATTCCTGAGAAGGCTTTGAGCCGAGAAGGCGATCGGCCATTGTACTGCCGGTTTGCTCACCCATTGTATTCACGAGCAGGTTGCGCATATAGCCCTGGGCACCAACACCCAGAGGTGTTTGCTGGGTTAATTCCTGCTGAAAGCGATTGCACACGGCCGCTGCATGCGCTGAGTCCACATCGCGAATTGCGGCCATAGCTACCCCGATTTTTTCAACTTCTTCGTAGCCTACATGGCGCAAAACTTCCGCAGCTTTTTCTTCCCCCATCATCAGGAGTAGCACTGCCGCTTGCTGACTTCCGCTAATTGCTGCCGCTGATTTACCTTGCATCATCTGCCACCCATTTTTTAACCACTTGCGCCACGAGACGTGGGTCTTGTTCTGCGGTTGCACGTACAGCGTTAACACTGTCGTCATAGCTCATACGATTCCCGCCGTGTGCTAGTGCTGCCATGGCCGGATTCAAATCATTAGCACTTTGCGCAGTTGAGCCGGCGGGAGGCAACGCGGTTTGCATAAGATTCTTCATGCCGGGACGAATCACGACCACGACGAGTAAGATGACGGCCAAGCCAATGAGCGTTTGTTTGGCCAGTGAGGCAAACCAGCTTTGCTCCCAGAACGCAGGCTCTTCTATCACGAGTTCATCGATATCCTGAGGAAGAAAGCTGGCGGATATAACGGTAACACGATCCCCGCGAGTTTCATCATAGCCAACTGCGTCACGAACCAGTGCGGTTAGCTGCTCTATTTGCGCTGCTGAATAGGAACGGATTTCAGATTCGGCAGCGCCGTTTTCCTGTCCATCCAGCACCACGGCAATCGACAACTTCCGAATGGCGCCCGCCGGTTTAGCGGTGTAATTCAAGACTCGCTCGATTTCGTAATTGCGTGTAATTGAACTACTTTCAGTGTCCGGTCCGCTTTCACCGACGTTGCCATCAGCGCGGGCACTCGCCGGCTGGTTACTTAAGGCCCCGGGTACTCCACCCACACTTTGCTCGGCAACCTGCCGATCAATATTCACCTGCTCACTGCGTACCACTTTACTGTCAGGGTTCCAACTTTCCCTGCTCTCTTCTACATGGGAAAAATCCAGCTCTATTGCCGCCTGAACCCGGACCCGCCCATCTCCGGTGATGGGCATTAGCAGATCGCTGATTCGACGTTCGTATTCACGTTCAATTTTCTTTCGATATTCAAACTGTTTGGAACTGACTTCGAAGGCACTCTCCTCGCCGATGGCTGACAAAAGATTGCCGCGCTGATCGACAACGGTGACCGATTCGGGTTTTAGATCTGCCACACTAGCGCTAACCATATTGACGATAGCTTTCACCTGCTGCCTATCGAGGCTACTGCCCACAAAAATATCGAGCATCACTGAGGCACTGGGCTCGCGCCGATCGCGGACAAACACACTTTGCTTGGGCATCGCCAAATGCACTCTGGCTTTGCGGACCTGGTGCATGCTCTCAATGGTGCGCGCGAGTTCGGTTTCCAGGGCGTGCTCATACTTTTTGGATTGCATAAAGTCGCTAACGCCAAAACCCTTCTCCTCGCGTAGCATTTCAAGCCCCGAGCCGTCACTCACAACACCAGCGCCGGCCAGACGGATACGGGCATCATGCAGCGAAGTCGCCGGTACCATGATGGCACCTGATTGCGGCTGCAGACGATATGGGATTCCCACACTTGACAGGGCGTCAATCACGGAGGACGCCTGCTCAGGAGCCAGGGAGGCATACAATGTCTGGTATTCCGGTTGTTTCGACCACATTACCGCGCCGGTACCCACAGCAACGCTTGCGGCGATACCAACCATCATCAATATCTGTCTAAGCCAGGGGTTTTGTGCGACGAGTTCCCGCAATCCCAAACCGCGTTGCATCGCTTGTTCAGCCATTCAGAGAGCCTCCACTATTCGGATTGAGATCACACCGACATCCTCATCACTTCCTGATAGGCATCTATCATTTTGTTGCGTACTTCAACCATCGCGGTGAATGAGACATTGGCTTTTTGGGAAGCCACCATCACCTCAGCCAAACTGACGTCGCTGTCGCCACGCTCGAAAGCTTGAGCGAGTTGACTGGCACTTTTCTGTACCGCATTGACCGAATTTACGGACTGGCTGAGCATTTCGCCAAAACCCGACTTTTCAACTTTTAGGTCTTGCTGCGCTTCCATCTGTGGGCGCTGAATCGCTTCCTGACGAATCGCCCGGATTTGACTTAATACCTGATCAACACTCATTGAACCTGCCATAATCTGTTTCCCTGATCCCGAAGGCGTTATCCGTTAGGTAACCGCTTGCTCGTCCCGCAATCGTGCCAGTTTGTACCGCAGTGTTCGCGGGCTTATACCTAGAATCGCTGCAGCTTCTTTTTTGTTACCGCCCTGACGAATGGCATTCTGAATCTGGCGGCGTTCCTGATCTTTCATCCAGTGACCAAGGCCCTGCTCGGAATCTGATTTGACTTCAATACCCGGGCCATCAGTCTCGAACTGGATATCTTCGTCGGTTATCATGGCGCTAGTTCGCAAGATCAATGCGCGCTGAATAACATTGTCCAACTCACGAACATTTCCCGGCCATTCGTGAGAGACAAGCTTGGCGCGAGCAGATTCACTCAACATGTGGGCAGCACTGTCTGTTGCCTTACCTTTGTTCAGGATATGTTCTGCAATAGGCAGTATGTCAGCAGGACGTTGCGCCAGAGACGGTATGTAAAGAGGGAAGACATTGAGGCGGTAGAACAGATCTTCGCGAAAGAGCCCCTGGTTTACGCAAGCACGTAGATCGCGGTTTGTTGTAGCGATAACCCTTACATCCAGGCGTATGGTGCGCTTTCCACCAAGTCTTTCCAGTTCGCGTTCCTGTAAAACACGCAGCAACTTCGCCTGCAGGCTCAGTTCCATTTCACTAATTTCATCAAGCAGCAAGGTTCCCGCCTGGGCTTGCTCAAATTTTCCCATATGGCTATTCACAGCTCCGGTATACGCGCCTTTCTCGTAACCAAACAACATCGCTTCAAGCATATTCTCGGGAATGGCGGCGCAGTTCAGCGCGATAAAGGGGCCGTTGCTACGCTGGGAGTGTTGGTGGATATAATGAGCGAAAACTTCCTTGCCTGCGCCACTGGGACCGCTAATCAGCACGGTTGCATCGGTTTGGCTAACACGGCCCGCCAAAATTTTGACGTTTCGGCTTGCCTGATCTTCAGCAACCAGCATGGCACTGCCACTGAGGGAGGGTAAGCAGTCCTGCAAAACCAAACTGAGTTCATCATTGTCGATCGGTTTCGCCAGATAGTGTGCGGCGCTGTTTTTCATTGCTGACACGGCTTTATCGATTGAACCGTAGCCTGACATCATCACCAACGGGAGCTTTGGATACTCGACTTTCACGCGGTTTAATAGCTCATAACCGTCCATGGGGCTCATCTGACCATCACTGATAACCAGATCGACGTCACCCCGCTCAAGGCGACGAAGCGCGCTTTCGCCATCAGAGGCTTCTGCTACGAGGTAACCACCGGCCCGCAGCCACTC
This sequence comes from Litorivivens sp., assembly GCA_041625575.1. Lineage (GTDB taxonomy): Bacteria > Pseudomonadota > Gammaproteobacteria > Pseudomonadales > Spongiibacteraceae > Litorivivens. Next base: position 6,560 of record JBFJTG010000017.1, read on the forward strand.
AGCCAGAGAGTCACGAACGGCGGCGTCATCATCTACGATAAGCAGCATGTGCTGTTTCTTGGTGGCAGTAGAAGTAGACATCGTGTGTAAAGCGCCTGAATTTTGTCGTTATCACTAGCATTGCAATTCCTATGCCAGACGCGAGGCCAAAGGAGATATGCGGAAAAATGGCGCTTGAATCAAAAGACTGCCAGGGTAGGCTTACGAAAGCAGAGTGAAAAAATCTGCCTTGGGACGGACTGTGTGGTCTAGAAAGTGTTAGCCGCAGATACTAGCTGATTGCCAGATCCAGTTTCTTCATTTTTTCGGCGAGGGTTGTTCTTTGCAGCCCCAATAGTTTAGCGGCTTTCGTCACAGTGCCACCGCTGCGTTGCAGGGCCTCGGTAATATAGGCTTTTTCCATATCTTGCAGATGCATTTTCAGGTCGAAGCCGGTTTCGGGCAGTACGATACCCTGCTCACTGGCACTGAAATTTGCATTAAACGGCAGCGGTTGCGAGCCCTCTACCTTGTCAGCGGTAGGTAAATCAGATAGCTCAAGTATTTCATCGAGTTCTTCACCGCAGCCGTTGACCTGATCACCGTCGAGGAATTCAGCGAACTGTAAGGGAAGATCTGCGGCCCCTACAACTTTATTGGCGTGCGTAATGCACAGTCGTTCGAGTAAATTTTCCAGTTCGCGCACGTTGCCGGGCCAGTTATACAGGGCCATGGTGTCAAGCGCGGCCTTGGTAAAACGCGGAACATTCATGCCCTTACTTTCAAAACGGGTGAGAAAGTGGCGGGTGAGTTGCGGGAGGTCGTCGGCGTGCGCTCGCAACGCTGGCACCTCGATCGGAAAGATATTTAGCCTGAAATACAGGTCGTGGCGAAAGCTGCCATCTTTTATCATGCTGGCAAGATCACGGTGCGTCGCGGCGATGATCCGCACATCGCAATGGATGGTTTCATTGCCGCCAACGCGCTCAAAACTTCGCTCCTGCAGAACGCGTAGTAGCTTTACCTGCATGGGCAAGCTCATGTCACCAATTTCGTCCAGAAATAGCGTACCGCCTTCAGCCAATTCAAAGCGCCCTTTTCTGGCAGAAATGGCGCCGGTGAAAGCACCTTTCTCGTGGCCGAAAAGTTCGCTCTCCAGCAGGTCGGCCGGAATAGCACCGCAATTGACGGGAATAAAGGGTTTGTTTACACGGTTTGAGGCATTGTGAATGCTGCGGGCGACGACTTCCTTACCACTACCCGATTCGCCTTGAATAAGTGCCAATGTATCATGTTGCGCGACCTGAGCGATGAGTTCGCGTACATCGCATTGGGCTTGTGAATTTCCTAGTGGTGATTGGTTTGCCATCAATGTCTGAGCCTTACTGGGGCTACTCGCCATAAGTCAAATTCCGCTTCGTATTTTTTAGCTTAGGCCCCGCTGAAGATCTCGCGAACAGAGAACCGTGGTCTTCAACATCACTTTTTATTGCTTAGGTCTGTAGACTAAAGGCTGTAAAGCGCTAGGTTAATACGTAGATTCGCCTACTCGGGCAACAAACAGCATCGGGGGAGGAACTGTAGAGATCGTCTACAGTCTGCAGGACTGTGCGGTGTTTGAGGTAGGCCGCGGCCGAGGACTTGAAATATTCGAGTGATCAACGAATGAATCAGATTTGCCCCTGATAGGCTTGAGCCGCTCGACCCTGTTTTTGCGCAATGCCAACTTCGCGACTTAGTTTTTCTCTTCCGGAATAGGCCAGAGCCGTTACTTGTGCATCCGTATCGAGCATGCGCCGAATGCCCGAGGCAATCAGCTCGGCAACATCCTGAGCGAGATTTGTATCTCCCAGCGCAAAAAAACTCGCCAACTCGCTGCTGCGCGCGCGCTGGCGCTCCAAGGCAAGTCCCCAATCCCCTTGATGCGCAGCTTCGAGTATCAAGTCGCTCATTGTGAGTAAGGCCTCGATGCGTTCGCGGTATTCTTCAAGCGCGCGCTTCTGAATGGGAACAATCACGGTATCTCGCATCGCGGTACCCTTAACCTAGTTGTTCAGCGGCAATATCGGTGGCCGAGGCATCTATAGCATTCCAGGCCTCACGAATTTCCCGCAGTAGATGGCCAACCTCTTCCAGAGCCTCAGCGTCGGATTTCAGGTTTGCATGCAAGAGACGCCGTGCCATATACGAATAAAGTTCTTCGAGGTTAGCGATGAGCTCATTCTTGATGGTGTGGTCCAAACTGATTCTCAGGCCATCGATGATGCTAATTGCGCGACTGATAGCCGTTACTTTTGCCTGGGTTTCGTTGCGAATAATATGGCCCTTGGCCAAGGCGATCTTTTCCAATGCACCGTCTAACAGCAGACTAATAAGCTGATGAGGGTTTGCTTCGGCAACGCGGCTTTGCGTGTTGACACTGCTGTAAGCTCGCATTGCACTACCGGCAGAATAAGTCATGTACATCCCTCTGAGTGATTACCTTGATCTTACATATCTTATCGGCAGTGCCGCCACTTTCTTTAGCTAATTGTCCAGGAAAAGGCTATTTTTTCGGGTTGGCGTAAGGCAAGTTCTGTAACTGTGTACTCAGAAAACTACTCGTTTGGGTGAGCGAGCCCAGAAGGCCGTCGAGCGCTGTAAACTGGGCAAGATAGCGAGCCTCTACGCTGATCATACGGCGTTCCAGCGCGACCCGCTGATCGGTAATGCGATCAATTTGCGTGCTTATGCCATCGGTGCGACTGTCGAGAATGCCTTCAAATTTTGTGTATACATTTGCAATCCCCTCCAGCTGCGAAGCAAAGCCCCCATCTCCCGAAAAGAGCGTACTGAAATCACCAAAATTACTCGATATAAGACCATCGAGTTTTTCGTTGTCAATGGAGAGTTTTCCTGTCTCGTAGTTGGTTGTAATCCCAATTTCAGCGAGTGAATCCAACTCCGCGTTCGCGCCCGAAATAGTTAACGTTAAACTTTGTCGAAGCTTTGCTTCAAGCCTGGCGGTTGTTGAGTCACCCTGCAATAATCCTGCTTTCTTCGTTTCGGGATCGTAGGACGTTAAGGAATCCAAAGTACCACGAAGGCTATTGTAGGCATTAACAAATTGTTGAATGGCAGTTTTAACCGAAGTTTCGTCGCGAGCGACATCCAAATCGTATGAATTTCCCGGATCGGTAGCCTTTAGCGTAATGGACACACCGTCCACGACATCGTCAAATACATTGTTACTGCTGCGGGCAGTGAAACCATCGATTATGAGTATTGCGTCTTCGGCAGCCTGTTTTTGGATCATGGGGCTGGTTTGCGGATCAGCCAGCGGATCGAAAGCAAGCGCAGTGAGATCACCGGTATCCATGCCATCGGTCGTAACCACGATAGTGATTGCTTTATCTGCTCCGGATTCCGCTCCGGTTAAGACCAAATGGCTACCGTCTTCATCGCGAATAATGGATGCGCCTACGCCCGGGTTATCTGCGGCGTTGTTTATTGCATCGCGGATGGCTGCAAGACTGTCACTACCCGCTTCGATATCAAGATTGAGGGTTTCTCCGTTTACCGTGATACTGAGACTGCCGGTACCCACACTGGTGCTATCGTCCGTGTAGGCAACAGAGGCGATTTTGTGGCGGCTTGCCAGCTGCTCGGCCTGAATGCCATAGCTGCCCGGAGTTGCGCTCGTATCACTGCTAACGGTAAACAGCTCGCTGTTTGATACCGTTGCAGTGCGCGCCTGATACAGCCCCGAATCTTTGAGTTTCTCAAGGGTGGCCTGAAACGAAGACAGTGATGACTTAAGGCCCCCGTAGGCCGAGAGCTTGGATTGCGCTCGCACTTCGGAGGAGATCAGGCGATTTTCTACCGGTGCACGTTCTGCCTGTACTAGCTGTGACACCAGACCGCTGATGTCCAGCCCCGATCCAATACCACTAGAAACGATTTGTGCCACAGGCGTACTCCATACTCATTGTGTGTTGGCATGCTGCCCGATTTTTCAGGCATGTCTATTCCTGATAACCAGCAAGGATTAGGCCAATATCGCTCGCTAGGCGAAATCTTCCAACAAGCTCGCGCTACCCTCGGTAAATGCGCTGGCAAAGTCCAAAACAACTTCAGGTGGAAACTGGCGTATCACCTCGCCACTCTCACTGTGGATGACTTTTACAACGGTCTTACCACTGGCCTCATGCACGCTGAATTCGATATCCCGATGCTGGTCTCGCAGTGCATCATTGATCTTGCGGACTGCTTCACGGGTGTCTTTCATCTCGTCAACCAGAGACTTATCCCCCTCAGATACCTGCGATACCTGCTGCTTAGGCAATTCCCTGGTAACTTCGGCGGTCGCGCCAGTGGCTAAAGACGGCAAGGTTTTGCCGCTTTGCCCAGCATTGTTGCCGCTTGGTGTCGTAGGCGGCAACTGGACGCTACTGAATGTTCGAAGACTGGTATCCATATACTCACCTCGCCCTCATTCTGTAATCAATCGTGTGCGGCATCCTTATCGCAACGACGAAAAGGGCATAACCGTAGTTATCCCCTCCCCTGTGTTGGCCGCACGCCAACGGTATGGCGTGCGGTGTTTGCTGATGTTTACTGCAGAAGGGCCAGTACACTTTGAGGCGCCGCGTTAGCCTGGGCAAGGATGGAGATACCAGCCTGTTGCAGGATCTGTGCCTTAGTCAGCTTGGCCGTTTCGGCGGCAAAGTCGGCATCCTGGATACGGCTTCTGGATGCAGACAAGTTCTCCGAAATGGTTTGCAGATTGGTGATTGTCGATTCAAAGCGGCTTTGAACCGCACCGAAGGTGCTACGCAGATTGCTGACGGTTTCCAGTGCAGAGTCAATCCGTTGGATCGTGTTGTTCGATCCGGCCACAGTCGCCACACTTGCTGAACTGATGGTATTTGAATCAACTGCGCTGATGAAGGTCGCATCCGCTGCATTCAGTCCCAATCGCTCAGTATGACCGGTCACAGTAATGGTTTCGGTCGCTGACAGCGTGATATTACCGCTGATAGTGGTAGCCGCGGTATCCGTGCCCTGGCCAGTACCAAAGTTGAATGCAACGCCGTTGTTGGCATTCTCGGTTGACGTAAAGCCCTCGGCATTGGAACCGGTTTTATCCTCATCAATCGTGATGTTGCGACCATCCGCAGCGGACAATGTCACTGTTCCACCAGAAATGCTTGCAGTAACACCAGTTTCAGCAGTAGACAGGTTAATCTGAGATACGAGAGCCGAACCGCTTAGAGCTCCCACGTGGTTCGAGTAGATAGACTCACCGTTGATTGAAAGATCGTAATCTGTTGTTGTAGCAGTCAAGTCAGCGAAAGTGATATCAACCGATGTTGATGCTGTTGCGGTTAAGCCCGGAACACCTGAGGCATTGATGGCCTGAACTTTCGAGTAGGCGCTGTTGGCGTCTCGGCCGGCACCGCTGGCGGAGAGATCCGTGCTTGCATTTATGTCAACCGCTGTAGCGCTGCCTATTTTAATCTGAGTGCCGCCTTCGGCCAGTGCCGCACTAGTATCGACCAACAAAGTTTGCGCATTGGTTGTGGTGGTAGCAATCTGACCGAGCTGGTCAGATTTTACACCCTGGCTTAGCGAAACATTCACCGTCTCACCAACGTTGGCCCCAACCTGGAAGGTCGCGGTGCCAAAGGATCCATCAAGGATTTTCTGACCGTTAAATGAAGTCTGACTACCGATGCGGCTAATTTCATCCAGACGCTGTTGCACTTCAAGGTCCAGTGCCTGACGGTCGCTAGCCGAGTTCGAGGCGTTTGCAGACTGCACTGCGAGCTCTCGAATTCGTTGCAAGTTGTTAGTGATTTCGTCCAGCGCGGATTCACCGGTTTGCGCCAGTGAGATACCGTCATTGGCGTTTCTAACTGCCTGATTCAGCCCGTTAATTTGCGTTGTGAATCGAGTAGCAATCGCCAGCCCGGCCGCATCATCTTTCGCACTGTTAATGCGAAGACCGGTCGAGAGGCGTTGCAGTGAGGTATTCAGGTCGCCCTGTGAACGATCCAAATTTCGTTGGGCGTTTAGCGAGGCAACGTTTGTATTGATAACCAGAGCCATGGTGTTTCTCCTTCACTGTATAAACAGTCGTGTCTAAAGTTTCAGGACTTCAGCCATGCTGGCCTCGTCTCGTCTTCATCCAAGGTATCGGCACTGGTTTGGAAAGCTTGACTCTTTTTTGATAAGGGAAAGTACGTATATTTTATATTATTGTTGTTACTTTCTAAGTATTACCCTTCGGCTAGTAACCCGGTTACGTAATTACCAAGCCAAGTGATCGCAAACCCAAATCTATGCCAGAGGCCACATGTCGGGAGTTTGTACCGGTTAGACCTGTTTCAGGCATTTTTTCTCTATAGGAAATTAAACAAGGAGAGTTGCTGAACCCGGGCAAAAGCCTGCTGGGAAGCTTGCAGGCTTACCAGGGTTTGGTTGAAGCGCGATGCCGCTTCAACAATATCAACATCGACCAATCCGGACAGGGTTTCCTGCAACTGCAGTTTAGAGCCACTATTGATTTCTTCTTGCTGGTCAATGACATTGAGGCGCGCACCGATATCAGTCTGAATGCCGACCAGATGATCGATCGCATTGCTGATATTACTCATCGAAGAGTTGATGGCATTACTTTGCGCCGCACGATCCGAGCCGCTAGCGCGTGTTGTTTCCAGAATAGATGCCAAGTCATTCACAATCGAAAATACATTATTGCGCGCCGCCGGCGCGACACTAAACTCATCGCCAGCTGCGGGTGCGCCCGCAATCGAAACAGATACTCCGGCAAAATTAATCGCGTCACCCGAGTTATAGCTGCCAGTAGTAATCACGGTGTTGCTTGCATCCACGACCTCATAACTATCCGCAGCGGTAAAACGAATCTTATGAGTTTGTCCATTCCAGGCGCTTTGATCAAGCACACTACCTGAGTCCACAACGCCACTGCCTGTATTGCCGGCAGCGGCGGCCGTTTCGAACACACCATTACCCTGTACGATACCCGTAAAGACGCGCGATCCCGGATCGGCGTCTGCGATACTGCGGTTGGGCCCCAGCTGTAACATTCGGCGGCCGTCGTCACCGTTATAACTAAGATTCCCCGACGTAAAGGTAAATGGTTGGCTGTCTTGCTGATATCCGGAAAAGATGTGATGCCCTTCTCCATCTTTCGAGTTAGCAAGCTGCAGGAGATTATCCAGTTGGGCACGAATTTCCGTTGCGAGAATGCCTCTAGTCTCATTGCTTTGGCTGTCGTTATTGGCTTGTAGCGCCAATTCATGCACGCGCTGTAGTGAGGTCAAAGCACTGCGAATTGCGTTCTCTTCGCCGGATAGTCGCGTTTTTGCGTAATTGCCGTTCTCTATGTACTGATCTGTTCTTCCGATCGAGCTTTGGAGCTCAACGCTTCGCACTGCTGCAATAGGGTTGTCAGAAGCACTCAGTACTTTTCGGCCGGAGCTTATTTCGCTTTGTGTTCTCGACAGCTGCGATTGCGCATCGGTAATATTCTTGAGACCGAGTTGAAACATCTGATTGGACGAAATTCTCATCGGCCTCGCCTTCTAGGAAAATGCATTAAGCATTGTCTGGAATATGCTATTGGAGGTACTAACGGCTTGCGCTGCCGCCTGAAAAGCCTGTTGGTAGCGCAGCATATTGGCTGCCTCCTCCTCAAGATTGACCCCCGACACGGATTCCCGCATAGCCACGTTCTGGGCCAGTAGGGATTGATGTGAGCTGGCATTAATCGCTGCGCTGCGCGCTGCGACGGCAACGTCAGAAAGCAGATTTCCGGCCGCGGCGCTGATGCTTCCAGTGCCGGCCTCAAACAAGCCTTTTTGCTGGATATCGACAAGCGCCAAACTATTGCGGTTGTCTCCGCTGCCGCCGGTATTGGCTTCAATACGCAGACTATCTCCGGCTGCGGCCAAACCCTGAAGGTTGACCGTGGTGCCGTTGACCACAATGCTGTCGCCGGCGCTGTAACTAAAGCTGCCACTGCCATTGATTTGGTAAGTCGTCGGCGACAGAAAATCTATCGTAGTACTTGTTAGCAACTGAGGGTGATCCGGGTCACTCACTGTGCTCGAGGTTATTTGCAAGTCACCATTGTTGCTGGTGTTTGCCGATGCGCGTGTCGCCGCAGCCGCAGCGATGTCGGAGGGCCGGCTAATACTGACTGCCAACTCGCCCGCCATGCGCGCTGTGGGTTCTAACAAAAAGCGATCGCCTGCTGCGGGACTGCCGCCGATCACAATACTTAGACCTTCAGCCTGAAAAGGATCGGCCACAGTGCCGCTGCCTGTCATACTCACCGCAGCACCGCTGCTCGCATCAGTCAACTGAAAGTTACTGCCGTCGTACTGCAGCGTGTAATTGCTGGCACTTAACGCACCAACATCACTAATAGTTAAGGCAGGTGTCGCAGAACCGGTGTTGTTGCGCGAGGCTAACACCGACGGCGCAGGTAGGGTGAAAAACTCAACTCCACGTTCGCCGTTCAAATCCATACCCGCCTGATGTTGGGCATTGATTTCAGAGGCTAAGCCGTAGCTAAGCTGACCAATTTTGGCGAGCGATGGGTCGAGTACTTCGTCGCGAAAGCTTAGCGCGCCACCCAGGGTACCGCCATTAATGCGACTACTAATCGACACGCTACCAGCGGCACCGACAATACTCACTTCGAGGCGGCGCGGGTCATATTCGCTGGGGGTGGCTTGCAGTTCGTAACTTCGTTCATCGAGTACCAGTGCCTGACCGCCGCCACCAAATACACTGACTGAACCACTGTCCTGACGGCTTACGCTGATATTCATGTAGCTGCTTAGCTCAAACAAAGCCTGGTCGCGCTGGTCGAGCAAGTCATTGGGCTCTGCACCACCATTGCGACTTGAGAAATCCTTAATACTGGCGTTGAGTTCGCTGATCTGGCCTGTTAGCCCGTTAATCTCCTCAATCGATACTTTAACGCGAGTATTAATCTCCTGGCCTATCTGACCTAACTGAGAATCAACTGCGCTCAAACGACTTGCGAGCGTATTTGCTTCGGCAATGACGATTTGTCTTGCCGGCAGAGAAGCGGGAGAGTCAGCCAGTTGCTGAAGACTACCGAAAAAGCCGTCGAGCGCTCCGGATATACCCGTTGCCGGATCTGACAATAACTTGTCTATTTGCGAGCTGAGGCCACTAAAACTTTCAAACTGGTTATAGGACGCGCTGTAGCTGCGCATTTGATCAATCACAAATTGATCAAAACTTCGATTGACGCTGCTAACACTAACGCCACTACCCACAGCGCCCACGCCAATAGACTGCGGCAAATTGCTGCTCAAGTTGACCGTTTGGCGGCTGTAGCCTTCCGTGTTCACATTGGCGATATTGTGACTTGTGGTAGCCAATGCGCGCTGGTAGGAGGTAATAGCCGACAGGGCCGTATTCAACATATCAGCCACGATCGATATCCTTTGTGTGTACGATGCGCATGGTACAGACCTCTACCGAGTTATCGGCGCGATAAATAAAAACTTTAGTCTTGTTTCGTCAAAGCCAGTTTTACCGAGCTGGCCCCGGCGTCCTGCTCCGGAGACAGCTGTCGTTCGATGGTCTCCGCGAGGCCGACGCCACCCTGAGCACTCAGTTCTACTGACAGCTGCTGATCCATCATGTCCTGATAGAAGCGCATGGAATCGTCGTTGAGTAATCCGCCCTCTTCCACGGTATCGCGCATACTCTTCATCATCATCTGCACGAAAATTGCTTCAAACTGCTGGGCTACCTTCTTGATGTTCTCGCCCTGACCTTCACCTTCGGCGCGGGCATCCCGGCGCATTGCATTGAATGCGCTGAAATCGTGGTATTGGCCGCCGTCAACTTTCATCGCTAGATCACAACCAGTTCGGCGCGCAGGGCACCGGCTTGATCAAGCGCTTCAAGTATCGCCACCAGATCGCCGGGGGCTGCACCGACATTGTTAATTGCCTTGACGATATCTTCCAGGGTAACGCCGGTTTCCAGCAGGAACATCCGGGATTCCTCCTGCTTCACATCAATTGATGATTCGCCGACAACGACCGTTTGGCCCTGGGCGAAGGCACCGGGCTGGCTCACTTCAGCCCGCTCGGTAATCGATACCGTTAAAGAACCGTGACTCACCGCCGCAGGCATTACGCGAACGTTGCCGCCAATAACCACGGTACCTGAACGCGAGTTAATGACGACCCGCGCGGGCGCATCGCCGGGTGTAATTTCCATATTCTCCAGCATGGAAATAAAGGTAACGTATTGACCTCGCTCTTTCGGGCCAATAACACGTACCGATGTCGCATCGATGGCTTCAGCCATAGTCGGTCCGTAAATTGTATTTATGTGTTTGGCTAGCCGGTGGGCTGTTGTAAAGTCCGGTGATTTCAAATTGAGCCAGATACTGCCGTCGGCTGTCATCGTGCTGGGTGCCTCGCGCTCCACGGTCGCTCCGTTAGGTATACGCCCTGCGCTCGGTATATTGACAGAGACGCGTGATCCATCAGCGCCAGCAACACCCAATCCGCCAACAAGCAAACTACCCTGAGCAATGGCATAAACCTGTCCGTCAGCGCCTGTCATCGGCGCCATTAAAAGGCTGCCGCCACGGAGACTGGATGCGTTACCTATTGATGAGACGGTCACGTCAATCGCCTGCCCCGGCTTTGCAAAGGGCGGGAGTGAGGCGTGAACGGTCACTGCTGCCACATTTTTCAACTGCGGGTTAACATTGTCAGGAATTCTCACACCAAAATTGGACAGCATGTTTTTGATGCTCTGTACGGTAAATTGTGCCTGACTGGTTTGGTCACCGGTGCCGTTTAGGCCAACCACCAATCCGTAGCCAACCAACTGGTTACTTCGGACTCCGGCAACGTTCACCAAATCTTTCACACGCTCGGCGTAAACCGGTCCTGCCCCGATGAGGAAGGTCAACATTAAAGCTGTAATCACACGCATAGTGTTTGCCTCAGAAGGGAGAAATGACGGATTGGAATAGTCTCGACAACCATCCCATTTGATTGGCATCAGCGAGTGCGCCCTTGCCGCTGTAGGTAATGCGGGCATCAGCCAGCTTGAATGAGGGCACTGAATTGTCAGCGCCGATGTCTTCCGGACGAATAACGCCGGTGACACGGATAAACTCTTCGCCCTGATTGATGGTTACCCATTTCTCGCCACGAACCAGCAAGTTGCCGTTAGACAGAACGTCGGCAACCGTCACAGTAATGCTGCCGGTCAGTCGGTTGCTCTGACTACTGGTTCCCTTGCCCGCAAACTCGGCACCCGAATCAATTGATGTTTCCAGGATAGGCACGCCATCCTTGGTGACGCCGCGACCGAACAAGGTTACACCGGGAATACTGGCGCTTTGATCTTTTGCTGTAGATGTACTGGACTGCTTGGTTGCGTCGGTTTGCTCTAGCAAACTGACGGTTATCGTGTCGCCGATTTGACGCGCTCGACGATCCAGAAATAAGCTCATATTGCGTGACCGGCTGTAGATCGATCCGCCGCCGTACTGGGGAGCCGCTTGCTCCCCGCTCATAATTTCGGCGTTGTCAGCAATCGGCGCTTTGTCGGGTGTTGAGCTACAGGCCCACAACTGGGTAAGCAGTAATACCGTGCCAAATAGCCTAGTCGCGCCCAAAAAGCGGTTAGCACTGCTGCTCTTCGTTGTTCTTTCAAAGCCTGATTCGTTCATGCGTTGATCGCCTCACCCTATAAGTTATTGTTCAGGTATTGCATCATTTGATCGCTGGAGGAAATGGCTTTTGAATTCATTTCATAAGCGCGCTGGGTTTCAATCATATTGACCAGCTCCTCCACCACATTGACGTTCGAACCTTCCAGTGAACCCTGCATCAGGCTGCCCAAACCGGTAAGCCCCGGTGTACCTGTTTGCGGGGAGCCACTGGATGCGGACTCAACAAACATATTTTCTCCGCGAGGCTGCAGGCCCGCAGGATTGACGAAATCCGCAAGCTGGATACTGCCAATCTGCACCGGCGCCGACTGGCCCGGCACCTGAGCACTGACAACCCCGTCAGAACCGATCGAGATACTTTGGGCTCCCTGCGGTACGGCAATGCCTGGCTGCAATACATGACCGCTCGCGGTAACAATCTGGCCTTGATCATCGAGCTGGAAAGCACCGTTGCGACTGTAGGCAGCCGTACCATCGGGTAGTGTTACCTGAAAGAAACCGCGACCGTTTATGGCCATATCAAGCGAATTTTCCGTTTGCGATAGCGCGCCCTGCGAAAATATTTTTTCTGTCGACACCACGCGCACTCCGGTGCCTAAATGTAAGCCTGTCGCTGAACGCGTTTGCTGGGAGGTTTGGCCGCCCACTTGTCGCACATTTTGGTAGAGCAGATCTTCAAAGGCAGCCCGCCCCTTTTTGAATCCGGTGGTATTCGCGTTGGCGAGGTTGTGGCTCACCACCTGCATTCGAGTTTGCTGGGCATCAAGACCCGTTTTTGCAACCCACAGTGACGAATTCATAGATAGTGCTCCTTTGCGATAATCAATTACTCAAGCCGCATCAAGCGGCTGCCGGCATCGGCGAGTTCGCCGGCCGTGCTCATCATTTTGACTTCCATCTCGAAGGCACGAGACAGACTGATCATATTAACCATGGCATCAACCGCATTGACGTTGGAAGACTCAAGAGCACCCGACAGGAGAGAGATATCCGCCGACGCAATTCCGGCATTGCCGTCGCGTTGGCGAATCAGACCGTCCTGCCCCTTGCTCAGTTGGCTTTCATCGAGTTTGACCATGCGAATGCGGTCAATAACAATTTGTGTGTCTGGGCCCTGCCCAAGTGGCACGATAGACACCGTGCCGTCGTTACCGATACTGAGGCTTTGATGTTCAGGCAAGGCCAACAGGCCACCGTCACCCAGAATGTGTTGCCCTGCCCCGTTGATTAACAGCCCGTCGGCCGAAAGCCGCAGATCACCCCTACGGGTATAGGCTTCTCCGCCGTCTATAGTGCTAACAGCAAACCAGCCGTTGCCATTAATGGCAATGTCCAAAGGATTGTCGGTGGTCTGAATTGCACCGGGGCTCGTGTTGACGCTTTCACCACCCATGACAGCATTGGCGCGTGTAGCCATACCGGGGCCTTCAACCTCCTGGGTAAAGACAGTGTGAAAATCTGCGCGGAAACCGGCCGTACTGGCGTTCGCGAGATTATTCGCATTGGCTGCCTGGGCCATCTGCAAGTGCTTGGCACCAGTCATTCCCAAATACAGCATCTTATCCACGATAGTTAGGCCTCAGTGCTTATCGAATGTTAAGGATGGCTTGCGAAATTTGATCGGCCGTTGAGATCATCTTCGCATTCGCCTGAAAGTTACGCTGGGCTGTTACCATCTGCACCAATTCTGCAGAAAGATCGACATTCGAACTTTCTAAAGCACTGGATTGAATCAAGCCGAAGCTCGAAGTACCCGGTTCGCCGAGACGCGGTCCGCCGGCGCTAAAAGTTTCAGCCCAGGTATTTGCGCCCTTCTGCTGCAAACCTTGCGGATTGTTGAACTGAGTGAGTGCAATACGTCCCAATTGTTCACTCGCCTGATTACTGTAGCGGGCAGATACAACGCCGGTCGGGTCAATATCGAGACCGGTGAGAATGCCGGACTCGAAGCCATCTTGGTCCAGGCTATTCACAACAAATTCGTTACCAAATTGAGTAGAGCTATTGAAATCAAAACTCAGGTTTAAATCAGACGCGCCATTAGTGGGAGTATAAGGGGGGTAAGTTACAACGCCATTGGCGGGCGTTTGAAGCAATCCGGCGCCATCGAACACCAGAGGGTTAGCGCCCCCGACTGCACTTCCGTCGACATAGAGGTGTTGTGCCCAGGTATTAGGTGCAGCGTCTTTTACAAAGTACATGGTGGCGGTGTGAGCCGCGCCCTGTGAGTCAAACACGCTCAGCGACGTTGAGTGGTTAAAACTATTCAAATCCGTGGGGCTGAATGTCGCAACCGAGGGCACTGGTGCACCGGATGGCATATTCAGACCAACTTCTGCGGTAGTAGTTGCCTGGGGCGGAAAGGCAGCGTTATCAAGCTCAAGATCCTGCAGGGTTCCTGTTGAAAAACCACCGACACCGGTTGAAGGGAAAATTTGCAGGCGGTTGAGGTCCGAGTTGACCACAAAGCCATTTTTGTCGAGGCTAAATGCCCCGGCGCGGGAGTAGGCCAAACTACCGTCCGGGCTTGCCAGTGTGAAAAAACCGTCGCCGTTAATCGCGAGGTCCAGGCTATTGTTAGTTAGCGATACATTGCCCTGCGAAAACTGTTGATTCACTTTCGCCAGCTTGACACCCGAGCCCACAGATGTGGCCGAGGAATCCGTCAGTGAGCTGGCAAACACATCCGCAAACTCGGAGCGCGAACGTTTAAAGCCCGTAGTCCCAACGTTGGCAATATTATTGGCCGTGACATCCAAATGCTTGGAAGCTGCATTCAATCCGGTTAGTGCGATATCAAAACTCATAATAAAATTCCTTCAATTGTGGATAAATAATGTGCTACTACGGCTTACTCATTACTGGCTAATGGATTTCACGTCGGAAAGCTTAAAGCTCCCCAAACCCTCTAGTTCTACCTCGGCGTTACCACCCTGAGAACCCAGACTTACGCTATTGATTTTTGCTTGCACCAGATTCGTCAGTGCTGCCTGCCCTTGCCCATCAAAATAACTGGCCCGCACCTTGTAGTTTCCCGGCGGCACGGTAATCCCGTTAGAATCAAGACCATCCCACTGGTAGGATACTGAACCCGCTACTTGTGGTCCGAGTGACAGCCTTCTGGCGGTTTCGCCATTCGACCTGAGGATTTCAACCTGCAGGCTGGAGGTATTGCTGGGTAGATCGAGACGGCCGGAGATACCGGATTGGCCGTTGAAGACAAAACTATTACTGGCAACGAGTGCTGAGCGATCGACCAGTGTTGCGGCATTCAACATTTGTGAGGACGTGAGTGAATCGGCCAGGCTGGACATGGACTGGTTAATTTCACCGATACCGCTCACCGTGCTGAACTGAGCCATCTGGCCGAGAAACTCGGCGTTATCTACCGGCTCAAAGGGGTCCTGGTTTTTCATTTGCGCCAGCATCAACTTCATAAAATCATTCTGCTTCAAGTCTTCCTGGCCGACTTTAGAATTCGCCGCATTGAGGGCTTGAACGTCACTGATTGTTCGCAGTTCCATCGTTAATATTCCCTTATTTGCCCAGTTGCAGCGTGCGCAACATTAGGGTTTTGGATGTTGTAAAAATTTCAGCGTTGTTTTGAAAAGAGCGTGAGGCCGAGATCATATTGGCCATTTCCTCGACACCATTGACATTGGATAGGTAGACATAACCTTCTTTATCCGCCATGGGATTACCTGGCTCGTAGCGCTTTTCAACTGGAGCGTTGCTTTCGGAAATGCCTTTAACTTCCACTCCGCCCACTTCGCTAGCATCGCGCAGGAGCGTTGCAAAAACCGGCTGTCGAGCTCGGTAAGCTTCAGCTTCCGAGGAGGCTACGGTGCTGGCATTGGCCATATTGCTGGCGGTGGTGTTCAATCGGACCATCTGGGCGTTCATGGCCGATCCGGCGATATCCAGAACCTTAAACATGTTTATCGACCTCCGGTAATAGCGGTTTTGATACCGTTAAACTTGCTACCCAGAAACGTGAGCGTGGCCTGATAGCGAATTGCATTGTCAGCAAAGTTGGCCTGTTCGACGTGAAGCTCAACCGTGTTACCGTCTTCACTTGGCTGGTAGGGATTTCTGTATTTCAGTGAGGCATCAGCGGCATTGATACTGTTTTGAGTGGCTATATGGGCGCTATGTGTTTGTTTGGTAGAAAGCTGGCGCGTTGTGGAGCTATGCGCCTCAGCCAGGGCTTGCTTGAAATCAATGTCTCGCGCTTTGTATCCGGGTGTATCGGCATTTGCCATATTTGCGCCGAGAACTTCCGTACGACGGGCGCGTGTATAGAGAGCCTGTTCGTGCACACCCAACGCTGTCTGAAAGTTAATTGGCATAATAAATCCTTACATTCGCCCTAAAGTTATTTCCCGGTCGGTCGATAACACCAGAGCAATCTGCGTGCCAGTTTATTTTTTTCTATGATTTCAACACCCTGCCACGGCAGTGACAGAAAACTGCCGTTCTGATTGCCGCTTTGGTGGCAAGTTCTTGCCGTTATCCAAGACACTTTTTCACTTTCGTTACGCAAAGCGCCTAAATCCCCGCCAATCTATCTGGCACGGTTATTGCTGCTTACTCCGGCAGGGACAAACTATTGGCGGCCCCGTTATTTGCGCCGTTAGCGAACAAGACAACCGGATATAAAAGGACGAGGATGATCACAGCCAGCTACATGACACCGAAGCTCTTCGCTTGTTCTGTCCGCCTTTGCGCTCTGAACGCCTTAACGCTGGCTATCGGACTGGGCGCCCTTATAAGTAACTCCATGGCTTATGGCGCCGAGCTCCAAAGTCAGAGCAGCATCCGTAATACAGCCAAACGCTTTATTCAGGTCCGTCACCCCTGGCAAAATCTGGAATCACGAATTGAAGTGGCAAAGCTCGACTCCCGAAGCCGCTTGCCCAAGTGTCAGCGCGCCCTGCAGGCCTTCTTGCCAAGCGGCAGTCGTGTCAGTCATCGCACAACGGTCGGTATTCAGTGCCCGGACAGCAAGGGCTGGAAGGTTTACCTGCCAGTGACCGTACATGCCGTTGCGCATGCCTTGGTGGCAACGCGACCCCTGCCACCCAACACGGAATTATCCAGCAGCGACGTACAGCGCGTAAAACGCGACATCGCTTCTTTAGGCTACGGCTACATTAGTTCGCTTGAGGGCAAGAGTGGCTACAGGACCAAGCGCTCTATTGCCCAGGGCGCCGTGATCACGCCTGTTATGGTTGAAGCGGCCGTTATGATACGACGCGGCCAAAAGGTGACATTGCTATCCAGTGCGGGGCCGGTTGCCGTTTCAATGGCGGGCGTTGCGGATAACGACGGTTCCTTGGGTAGCCGGATCAAGGTGCGGAATGCGAATTCAGGTCGAATGGTGGAGGGCATCGTCCGCTCCGCAGAGACCGTAGAGATAGCCCTGTGAAGCCGGAATTGGCTAAAGTTTTTACGATTTCAGCCGATATTCAGGCTGTAGGGACAGATATTAAGGAAACGGCAGTGGCTTTCCCAGTTTCATCACTTCGAAAGGTAGTACAGTCATGGTAGATAAAATAGACAACAGCGGCATTCAAGTCAGGCGAACCGAGGTGCCGGCAGGCAAGGCTGCGGAAACCGGCCAAAGCGGGCGTTCTCCCGTCTCTGAAGTCGCGGCTACCAGGGCTTTGGAATCGAGCGAACTAAGTAACACCTCTACCTTCGAGCAACTCAAACAGCGCGTTAACGATAGCGACAGCGTTGATCGCCAAAAAGTGGAGGACATTAAATCTGCCCTCAAACGCGGCGAATTCACGATTGATGTTAGCCGCGTTGCCAAGGCCATGGTTGAACTCGAACACCTGCTGGCAAGCTAGATCCATGCGTTCGCATATAAGAAGGACTCCCGCCATGCAAAAATCATCAGAAATTGTAGGTCTGACCCGCGACATCATTGCCGCTATTCGCCAATTTGAGGGCCTATTGCAAGAGGAAGCCAGTGCGCTCGAACATCCGGGCAAAGAGGGTTTGCTTGAAATTGCCGAACGCAAAATCCGTTACGCCGACCATCTCGACCAACTTGTTAAGCACCGTGGGCGTGCGCTGAACAAACTAGGCGTTCAGGACGGCAACAACGGCGAACTGCTGAAAATTTTGAACAGCAGCGACCAAAGCCAGCAAATTGCTCGCGACTGGAACGACGCCGTTCGCCGCCTGCGCGAGTGCAAGTTTTTGAATGACATTGCGGGAGCGACTATTCAGGCTCAAACGCGTTATGTGAAACGCGGTCTGGAAATCATCAATGGCTCCTCGGCGATCAACAGCTACGGTCCGGCCGGCGACTTTGTCTGTGAAGACTTCGCCAAAGAACTGGGTACGGCCTGAGCAAGGCGCCGAAAACAAGCCTATCGAATGCCAAAGTGAGACGGTGCTTTATAAGGCTGAGCGTGGCAATCTATACGCTATTGTTCGTCGGTGAAGGGACCATCGCCCATGCAGCGCATAATCGAGCTTAGCGTCACACGCATACTGCTCCTCGCCCTCGCCTACTATGTGCTGGCACGACTGGGCCTATTGCTAGCCATCCCCCCTGGCTATGCAACAGCTATTTGGCCCCCGTCCGGCCTCGCGATCGCTGCGGTGCTGTTGTGGGGATACCCAATGGCCGCGGGTGTGTTCCTTGGCTCTCTGGCGGTGAATGCGGGTGTCGCTAACTCGGGAAGCGCTCTCGAGTTGAGCGCACTAGCAATGCCCGCACTCATTGCCAGTGGTTCGACGCTGCAAGCTGTTCTGGGCAAGCGGCTGATAGAGCGCTTCTGCTCTCCACCCTGGACCTTCCTGCACCTGTCTCAAATCCTCAAGCTCGTCTGTCTCGGCGGAGCTGTTGCCTCAATTGTGTCGGCGAGTGTGGGCGCCAGTAGCCTTCTCTATTTCGGTGTCCTCCAACCTGAAGCCTTTGGAGATAGCTGGATTACCTGGTGGCTCGGCGATTCATTGGGGGTTCTGGTATTCACGCCTCTGCTGCTGATCTCCCAACAAGACAAGGCTGTGGTGAGCCTGCGTCGCAAGCTGACAATTGCACTTCCCATGCTGGTGATTTTTTTGTGTCTGGTCGGGCTCTACACAACGAACAAAAGCGACCTGCAAAACCGACTCCAGAACCAGCTTAAATCCGACGCAAATATTACCGACGTCTTCCTTCAGCAAGTTGTAGGCGATATCACCGGGATATTGTACGGTGCCGCCGGATTCTTTCGCGCATCCCATTATGTTAATCGTGAGGAGTTCGCAGAGTACTATGAGTCAGTTCATCACGGCGATACGGGTGTGCAGGCTTTGTCTTGGTCGCCACGCGTTGCACGCGTAGATATCCCCAAGTTGATCGCCAGGGCAAAGGCCGACGGCTACCCCGATTTGATAGTACGCGAGCTATCCAGCGATGGGCTGGTGCCAGTCTCCCCTCGCCCTCACTATCAGATTGTTTACCATCTGGCTCCATTGGAGCCGAACCAGCGCGCACAAGGCCTGGACCTTTTATCGGAGCCTGTTCGCCGCGATGCCATAGAGAGAGCCTTAGCGAAGGGCAAAATGTCAGTCGCGGGGCCTGTGCAACTTGTGCAGAATGATGGTTTTGTACAAGGCTACTTACTCAATCTACCTGTATCGCCAAGTAAGACCGGAGACGTTGTCACTGCTGTTGTATGGCTGGAAAATCTTTTTGCGCCGCTAAACCAACTGCACGCGGAGAAAATCACGCAATTTCGTGTATTTGAAACCGGCACTAATCAGGTTCTTTACCAGTCAACTCGGCTATCTCCTACTTCATCCAGCTATATGCATGCCCAGCAATTTACTTTTGTCGATCGCGAGTGGAGCGTGCAAGCCTGGCTGCCCGATGCCACTGTAACGCAGGCTATGAATGACAAACTGTGGCCGATCCTGTTTGGCGGGTTTTGTATTATCGGCTCGCTGGCGCTATTGATTATCAACTCGACCGGTGCACAAGCTTTATCAAACGCACTCATAGAGGAAAAAACTGCGGAGCTGGAGCAAGAGCGTGGTTTTCTAGAAGCCCTCATTGATCACTTGCCACTCGCTTTATACGTAAAAGACGCATCAACTCGCCGCTACATTCGAGCAAATCAAGTCGCCTATGACGCACTCGGCGACAACAGTCTGGAGCTCATTGGCCGCTCTCAAGAGGAACTGTTTGCTGCAGGCTCTGGTAAAAGCAGCGTTGAGGCAGACGACGAGGTAATTTTTCGAAAAAAAGTGCTGAAAGAAACCATTCAATATAATCACAACGGACAAACGTATTGGTTCACCAATCGAAAAATTCCGATCGAAGACCCCGCAAGCGGCAAAGTGAAGTTTATTCTAGGCCTAGCAGAGGATATTACGGCACAACGTCAAACTGAGCGGGGCCTGGAAGATTCACGTCAGCACATCAGCCGCATACTCGAAAACGTTGGTGAAGGGATTTATGGCATCGATGCTAATGGACGCCTTAGCTTTATAAATCAGGCCACGAGTAATATTTTGGGCTATGAAGAGCAAGATATTTTAGGCCAGGAAGAACATTCTATCTTTCATCATCATCGCAAGGATGGGCAATCCTTCCCACTTGAAAAATGCTCTATACATCAAACACTACAAACGGGCAAAAGCTATCGTATCGATGATGAAGTGTTCTGGAAAAAGGACGGCACGGCCCTGCCCGTCGAATACGTCAGCACACCCATAATCGAAGAACAACAAGTGATCGGTGCCGTTGTTGTATTCAGTGACATCTCAAAACGACAGGTATTAGATCGCCTGCAGATAGAGCAAACCCGCCGCATTGAGCAGATCAATCAGGAGCTCGAAGAGTTCAGTTATGTTGCAAGCCACGACATTCAAGAACCTTTACGCACCTTAAACTGCTTTTGCGATTTTCTCGCCGAAGACCTCGGCGACGATATTTCCGAGAGTGTCGCAACCGATCTTGGCTACATCAAAGAAGCCTCCCAGCGCATGTCGACCTTGATTAACGACATGCTTGAATTTTCCAGAGCAGGACGCAGTGACATTGACCTTAAGCCGGTATCGCTGGACGACTGTCTGGCGCAGATCCACAAAAGTCTGCAGCTTCTAATACGCGAACACGGAGCGACATTGACGATAGGTCCACTGCCTAAAGTCATGGGTGACGCAAATAGTGTGCTACGGATTTTTCAAAATCTTATTCAAAACGCAATAAAGTTTTGTAAGGATCGTGAACCCATGGTTTCGGTAAGGGAAGTGGAGCGCGATGAGACTTTCGTCACAATAGAAGTCGCTGACAACGGGATCGGAATTGAAGAACGCTTTATTAGCCAAATATTCGGTGCCTTCAAGCGTCTGCATAACGCTGAGGACTACACCGGTTCGGGTATCGGCTTGGCCGTAGTCAAAAAGCTGGTCGATCGCCACGGTGGCAAGATCTGGGTGGAATCCGTTCAGGGAGAAGGCAGTCAATTCTACGTGAGCCTACCACTGGCCCCAAATGAACCGGATTAAGCGCTAATCCTATAGCAAACAATGGGATAGCAGCCGATCTTAGGTCATTTTGGGCGTTTCTGATACACTTGAGGTGCCTCTATTGATGGGTAGCGCTGTGCGCCCCCCTCGACTAAGGCCCAATACCCTTGATGACCGATTCGGCTATCGAGGCTACTATAGCGACTGCTTACTGAAGTAATGACTGGCCCATGATGACCCCAAAACCTGCTTATGCCTCTAAGGCGACAATTTCCACCCTACTTTTCATTCTGCTGAGTTACCTCCCGGGTGCTATGGCGCTCGTCGCAAGCGAATCCCCGCTACAGCCTACTGCGGTGCAGAGCCAGACCGCAAAAATGGTGGTCAAACAACTGGAGCAGGAACATTACCTCAATATGGTCATGGACGATGCCGTGTCGTCACGCTTGCTCGACCGCTATATCAAGGTGCTCGACCCCGGCAAGTTATTCTTCCTGCAATCCGATATTACCGAATTTGAACGACTACGCAGTCAACTTGATGACGAATTAAAAAGGGGCGAGCTCGTTAGTGGTTTTGCAATATACAACCGCTATCACAAACGCATGACGGAACGCTTGCAACGCAGCATCGCCGAATTGCCCGGAATGATTAAAAATTTCGACTTTACGCAAGATGAAGAACTTATCATTGATCGTGATGCCCTGCCCTGGCCCGGCAGTGCCAAAGCTGCTGATGATATCTGGCGCAAACAAATTAAGAACCGCGTGCTATCCCTGAAGCTCAGCGGTAAGGAAGAAAAAGACATTCAGGAGCTATTATTAAAGCGTTACACCAATCAACTGACACGTGTCACCCAATCCACCAGCGAGGATGTTTTTCAGTACTACATGAATGCGCTGGCCTCGCTCTACGACCCGCATACTGACTATTTCTCGCCGCGAATCTCCGAAAACTTCCAGATCAATATGAGTCTTAAACTGGAAGGCATTGGCGCCGTATTGCAAGCCGACGACGAATACACCAAGGTTGTGCGCCTGGTGCCCGCCGGCCCTGCCGATAAAAACGGGCAACTGCAACCGGCTGACCGGATAATTGCGGTGGCCGAAGGTAAGACCGGCGAGTTCAAGGATGTTATAGGTTGGCGCCTGGATGATGTCGTTGACCTGATTCGCGGACCCAAAGGTACCTTTGTAAAATTGCAGGTGCTTCCCGCCGTGTCCCAGGGCGAAGAAGTCCGCAAAACCATTACGATCGAGCGCAATGAAGTCAAACTGGAAGAGCAAAGCGCACAGAAAAAAATGATCCAGATATTTCGCGATGGCAAAATCATCAAGGTCGGCGTGATCAGTATCCCGGCATTCTATCTCGATTTCGAAGCCTTGCGACGCGGTGATCCCGATTTCCGTAGTTCCACCCGCGACACCCAGCGGCTTATGAATGAACTGCTGGCCGATGGCGCAGAAGGCATTGTGATCGACCTGCGCGATAACGGAGGCGGTTCTCTGGCCGAAGCAAACGCACTTACTGGCTTGTTTATCGAAAATGGCCCAACTGTGCAGATCCGTTTTGCAAACGCATGGGTAAAACGTGAAGGCAAACGCCGCAGTAGTGACTATTACGAAGGGCCACTGCTTGTACTGATTAACCGCATGAGTGCATCGGCCTCGGAAATTTTTGCCGGCGCCATTCAGGACTACAAGCGCGGCTTGGTTATCGGCAATCAATCTTTTGGTAAAGGCACAGTGCAGTCGATTAATCCCCTGCAGCACGGGCAATTGAAAATAACTGAATCCAAGTTTTATCGTGTGTCCGGTGAAAGTACCCAGCATAACGGCGTCATACCCGACATTGAGTTTCCCGCCATATACGACAAGGAGCTGGTTGGCGAGAGTACTCTCGATAATGCTCTAGCCTGGGACACCATCGCACCGGTGTACCACGACACCTATTACGATCTGGCATCCGCGCTGCCCAAGCTACGCGCAGAACACAAAAAACGCATTCAGAAAGACCCTGACTTCCAGTTTTTGACTGAGCAGCTGGTTCAGATGGACGAGCTTCGCAACGTTAAAACCCTGTCACTGAACGAAAGTGTACGTCGAAAACAGCGCGACGAGCGTAAGAAGATACAACTTGTTATTGAAAACAAACGGCGAATTGCCAAAGGTCAGGATCCCATCGAAACGCTGGATGACGAACTTAGTGATCCGGAAACGGAAACGAGTGAGCCCAGTGAGGGCAAAAACAGCGGCAAGAAAGATGAGGAAAAACCGGATCCCCTTTTGGTGGAAGCCGGTCATATCCTGGTCGACACCATGCCGATTTTTCAAAAGCCTCAGGTGGCAAAAGCTAAAAGCCTCTGAATAGTGGTGACCTAAGCTCTATCTTGATGAGCCACAGAGCCCCAAATTCTGTGGCACACGCCCGGCCCCTAGTTCCGGTTCGCTGTTCGCATCGTGACAAACTCTTCAGCCACCGAAGGGTGAATTCCAATGGTGCTATCAAAATCGGCCTTGGTAGCACCCATCTTCAGGGCTACGGCTATCCCTTGCATTACCTCCGCGGCCTCGTCGCCAACCATGTGGGCTCCCAACACTTTATCGCTCGCACGGTCCACGACTAACTTCAAAAACACCTTGCCGCTGTGCTCACCCAATGTGTGTTTGAGATGACGAAAACGTGACGTAAAGACGGCAATTTCAGCGTAGCGCTCTCTCGCTTGCTCTTCAGACAGGCCAACGGTGGCGACATTGGGATGACTGAAAATGGCTGTCGGAATATGCTCGTAGTTTAACTCGCGCTGCTCTCCATTAAACAAGTTGGCCGCCAGTGTCATGCCTTCGGCTAAAGCAACGGGTGTTAATTCCATACCGCCAGTGACGTCGCCCAGGGCATAGATGCAGGGTTCCGAGGTCTGAAAATGCTTGTCGACTGCGATATAGCCCTTATCATCAAGCTGAACATTTACCGTTTCCAGCCCCAAACCTTCGAGTAGCGGTTTACGTCCGGTCGCGTAAAGTACCAAGCCGCTTTCCATCACCTCGCCATTGGTCAAATAGAGTTTGAATATATTTCCTTGTTTCTCAATACGTTCAATATTCAGTTCGAAGCGTAAATCGACACCGGTAGCACGTATTTCTCCGGCCAGGATTTCCCGCACTTCGTTGTCAAAACCGCGCAGAAACAAAGGACCGCGATAGAGCTGCACAGTACTCACGCCAAGGCCATTGAGAATGCTGGCAAACTCGCAGGCAATGTAACCGCCACCCACGACAACTGCCGATCGAGGTAAGGCATCCAGATAGAAAATTTCATTGGAAGAGATTGCGTGCTCGCTACCCGGAAACTCGGGAATGGACGGCCAGCCACCAACAGCCAACAGAATATTTTTACAGCGATACTCACTACCATTAACAGCAACCGTGTTTGGGCCTGTCACTTGGGCATGGCCGTCAAACAATTCAACGCCGGCATTTTCCAAGAGGGAACCATAAATACCGTTTAGGCGCTGAATTTCTCTGGTTTTATTATCGCGTAAGGTCGGCCAGTCAAATTGCAGCGAAGCAGAAGTCCAGCCAAATGAGGCCGCATTGTGTACGTCCGCCGCAACGTGCGCCGCATAACTGAAAAGTTTCTTGGGAACGCATCCCACATTGACGCAGGTGCCACCAAGATAGCGCTCTTCAGCCACGGCAACTTTGGCACCATAGCCAGCCGACATTCGTGCCGCACGAACACCACCCGAGCCTGCACCGATAACAAATAAATCGTAATCAAATTCCATTATGTGTCCTTTTGCCCTGAGGGTTCATACCAGGCGAGTTGCTCACGCAATTTTACAACTTCACCGACGATAATCAGGGTGGGGGCAACGATATGTTCCGATTGAACTAACTCGGGCATATTGGCCAAATTACCGACGAGAACGCGATGATTGGGGGTTGTGCCCTGCTGGATCAGAGCGATGGGTGTCTCAGGCGCGCGACCATGTGCAATCATTTCACTGCAGATCACCGGCAGTCCCATCAAACCCATGTAAAAAACAATGGTTTGCTGAGTGTGAACCAACTCGCTCCAGGGTAAATCCATGCTGCCATCTTTCAGATGGCCGGTAACAAAGCGCACCGACTGGGCATGATCGCGATGCGTCAATGGAATACCTGAATAACTGGCACAGCCGGCAGCAGCGGTGATACCGGGTACCACTTGAAAGGGGATTTTTTCGCCGGCCAGTCCGGCGATTTCCTCACCACCGCGACCAAAAATAAAGGGGTCGCCACCCTTCAGGCGCAAGACTCTCTTACCCTGCTTTGCCAAAGCTATTAGCAGCTGGTTGATATCATCCTGCGGCATGCTGTGCTGTGAGCGCGCTTTGCCAACATAAATTTTTTCTGCGTCCTTGCGACAGAGATCAACGATTTCATCCGCTACAAGTCTGTCGTATAACACAACATCTGCTTTTTGCATCAAGCGCAAGGCTTTAAACGTGAGCAAGTCAGGGTCGCCGGGGCCGGCACCAACCAAATAGACTTCGCCGCGCGGCTCACACGCGGGTTCGTTGATTTCTTCCTCGAGCATAGCCTCTGCCGCATCGCGTCGTCCGGCAAATATTAGCTCGGCAATAGGGCCCTGTAAGACATGCTCCCAGAAATCGCGGCGTCGATCGAAATCTGGAATCTTCGCCCGGACCTTGTCCCGAAACTGACCAAGTAAATCGGCTAGGCGACCATAGCCTGCCGGTATGGTGGATTCCAGCTTTGCGCGTAACAATCTGGCCAATACCGGGCTGCGGCCGCCACTACTAACGGCAATAATGAGCGGTGAGCGATCAATAATTGAGGGCAAAATAACACTACACAATTCCGGCTGATCAACGACATTCACCAAAATATGGCGCGTTTGCGCAGCCTCTGAAACCCTGCGATTTACCTGCTCGTCATCGGTCGCTGCAATAGCAAGTATTTTAGAGTCCAGATCATCCTCGGAAAATTCACGTTCCGAGGCGAGGCCGCCACTGTCATTGCACAGTGTCTTTAATTCATCACAAATGCTCGGCGCAACCGCATGCAGGACGGCCCCGGCTCTGGCGAGTGCGCCTGCCTTACGCAGAGCAACGGTGCCACCGCCCACTACGAGACAGTGCTGAGACCTGATGCGCGTAAATAGCGGCAGATAATCCATGATTTATCCCGCTTTGATAAGCTCGCGCTGTTGCATGTAGGGGCGCAGTACCTCCGGCACCACAACGCTGCCATCCGCCTGCTGATAATTTTCGAGGATGGCAACCAGCGTGCGGCCCACGGCGAGTGCCGAACCATTGAGCGTATGCAGATATTCAGGCTTTCCGGTTTCGGGATTTCGCCAGCGGGCGAGCATACGTCGCGCCTGGAAATCACCGAAGTTACTGCAGGACGAAATTTCCCGGTACTGATTCTGTGCAGGCAGCCAGACTTCAAGGTCATAGGTTTTTTGGGCCGAAAAACCGATATCACCGCCGCAGAGCAGGACCTTGCGGTAAGGCAGGCCGAGTTGCTGCAATATGGCCTCGGCATGCCCGGTAAGTTCTTCCAGAGTCTGGTCTGACTCGCTCGCGCGCACCATACGTACCAGCTCAACTTTTTCAAATTGATGCTGGCGAATCATGCCTCGCGTATCGCGACCGTAGGAACCAGCTTCACTGCGAAAACAAGGCGAGTGACAAACAAAAGCCAGTCCTTTATCAAGCTCAGCCACTTCGACAATGGTGTCGCGCAGCAAATTGGTTACCGGCACTTCCGCCGTAGGAATGAGGTAGTACTCTTGCTCGCCCTGCAACTTGAAAAGATCTTCTTCAAATTTGGGTAGCTGGCCGGTTCCGCGCAGTGAATCAGCATTGACCATGAAAGGCACGTACACTTCGTTATAGCCGTGGCGTTGCGTGTGGGTATTCAACATAAACTGTGTCAGAGCGCGCTGTAACAAGGCAATGTCGCGATGCAGAACGCTAAATCGGCTGCCGGTTAGCTTGGTGGCGCTTTCAAAATCCAGCCCGCCAAGCGCCTCGCCAATATCAACATGGTCTTTAACGTCAAAATCAAATTGTTTGGGTTCTCCCCAGCGTAAGATTTCGAGATTGTCAGCCTCTTCACGACCTTCAGGAACAGCGTCAACGGGAATATTGGGAATGCCCAACATCAAGTCGTCGAGTTTTTCCTGCGCAGCTTTCGCCTTGGCCGTTAAGTTTGCGAGCTCATTCTCTATTTTTGCGAGAATTTCATTGACCTGTGCCTTCGCTTCATCGATTGGAACGCCGGACTTTACCAGCTCACCAATTTTCTTTGAGGCTTGCTTGCGATCGGCGAGCAGACTCTGACTCTCAATATCGGCTTGCTTGCGCTGTAAATCCAGCGCCGTAAAAGCCGCCACGTCAAAGACGAAATGCCGTTTTTTCAATAATTCCGCAATGCGTTCAGGGTCCTGACGCACCAGTTTAAGGTCGAGCATGAATCGTAATTCTCCGCTTTATCTCATTAGCAACATGCCAAGGCCGCAGCCCAACACGCAACTTACTAAAGTAATCAGTACGTAGGACAGCGCCATGAGCCAGCGCCCTCCTTCTATTATGGCAACGGTTTCCAGCGCAAATGTCGAGAAGGTGGTAAAGGCACCCAGAAAGCCAACCATCAACAGATAGCGACTGTCGGCATGCAGCGCCGATTTCTCGGTAATAACAACGTAGACCATGCCAATGGCAAAAGAGCCCAGCGCGTTGACGCTAAACGTTGCCCAGGGCCACTCGTGATTGAAGTACTGGTAACTGAATCGGCCAATGGCAAATCGACTGACCGAGCCGAGGGCGCCGCCAATCGCCACCAGAAAGTATTGTAACATCAGGGGTACCGTTTCCAGTCGCTGACGGCATCGAGTTGTCGAAGATGCGTCAATTTTTCATTAATTTTCTTTTCCAGTCCACGCGCTACCGGTTCATAGTAGCGCGTATTTTTCAGTTTTTCGGGAAAGTAATTTTCACCTGCCGCGTAGCAATCAGGAAAGTCATGTGCATAGCGATACTCTTCGCCAAAGCCCTGTTCTTTCATCAATTTGGTGGGCGCATTGCGCAAATGCAAAGGCACATCGTCGCTGGCCTGCTGCCTGACATCAGCCATAACCGCTTTAAAGGCACTGTACACAGCGTTGCTCTTGGGGGCGCAGGCCAAATACACCACAGCCTGTGCCAAGGCCAGTTCGCCCTCCGGGCTGCCGAGGCGCTCCTGCACATCCCAGGCGTTCAAAGCGAGCTGCAGCGCTCTTGGATCGGCGTTGCCGATATCTTCGCTGGCCAAGCGAACCAGGCGCCTGCCGAGATATAAGGGATCACAACCTCCGTCAAGCATGCGTGCCAGCCAATAGAGCGAAGCATCGGGAGAACTCCCCCGCACAGCCTTGTGCAATGCCGAAATCTGATCGTAAAAACTGTCGCCCTGTTTGTCGAAGCGCCTGGGCTGGCCACCCAGAATTTCGTTCACAATGTCAGCAGTGACACTGTTGGGCTGGCCCCTTGCATAAGCCATATCCAGAGCCAGCTCGACGAAATTGAGAGCCCGTCGGCCATCGCCATCGGCTTGCTGCGCCAACAGCAATAACAAATCATCCGGACAGGAAAATTCGAGGCTGTCGCGGCAGCGCTTTAGAATACTGATAACCGCTTCGTCGCTCAAAGACTTCAGGCGATAGACTCGGGCCCGCGACAACAGGGCGTTATTGAGCTCAAAACTCGGGTTTTCAGTGGTAGCGCCTACAAATATGACTGTGCCGTCTTCGACAAATGGCAGGAAGGCATCTTGCTGGGCCTTGTTGAAACGGTGTACCTCATCCACAAATAGCACAGTTTGACGATTGTATTGCTGCTGCAGGCGCGCCTCTTCAATGGCAGCGCGAATATCCTTTACTCCGGCCAGGACAGCCGACAGGGTAATAAAGTGAGCGTCACAAAGCTGGGCGATTAATTTCGCCAGCGTAGTTTTACCAACGCCGGGCGGCCCCCAGAAAATCATGGAATGCAGTTGCCCTGAGTCCAGGGCTTCGCGCAGCGGTTTGTTGGCGCCGAGCAAATGCTCCTGCCCGAGAAAACCACTCAAGTCAGTTGGACGCATACGCGCCGCGAGTGGCGGAGCCGCCGCGTCAGTCACTACTCATGCCCTACCTCGCTTTGCTCAAAGACAAATAATGACTTTGGCAATGGCGCGACATTGATTTGTGTATTGCGTAAACGAATATCGGTTTGCTGACCGAGGTTATCGCTCAGCTGCATTTTCGTCAGGGCGCGTCCCTTGAAACTCAAGCTCAGTCTGGAAAACTCGGGATTTTTTGCGCGTGGTTTAAGTTTGTACTGGGCAGAGTCTGCACCCCCGTACTTACTAATTTCATACTGCTCGCTTAATTCCAGGGCGCTAGCCGCGAGAATGAGCATGGGGGTTTGCGCAACCGATGTAAAAGATTCAGTGCTGAGTTGTTCAAAATCGGGGTCGTATCGCCACAAGCTCTCGCCATCGGTGAGCACCAGATAGCGGTAAGGTGCGCTAATTTCCCAACGCAGTTGGTGTGGCCTTTGAAAGGCCATTTTGCCAGTGGACTCTTCCAGCAGCTCGCCGTCATCGCTGACGACCCGCTGCGAAAATTCGGCCTGCATATTGCGCGTGTCCGCCAGAAGCGCCGCCAACTCATCAGCGGTAGCATCGCTCTCCGTCGCATACAGTGGAGCAGCAAAAACAAAGAAACTTAACAATAGTGTGCGTAGCAACATATTAATCCATGGGTGGTGGGGCTAAGACTTCACGTGCGCCGTTATGCCCCATTTCTGTTACAACACCGGCCGCTTCCATCGTTTCGATCAGCCGGGCGGCGCGATTGTAGCCAATACGAAGCTTGCGCTGTACTGACGATATAGACGCCCTGCGGCTTTCGCAGACATATCTGACAGCCTCATCGTAAAGGGCGTCGGTTTCACCATCGTCGCTGTCGGTAGCGGGCGCCCCGGTGACGGTATCAATCTGGCTACCCTCTTCCAGCAAGCCCTCGATATAGTCGGGCTCACCGCGACGCTGCCAATCAGCCACCACGCGGTGAACCTCGTCATCAGAAACAAAGGCACCGTGAACCCGAATGGGTAATCCACTGCCCGGCGGCAGATACAGCATGTCGCCGTGTCCTAGAAGTTGCTCGGCGCCGCCCTGATCCAAAATGGTTCTGGAATCTATTTTTGATGAAACCTGAAAAGCAATGCGCGTTGGCACGTTAGCCTTGATCAAACCGGTGATAACATCGACTGAGGGGCGCTGCGTTGCAAGAATCAAATGGATGCCTGCGGCCCTCGCCTTTTGTGCAATACGTGCAATTAATTCTTCGACCTTCTTGCCAACAATCATAATCATATCGGCAAATTCGTCGATAACGACCACTATCGCAGGCAGATGCTGTAATGCCGGCGCTTCCGCTTGATCTACCCCCGCTTCAAATTCCTCGGCCGGAATCCATAGCGGGTCTTTAATCGGGTTACCACTATTGGCCGCGTCCAGAACTTTGCGGTTGTAACCTGCGAGATTTCGAACGCCTAGCGCGGACATCAGTTTATAGCGCCGCTCCATCTCGCCTACACACCAGCGCAGACCGTTAGCGGCATCTTTCATATCGGTGATAACCGGTGCCAACAAATGCGGTATGCCGTCGTAGACTGATAATTCCAACATCTTGGGATCGACCAGCATAAGCCGAACCTTGTCGGGGCCGGATTTGTACAAAAGACTTACCAGCATGGCGTTTACGCCCACCGATTTACCGGAGCCTGTTGTACCGGCGACTAGCAAGTGGGGCATTTTAGCCAGATCGGCTACGACCGGCTCACCCGAAATGTCGTGCCCCAAGGCAAGGGTTAGCGGCGACTTGCTGTCTTCATAGGTCTTGGAGGACAGCACTTCACGGAAGTTCACTATTTCCCGATCTTCATTCGGAATTTCTATTCCGACATAGGGCTTGCCGGGGATGACCTCCACTACCCGAACGCTAATCACTGCCAATGAACGCGCCAAATCCTTGGCCAGATTGCTGATCTTACTGACCTTGACGCCTGCATCGGGCTCAATTTCGAAGCGTGTGATAACGGGGCCGGGAAATACCGCCACGACTTTGGCTACGACGTTAAAGTCTGCCAATTTAAGCTCCAGCAAGCGCGACATGGCCTCCAGCGTTTCGGGAGAAAAGCCCCGGTCCTTGTGGTGTTCAGCTTCATCCAGCAATTGCAGCGGTGGCAAGTCACCCGTCACTGGCGCATCGAACAAGGATTTTTGCCGCTCTTTCTCCACCCGCTGACTGGTTTGCGTCTTTTTGGGCGGAGGCGCCGTAATGGTCGGCGGTATCCGGTCTTTTTGCTTCGCTATCTGCTTAACAACGGCTTCACGGCGCTGGTTCTGAACCGCTTTCACGCTGCGACGCTCGCTATACCAGCGCAGCGCGCGCTCGATCCGGTTTTTAACGGCGTCTGCCAGACCCAAAGTAAATGCACCCAACCTGTCCATAAGGGCAATCCAGGACAGATCGGTAAATATGGTCAGGCCGAATAATAAGATCGCCACCAGTATTAGACGAGCGCCAAATACGCTAAAACCCTCAACCGAGGCATTGCCGATGGCATCCCCAAGCACACCGCCAGCCCCGAAGGGAATTTGGGCATCGCCGGGGCTGATTGCCGCCAGCGCCGTACTGGCCATCATCACCAGAATGAAACCAACAAAGCGCAGGCCAAGTACAATCGGGTCAATTAACTGGGGAGAGCTGCGATCCCGGAATATTTTGATGGCCTGAAAACCGAGCATCGCCGGGAACAAATAGGCCATATAGCCAAATAGCGCGTAGAACACATCAGCAAACCACGCGCCCACCGGGCCAACAGCATTATTGACTGCGCCACCATTACCCGTGCGCGACCAGCCCGGGTCATCCAGACTATAGGTGCTTAAAGCGACCAGCAAAAACACAAATATTGCTGAAAATGCAATCAAGGCGCCTTCGCGAAAACGCAAAGACAACTGTTTGCGAGCCTCATTGTCCTGGCGTTGCACTGATTTTCCCAAGCGTCCCTCAACCTACTGATTTAAGATCATATATTTCGAACATCTTAACATTCATGACGGGGGTTTGCGCCACCGGAATAGCTTTTGCCGCTTGCGGCGTTTTACCCTATTATGAGCGCCCTCTATTGCTTCAATTCCACTTACTGAAATTCAGGATCGCCGTGACATGTCTGAAGTACAACACCATCGCCTAATCATTCTTGGCTCCGGCCCTGCCGGCTACACTGCCGCCGTATATGCAGCCCGAGCCAATCTTTCGCCGGTTGTCATTACCGGCGTAGAGCAAGGTGGTCAATTAACAACCACTACCGACGTAGATAACTGGCCTGGTGACGATCAAGGCGTTCAAGGACCTGAGCTGATGATGCGCATGCAGGCCCATGCCGAGCGCTTTGATACCGACGTTATCGTCGATCATATTGAATCCGTTGACCTGTCAAAACGCCCCTTCAAGCTGAAAGGCAACAAAGCGTATAGCTGTGATGCCCTTATTATCGCCACTGGTGCCTCCGCCCAATATCTGGGCTTGCCTTCGGAGCAGGCTTTTATGGGCAAAGGTGTTAGCGCCTGCGCAACCTGTGACGGCTTTTTCTATCGCGGTAAAAAAGTCGCTGTTATAGGTGGTGGCAACACCGCCGTGGAAGAAGCACTCTATCTGTCCAATATTGCTTCGGAAGTCACGCTGGTGCATCGCCGTGATGCCCTGCGCTCGGAGAAAATACTGCAAGACAAACTCTTCGACCGCGAAAAGAACGGCAACATCACGATTGAATGGAACCATACCCTGGACGAAGTACTGGGCGACGACAGTGGCGTTACCGGCATTCGTATCAAGAGCACTAAAGATGACACCAGCAAAGATCTCGAGCTGGCAGGCGTATTTATTGCCATCGGTCACAAACCCAATACCGACATCTTTGCGGGTCAGCTCGACATGAAAGATGGTTATTTAACGATCACCTCAGGCACCAGCGGCAACGCAACCCAGACCAGTGTTGAAGGTGTGTTCGCGGC
>JBFJTG010000018.1:0-35535 GCA_041625575.1 Litorivivens sp.
ATTTATTGGCGGCAGCGCCAATGCCGGCTCGGTCGCGGTAGCGATGGAAAAGGCTAACGATCCCGCACTGGGTGTCGCTGTCGCCGCGGTATTCGCTGTGGCTGTTCCCTTTCTTGCGCTCTTACTGACTTTGCCTAACATACCGCGGCTGTGGAAACTCTTTAGTCCACATGATTCAAATGCGGCCTCGCTGCCGGCAACCGAAGTGTTGGACGAGCAGCGACCAATTACATCTCTGAGCCTTGTGGCATCCCTATCCTTAAGCGCCTTGATCTGTCTTTTAAGTGATACCTTGGCGCAGCGATTGCATTATCCGCCAGCAAAATTTTTACTGATTACCGTGTTGAGTGTTGCCTTTGCCACTGCACTGCCGGGACGAGTCGCTGCCTTGCGGGGGCACTATGAACTGGGGCAAATATTGATCTACTGTTTCTTCGCAGTGATCGGCGTAAAGATCAATTTCGCGCTCGCTGTTACCGAGGGGCTGCAAGTGATGCTGTTTACCGGAATCCTGCTATGCGTTCATCTTGTTTTACTATCGCTTTTCGGGCGGGTTTTAAAGCTCAGCGGGGCCGAGTTGGCGGTCGCCTCCAATGCTTGCATACTGAGTCCTGCTACTGCAGCGGCAATGGCGGTTGCCCGAGGTTGGCAGAATTTGGTTACGCCGGCCTTGTTGTGCGGCGTGTTTGGCTACGCTATTGCCAATTTAGTGGGGATTAGTTTGGCTGAATTTCTGTAGGCGCTGGCCCGGACAAAAGCGAATTCCTGCTCGAAATTGCTGTAACCTAGCTCAGGATTTAATTCTCATTATGCCCTCCTGGGCAGTGCTTGCGACGAGCCGCCCCTGCCGGTCGAAAATTTGTCCGCGCACAAATCCCCTACCGTTCGATGCGCTGGGGCTGTCCATCTCGTAGAGCAACCAATCGTTGAAATCGAAGGGCCGGTGAAACCAGATGCTGTGGTCGATGGTAGCCATGCGCATTCCTTCGCTGACAAAAGACACATCATGTGGTTTGGTGGCCGTTGCCAGAAAAAAGAAATCGGATGCGTAGGCCATCACATATTGGTGAATGAGTGGGTCTGCAGGCAGTGCGCCATTGGGTTTCATCCACAACTGCCGCACGGCGCTGCCGCTTTCCTCCATGCTGCCAACCGTTCGAAAATCGATGGCGCGAACGGCGTTGAATTTTGGCAGCCAGTCTTCCGGTACCCGCTGGATGTTGTTTTCCAGTAGATCAGTCGCGCGACTCAGGCTGTCCGGCTCTGGCGCGGCCGGCATACTGGCACCATGGTCGAGTCCTTCCATGGCAACCTGAAAGGAACAGGTCATGAAAAATATGGGCAGACCTTTCTGTATAGCTTTTACGCGGCGATTGGAGATTGTGCCGGCGTCGAGATTGCTTTCAACTTCGAAAATAATCGGTAGATCGGGATTTCCGGGTCGCAAAAAATAGGAATGGAATGAGTGAACGTTGCGTTCGGGTACGACTTGCTGTTTGGCGGCGGATAAAGACTGGGCAATTACCTGGCCGCCATACACGCGCCCCCAGTCGGTGGCTTCACTCTTACCGCGGTAAAGGTTTTCGTCTATTTTTTCAAGCGTCAATAAGTCGATGAGCTGGTTTAAGGCATTAGCCGTCACGCGTGTATTCTCCCGGCGCTTGTTGTATTGAATTTCAGCTCGAGTATACAGTGATTGGCCGCCTCATCTCGACTATTGCCGGAGTGAACAATGCCCCTAGTTATCCCCAAAGAGCGTGTGATGGACTATGTCGGCCATAGCTGCGAACCCACCGAGTGGCATACGGTTAGCCAGCAACAGGTAAACGCCTTTGCCGATACCACGCTGGATCACCAGTTTATTCATGTCGACGAGGAGCGCGCTGCCCGGACGCCCTTCGGCGGCACCATTGCTCACGGCTTTCTTACCTTATCGATGTTGGCCCATTTCGCTGAATCCTTCAGTGTGGTGGTGGAGGGACTGGGCATGGCCATGAACTACGGTTTCGACAAAATACGCTTCCTGACTCCCGTTCGGGTGGGTAGATCAATTCGCGCACAGGCGCAGATTGTCGATATTACCGAGAAGCGTCCCGGCCAGTATTTGATTCATTACCATGTCGAGATTGAAATTCGGGGCGAAAGTAAACCTGCACTTGTCGCCCAATGGTTTGCGATGATCTTTGTTGATTGATGCGTGGGTGAATGATTTGTCATGGCGTTAGGCGCTCCGGCGCGCTAGGCTTGATTCAATAACAACTGCGTAAACGAATCCGGGAGAGCACTATGGATATGGCCAAAATTGAAGCCTTGATTGCCGAGTTTGAAAATCGACCTATTATTCCAACGGTGGGTGCGGCAGATACTTTGCTGTTGGAAGAAAACGATATGCCCTGGTTGATGTCACCCGATGGCAGTCAGTCTCAACTCTTGCAGGTGGATCTCAATCAGGGCCTGTGGGTCGTCAGAAATCGCTTTATGCCGGGTTTTGCGATCGATAAGCACTACCACACGGGTTCGGTCTTTGCGGTGACCCTAAAGGGCGAGTGGTATTACAAGGAATATCCGGATCAGGTCAATAAGCCGGGCTCCTATTTATTTGAGCCGGCGGGCTCGGTACACACCCTCATGGTGCCGGAAAAACAGGAAGGCCCAACGGAAGTGTGGTTCGCGATCTACGGGGCCAATATCAATATGGATGCTGACGGCAATATTATTTCTGTGATTGATGCTCACGCCATTCTTGATGGCTATACCAAGTACTGTGATGCCATGGGTGAGAATTGCGAGAATTTGATCGTGAATGGTGAGCAGCCCTACAAAAAGGGCTGATGCCTGGGGGCGTACTAATCCCCTAAAATCTTTTTCACGCGGTAGCGGAATTGTCTGAAGGATAAGCCCAGTAGCGCGGCAGCTTCGGTTTTATTTCCTCTGCTGCGCTCCAGAGCGGCCTCGATGGCCGCTTTTTCAATGCCGGTCAGATAGGCTTCCAAATCGCCGAAGGCGTCTTCCGGGCTGCCACTGTCGACAGTACTCATCGTTATCGCGCTGGGGAGTTGCAAATCGGCCGCGCTAATTGTGTCGTTTTCGCACAGGGTGACGGCGCGTTCCAGAATATTTTCCAGCTCGCGGACATTACCCGGAAAGGCGTAAGCGTTGAGTTCTTCGAGTGCGGAATCTTCCAGTGCTGGCGTGGCAACCCCCCATTCTGTACATAATCGCTCAAGAATGGCCTTGGCCAAAAGCGGAATATCATCGCGGCGCTCGCGCAGGCTGGGAACGGCTACTTCTATCACGTTGATCCGGTAAAACAGATCGGTACGGAAGTGCCCTGCGGCAACTTGATCACTTAAGTTTTTATGGGTTGCGCTCAACAGGCGAACGTCCACCGGCACTTCCCGGTTCGAACCGATAGGGCGAACGCTCTTGTTTTGGATGGCTCGCAATAACTTCACTTGCATGCTCAAGGGCAGGTCGGCAATCTCGTCGAGAAATAAGGTTCCGCCATTGGCGGACTCGAACAAGCCTACCTTGTCGTTGTTCGCTCCCGTGAAGCTGCCGCGCATGTGACCAAAAAATTCGCTTTCCATCAGCTCGGAAGGAATTGCGCCGCAGTTTACCGGCACAAAGGGCGCACTACCGCGCGGGCCACTGGCGTGGATTAGGCGCGCCACAACTTCTTTGCCGCTGCCCGATTCACCGCTGATATACACGGGGGCCTGACTTCTGCTGAGTTTATGAATTTGCCGACGCAGTACCACAATGCTGTCGGCTTCACCGATCAGTTGCGCCGCGCTGCTGAGCTCCGCTGATTCAACTTGGCTGTCGAGACTGACCGCGTTCTTTACCAGGGCGCGTAAGCGCTCCAGGTCTATTGGTTTGGAGATGAAATCAAAGGCGCCCGCTTTTAGCGATTCGGTGGCGAGGTCTATGCTGCCAAAAGCAGTGATAACTGCTACCGGCAGCTCTTCAGGACCTTGCTGTAGATGTTTGATCAGCTCCAGGCCACTGCCGTCTGGTAGCTTCATGTCCGTCAGGCAAAGTGAAAAGGAGGATTTCTCGAGATGCCTGTAGGCCTCTGCCAGTGTTGCGGCGCCCAGAGTGTCGTAGCCCATGCGGCTGAGGGTGAGTTCCAGCAGCTCGCGGATATCGGGCTCGTCATCGATGATCAGAATGGGCTTGTGATTCATACTTACTCGATTGCATGTCGTCGTTGCGGATGACTGAAGGATAGCCGAAAGCAACTCTTTCCGTCATGGTTTCGCAGCCACGACAAGTGAATCTGATTGGTGTCACACAACTCTTTGCAAATGTAGAGTCCGAGTCCCGTGCCGGAGGGGTCGGTGGTGAAAAAGGGTTCGAAGATGCGATTGATGTCTTTATCGGCAACCCCGGGGCCCTCGTCAATGACGTCAAGTATCGCTGCGGCCAGGGTCTTGTCAGAGCGCAATACGAGATTAACCTTGCGCTCCCCGCATGCCTTGGCGCTGTAGCGCAAGCCGTTGTCGACAATGGTTGTCAGTATTTGGTGTAACTGGTCGCGGTCGACATTGACTGTAAAATCATCCCCTAGAAATTCGATATTGATGTCGCAAGGCATTGCCGATGTGGTTTCGTAATCGTCAGCAAAGCGCATCAACAATTCTTGTAAATCGAATTTTGCGGGGCTGGGATTTTTGCGGCGCGACAACTGCAAGATGTTCTCAATGATATTGTTCATGCGCGCGGATTGCTGCAGCACAATATCCGCCAGTCGGCTATCGGTTGCTTCCAGAGAGCTTGATTCAGCAAGCAGCTGGGCGGCGTGACTGATGGCGCCCAGAGGGTTGCGTATTTCGTGGGCGATGCTGGCGGTAAATTGGCCTAGCGAGGCGAGCTTGAGTTGCTGGGCCTGTTGTGACAACTGACTAACATCCTCGATAAAGAACAATTGATCGTCGAGGTAGCGATCGCCCTGCTTGGTCGCGCCAAGCGTTGCCTTGCTAATCTGCAGCATGCGTCCCGATTCGTGCAGGCGAATCTGGTCGGTTTCGTGTTTCTGCTGCCGTATGGAATTCAGGACCGAGGGCGGAGCCAGCTGGGGCATCGTGTTGCTTACGTAGGTGATAGATAGCATTTCTGCGGCGGCTTCATTAATGAGGCGAATCGCACCGTCGCTTCGCAGTACCAGTATGCCGGTTCGCATGTTTTGCACGATGCGCTCACTGATGCGCAACAATTGCTGTACGTCGGCTTTGCGCTCTTCCGCTAGTTGCTGGGCGCTGATAATACGCCGGCTGAGATATTGTACGACGATGCTGGTCGTAAAAAATGCCATGCCCAGCAAGCCGGCGCCCGCGAAATCGCTGTTGCCGGCTGACTCGTAAACCACTTGGTAGAGCACGTCGGCAATGGCCGCAATGGATGCCATTGCCGCCAGTAAGATGCCCAGGCGGCCATGCAACAACATATTGCCGGCGGCGATGCTTGGGAGTATCAGCAAGGACATACCGGTCAGCTCTTGTCCTGAGCTATGGCTGATGGCAGTGAGTGCCAACAGGTCGATCAACAGGCTGAAAAATATTTGGGCAGGGCTGCCTACTTTCCGGCTAAATAATTGGTAGAGCAGCAACGCAATGGCATACAGGGAATATAAGCTGGCCGTGGTAATGAATATGACGGGTTCGTGCTTGCCGACGACAGGGTCGTTGGCGGTCAGCAAAAACATGACGGTTAACAATATGGCCAGCAGTGAACGATATCCCGAGTAGATGATCAGGAGCGTCCAGTTTTGTGGGGTCTTCGAGTCTGCTTGCATGCGGGAGGTTTAATTGAAGCGTCGCTTATTGTGAGTTCAGTGTATACCGTCTTTGTATGGGATGCGATCCGCAGCATCTGATAGAATATCGCCTCCCCCAGAGACTCAATATCGGAGCAAGTCTTTATGAGCGCTGAAGTGAAGGTGGTCATGGCGCAAATCAATACTGTCGTCGGTGATATTGATGGCAATACGCAGATTGTTGCTGCAGCTATTGCTAAAGCTCGACAAGACGCAGCCCAGCTCATTGTTTTTCCCGAGCTGGCTCTGACGGGCTACCCTCCCGAAGATTTGTTGCTTCGACCCAGTCTGGAAATTCGTATTGCTAAAGCGGTGCAGGAGCTGTGCGAGCACAGTCACGATATCGCTGTATTGGTGGGTTTGCCGATACACAGGGAAGGCCGGCTTTATAACGCGGCGGCCCTCTTGCGTAATGGCAAGCTCGACGCTGTGTATTGTAAGCAGCAGCTGCCTAATTATCGCGTGTTTGATGAAATGCGCTACTTTCAGGCGGGTGATGAGGCATTGGTGTTCGAGCTTGGGGGCATCGCGATGGGGGTCACGATTTGCGAGGATATCTGGTCGCCTGAACCCGCCGCCAAGGCCGTAAAGGCGGGCGCTCAGGTTTTGTTGAATCTCAATGCTTCGCCTTTTCATGTCGGCAAACAAGCCGAGCGGGAAGCGGCCGTGGCCAGTCGGTGCGCGGAAAATGCAGTGCCGGTGCTCTACGTCAACATGGTTGGCGCGCAAGACGAGCTGGTTTTTGATGGCGGTTCTTTTGCCATGGCAGCCAATGGCGAGCTTCGAATGCGCGCCGGCCACGTTGATGAGCAACAACTGTCGGTTCACTTGTCCCTGAGCGCAAAGGGTTGCGAGCTGGCAAAAGGCCAGATCGCAGGCGAACCCTCCGAGCTCGCTGCTATTTATGATGCCTTGGTGGTCGGTGTTCGCGACTACA
The DNA here is from genome assembly GCA_041625575.1 of Litorivivens sp. Classification (GTDB taxonomy): domain Bacteria; phylum Pseudomonadota; class Gammaproteobacteria; order Pseudomonadales; family Spongiibacteraceae; genus Litorivivens. The sequence continues at coordinate 6,756 of JBFJTG010000018.1, forward strand.
TCAATAAAAACGGATTCAAGGGTGTGGTACTGGGCCTTTCGGGGGGCATCGATTCGGCCCTGACGCTTGCCATCGCGGTGGACGCCCTTGGCGCCGGGCGAGTAGAGGCGGTGATGATGCCCTTCAAGTACACCTCAACGATGAGTTTGGAAGACGCGGAGCTCGAAGCCAATACGCTGGGGGTGCGATACAGCGTAATACCGATCGAGCCCATGTTTGATGCTTTCAGTGCGGCCTTGAGTGACGAATTCGCGGGTTTGTCTGCCGACAAGACCGAAGAAAATATGCAGGCGCGCATTCGCGGTGTGCTGCTGATGTCTATTTCAAACAAGAAAGGCTATCTCGTCCTGACCACGGGCAATAAAAGCGAAATGGCCGTGGGCTATTCAACCCTGTATGGCGATATGGCCGGCGGTTTCGATGTGCTCAAGGATGTGTCCAAGCAGCGGGTCTTTGCCTTGTCGGCCTATCGAAATACGGTTTCGCCCGCGATACCGCAGCGGGTTATCGATCGTCCACCCTCGGCCGAACTGGCACCTGACCAGAAAGATGAGGATTCATTGCCGCCTTACGACGTACTGGACCAGATTCTGGAGCACTACATCGAGCGCGATGCTAGTGCCGAAGCGATTATCGCCATGGGCTTTGATCGGGATTTGGTAGTTCGGGTGGTGCGCATGGTCGATATCAATGAGTACAAGCGTCGGCAGGCACCCATCGGTACTCGGGTGACCGAGCGTGGCTTCGGGCGGGATCGGCGTTACCCGATTACTAATCGCTGGAAGGCCGGAGTGTAGGGAGAGCACCCGAGCCGGGTGCTGTAAGGCGACTGTTTTGTGCGGGCCCGACAAAGCTTATGCGCATCGGGCAGTTGCCGCTTACCGGGGCCGCATTGTAGGTTTCGGTGCGGTTTTAAGCTCCCGGTCGCTTTCATTTTCGTAGGGTACAAACACCGGGCGATTATCAAACTTGGGTGGATCGTAACGGTCCAGCAAGCCGAGTGTTGCCTTGTTTAGCCACGACTTTTCCTGATCCTGCCCAACCTGGCTGTTAAAGTTGCCCTTGCTGTCCAGTGCCGGGTGTTCCGGGAAGTTACTGCGCAGTACGGTTAGCGAGCGTTCTGCGAGATCTTTCATGTCCAGCAATAGGTAAGCCTGTACCATAACGGCCAGCGCGTCGGGTACGGCTGAAGTTTGGGGCAGGTTCTCGACGACATAGCGGCCGCGGTTGGCGGCGGCCATGTAGGCCTTGCGCTTGAAGTAGTAGTTGGCCACGTTGATTTCATAGCGGGCCAGACGATTGCGCAAATGCACCATGCGGGCGCGAGCGTCATCGGCGTACTGACTCTCGGGGAAGCGCTGCAGCAATTGCCTGAAATCTTCAAAGGCCTGAATGGCAGCGCCGGGGTCGCGTTGGCTCATATCAGTGGGAAAGAAGCGCTCCAGCAGGCCCTGACCTTCGGTGTAGTTTGCCAGCCCGCGCATATAGTAGGCGTAATCTACGTTAGGATGCTGCGGGTGCAGACGGATAAAGCGGTCGGCAGCAGCAATCGCGGCTTCCGGCTCAAGGCTGCGGTAGTGGGCGTAGATAATTTCCAGCTGGGCCTGTTCGGCGTAAGGTCCGAAGGGAAAGCGGGATTCCAGTAATTGCAGGTTTTTGACCGCGAGGGAGTAGTTGTCGTTTTCCAGATGCTCCTGAGCCTTTTCGTAGATGATTCTCTCTGAAGACTCCTTCTCTTTATCCGGGTCCGACGCGCAGGCGGCAAGCAGTCCGAACAGTAATATCATCAGACCGTGTTTAACAGCATTCATAGTGTGGCATTCCCGGTTTCAGAAGTGGATAATTTAAGGCGGCCTATTTAACCACAGCCACCCTATCTCATAAAGGATGACGCATGTCCGAGAAAATTTGCGTAAGCGCAGTCATCCCCGATGATATGGCCAACGCCCGTTTAGACCAAGCTGTAGCCCAGCTGTTCCCTGACTATTCCCGGTCCAGGCTCCAGAGCTGGATCAAGTCCGGTGAGCTGATAGTCAATGGCGCCACCAGCCGCTCCAAAGACAAGGTCTTTGGCGGCGAACAAATCGAGATCAGTGCAGAATTGAAGGAAGAGGGTGATTGGCAGCCTCAAACCATCGATTTCGGGCTGGTTTACGAAGATGATGAGCTCTTGATTCTGAATAAACCGGCCGGCCTCGTGGTTCATCCCGCCGCCGGTCACAGCGACGGTACCCTGATCAATGCCCTGCTGGCACATTGTCCGGACCTGGTGCAGCTGCCGCGCGCGGGCATAGTGCACCGTCTGGATAAAGACACCACCGGCCTGATGGTGGTCGCGAAAACGCTGGCGGCCCACCACGCGCTGGTTAAGCAGTTGCAGGCAAGAACCGTACACCGCGAGTATGAAGCCCTGGTGTTTGGTGCGATGACCGGCGGTGGCAAAGTGGATCAGCCTATCGGTCGCCACCCCCAGCAGCGCAAGAAAATGGCGGTTGTGAAGGGTGCAAAAGAGGCCGTCACCCATTATCGGCTGCTCAAGCGCTTTGCTCACTTTAGTCATGTGCGCTGTCTGCTTGAAACCGGCCGCACTCATCAAATTCGAGTGCACATGGCGCATATCAAGCATCCTTTGATTGGTGATCCGCAATATGCCGGGCGTCCGCGTACGCCCAAAGGGGCTAGCGAGGTGCTAATTGAAGCGCTGCGCAGCTTTCGTCGTCAGGCCTTGCATGCACGTCGTCTTGAGCTGGTTCATCCGGCCACCCAGGAGCCCTGTTCTTGGGAGTGTGACTTACCTGCGGACTTTGTGGCCCTGGCACAGGTTTTGGCGACAGAAGACCCAGCATGAGTGGGATTTTGCCCGCGGACTGGGATTTACCTTCGGGCCTGCGTGCAATCACGACGATCTGCAGCGCCAGTCAGGGCCAGAGCGGCTATGGTGATTTTAATCTGGCAGCCCATGTGGGTGACGATCTGCGCGGTGTCGAGTACAACCGCAAACTCTTGCTGCAACAGTGTGATGGGCTGGCCGGCGTACAATGGCTTGAGCAGGTCCACGGCACTCATGTTCATTTTGTCGATAAGGTGATAACCGAGGCGCCAGTTGCCGATGCGGCAATTGGCAGCGCTGCCGGTATTGCCTGCGCGGTACTGACCGCGGACTGTCTGCCGGTACTGTTTTGTAGCAGTTCCGGAAGCCAAATCGCAGCCGCCCACGCGGGTTGGCGTGGGCTTTTGGGCGGCGTACTGTTGAACACCGTTAAAGCCTTTGCAGACGAGCCATTCGCCTTGCACGCATGGTTCGGCCCTTGTATCCGGCAGGCGCATTTTGAGGTGGGCGCTGAAGTGCGTGAAAAATTCCTGTCTTCATTTGTCGGCCCATCGGCAAGCGACATCGAGGCAGCGTTTGAGACCTCAGCCTCGTCCGGTCGTTACCTCTGTGATCTCGCGGCGCTTGCGGCCCTCCAGTTGCGGGCGCTCGGCGTGCAAAATGTCATCGACAGCGGATTGTGTAGTTACGATGATCCCCGTTTCTATTCATACCGCCGTGAGAACCCCTGCGGTCGCACGGCCACGCTAATCTACCGGCAACCTTGATTTTCCTGCTTTAGCCCTCATCTATAGAGTGTAGGAGCCTGCCTCGCAGGCGCAGAATTCAGTCATGGATAGTTCAACCCAGAGGGTGATCTTATGCGTATTGATCGCTTCACCAGTGCCTTGCAATCCGCGGTAGCCGATGCGCAATCTTTGGCGATTGGCAAGGACCACCAATTTATCGAACCGGTTCATCTCATGCTGGCGATGCTGAGCCAGCAGGGTGGTTCGGTGAAGCCGTTATTGCAGCAGGCCGGTGCGAATGTGGTCTTGCTCGAACAACAGCTGGCGGAGCAACTCAAGTCACTCCCTCAAGTGCAGGGTGCGCCAGGCGATGTGCACGTATCCAACGAGCTGGGCCGGGTTTTTAATGCTGCGGACAAGATTGCACAGCAGCGTGGCGATGCCTATATAGCCAGTGAGTTGCTGGTGCTGGCTTTGCTGGATGTTGGCGGCAAATTGGCAGAGCTGCTTAAAAAGGCCGGGTTAACGAAAGATCGGCTCACTCAGGCGATAGAAAAAGTCCGCGCCGGTGCGGCTGTCGACAATCCCGAAGCCGAAGGCGCGCGCCAGGCTTTGGAAAAATACACCATTGATCTCACCGAGCGCGCTCGCGACGGTAAACTCGATCCTGTCATCGGTCGCGATGAAGAAATTCGGCGCACCATACAAGTCTTGCAGCGTCGCACCAAGAATAATCCGGTTTTGATCGGCGAGCCCGGCGTGGGTAAAACAGCCATTGTGGAAGGGCTTGCGCAGCGAATTATTAATGGCGAAGTTCCTGAGGGCTTAAAGAACAAGCGCGTTTTGTCGCTGGATTTTGGTTCCTTATTGGCCGGCGCAAAGTTTCGCGGTGAATTCGAGGAGCGTTTGAAAGCCGTCCTCAATGAGCTCGCCAAGGAAGAAGGTCAGGTTATTCTTTTTATCGACGAGCTGCACACCATGGTGGGTGCGGGCAAAGCCGAAGGTGCGATGGATGCGGGCAATATGCTTAAGCCTGCCCTTGCGCGCGGTGAGCTGCACTGTGTTGGTGCTACGACCCTCAATGAATATCGCCAGTATCTGGAAAAGGACGCCGCGCTGGAACGCCGTTTCCAGAAAGTGTTCGTGGGCGAGCCAAGTGAAGAAGACACCATTGCCATATTGCGCGGACTGAAAGAACGCTATGAGCTTCACCACGGTGTCGATATCACCGATTCAGCGATCATTGCTGCGACTAAACTGTCTCAACGATACATCACCGACAGGCAACTGCCTGACAAGGCGATTGACCTGATCGATGAATCTGCCAGCCGTATACGTATGGAAATTGATTCCAAGCCGGAGTCGATGGATAGGCTTGAGCGCCGCCTGATACAGCTGAAAATTCAGCGTGAAGCGGTCAAAAAAGACGAGGACGAGTCTGCGCGCAAGCAACTGGAAAAGCTGGATGCCGATATCGACAAGGTTGAAAAAGAATACGCCGATCTTGAGGAAGTCTGGTTGGCGGAAAAGGCTTCGCTGCAAGGTTCGAATCAAGTGAAGGGCGACCTTGAAAAGGCGCGGCTGGAAATGGATGCGGCTCGCCGCGCGGGCGATCTCAGCCGAATGTCAGAATTACAGTACGGTGTGATCCCGGCATTGGAAAAGCAACTCGCCGCAGCTGGCGATGCTGATAGCAATGCCGACACCGATGCTCGCAAATTGCTGCGAAACAAAGTTACCGATGAAGAAGTGGCGGAGGTCGTTTCGCGCTGGACCGGCATCCCGGTTAGCAAAATGCTCGAAGGTGAGCGCTATAAATTACTGCGCATGGAAGATGAGCTGCACCGCCGGGTGATTGGTCAGGAAGAGGCCGTTGATGCGGTTTCCAATGCGGTTCGCCGATCACGCGCAGGTCTTAGTGAGCCCGGGCGCCCGAACGGGTCGTTCCTGTTCATGGGGCCAACCGGTGTCGGTAAAACAGAGCTCTGCAAAGCCTTGGCGTCATTCTTATACGACAGTGACGATGCCATGGTGCGCATCGATATGTCCGAGTTTATGGAGCGCCATTCCGTCGCCAGATTGATCGGTGCGCCTCCGGGCTATGTCGGTTATGAAGAAGGCGGCTACCTTACAGAAGCGGTGCGTCGTCGTCCGTATTCGCTGCTACTGCTCGACGAGGTCGAAAAGGCGCATCCCGACGTATTTAATATTTTGCTGCAGGTGCTCGACGATGGCCGTCTTACCGATGGTCAGGGTCGAACCGTCGACTTTCGCAACACCGTCATCGTCATGACCTCGAACCTCGGTTCTGATCGAATACAGGATCTGACGCGCAGTAATAGCGGCTATGAGGCGATTAAGGAGGCGGTGATGGAGGTGGTTTCAGGCCATTTTCGCCCCGAGTTCATCAACCGTCTCGATGAAATGGTGGTGTTCCGTCCGCTGGAGCAAAGCCAGGTGCGCGCTATCGCCGATATTCAGCTGGCCTACCTTGGCAAGCGCTTGGCGGAACGCGAATTGGTGCTAGCGCTGGACGACGCTGCCTTGGATAAGCTGGCTGAAGTAGGTTTTGATCCTGTATACGGGGCGCGGCCTTTGAAGCGCTCCATTCAGCAGCTGGTAGAAAACCCCTTGGCGCAGGATATTCTGAGCGGGAAGTTTGTTGCCGGCGATACCGTTCGGGGGCAGATGGAGGGCGATCGTTTGGTATTCTCGGTACAAGCCAGTGCCGAGGTGGTGCATTAAGAAGTGAGCCTTTATGCGAAAAGAGGCTTGGGGCGCGGCAGTTCAGCGCCCCGATCTAGCAGTAAATTTTAACCAGTTCCTGCGCCCTTTCTTTCTGGGTGTCGACCTCTTCTTTACTCAAAATACGCGCTTCGCCTGTATCGTCCTTGACCCTGACGCGCTGGCCGCGAGAAAAACTTTGCAGGGCGCTTTTTGCCTGCGCGCAGCGTTCCGGGTTCTTGTCGGGCATGATTTCAAGTTGTTGGGGCTCTTGTTCGGGCGGAGCACTGTCGGCGCGCTTTGCCGGAACGGGCTGCGGGCTTGCCGGGTTGACCTCGTCGCTGCTGAAACTGCGGGACAGGGGGACAAACTTCGAGGGCCGGTCGAGGGGCGGCTTCTGTGTGAATTGAGGGTGCCCGCTATCATCCAGCCAGCGGTAGTAACCGGATTTTGCGAGCACACCCAAGCTTAGGGTAGCGAGAAGGCAAGTCAGGACGATCTTTTTAAACATTGCAGTGACCCTGTTACAGCTTGTTTTGCATTATGGCAGAGATTTACGCAAATAAATAAGCGTGTGGGCTCACAGTTTTGAGCGTGAGTAGCTTTGATTCGTAACTTTCGGAGCGAATCGCCACCTTATTAGCCCATTCCCGACATCTTCTATTGACATCAGTCGGCCCAGCCGGAAAAATACCCGCTTGCCCAAAATACCAGAAATGGCCGTTAATCCGCCGCTTACCCGCGGTTCTGGATTCGGGAATGCGCTCAAGCGCGCATTCACTGCTACGCAGATCCATTCTCTCCGCGAGCACATGACCTGTGTTGCGAGAATGCCATCTTCGCCCAACCCCGCGAAGACACATCAAGGGCAATAGTCCGGCGCTTAGCCGCTGATTATTGTCAGGCGTTTCGCCCGACGCATCCAGGTGGGTGTGATCGGAGGTTCATGTGTGATCACAATGCCGCGCAGCCGGCAGCTATCACATGTGTTTTTCATTTTGTACTGAACGAGGATATTTCAGTGGAATTGCTATCTGGCGGTGACATGATCGCCCGCGCTCTCGAAGACGAAGGCGTTGAATTTATATTCGGTTACCCCGGCGGTGCCGTACTCCATATCTATGATTCGCTGTTTACCAGCTGCAAGGTGCCTCACATCCTGGTGCGCCACGAGCAGGCGGCGACTCACGCGGCAGACGGCTATGCTCGCGCCACAGGCAAACCCGGCGTCGTGCTTGTGACCTCGGGCCCGGGTGCGACCAATGCCATCACCGGTATTGCCACCGCCTACATGGATTCCATTCCCATGGTGGTATTGTCTGGCCAGGTTGCCAGCCACCTGATTGGCGAGGACGCTTTTCAGGAAACCGACATGGTGGGCATCTCCCGCCCCATCGTAAAGCACAGCTTTATGGTGAAGCGGACTGAGGATATTCCCTCCATCGTCAAGAAGGCCTTTTATCTGGCATCCAGCGGCCGCCCCGGTCCGGTTGTTATCGATTTGCCGAAAGATCTTACTAACCCGGTGGACAAGTTCGAGTACAACTACCCGAAATCGGTGAAACTGCGGTCCTACACCCCGGCCTCGCGCGGTCATTCAGGGCAAATCAAGAAAGCGGTACAACTGCTGCTGGAAGCCAAGCGCCCCGTTATTTATAGCGGTGGTGGCGTTATTCAGGGCAATGCCTCGGGCGTACTGACTGAGTTGGCGCGTGAGCTCAACTATCCGGTAACCAATACCTTGATGGGGCTCGGTGCTTATCCGGGCGATGACCGTCAGTTTTTGGGCATGTTGGGTATGCACGGCTTATACGAAGCTAACAACGCCATGCACCAGAGCGATGTGATTCTGGCGGTAGGCGCGCGCTTTGATGACCGCGTAACGAATACGCCGAATAAGTTTTGCCCGAATGCCAAAATCATTCATATCGACATTGATCCTGCGTCTATCTCCAAAACGATAGCGGCTGACATTCCCATTGTTGGTCCGGTTGATTCGGTATTGACGGAAATGCTGGCCCTGGTGCGCGAAACCCGCAAGGCGGATAAAGCTCTGCCCGACACCAAGGCACTGGCTCACTGGTGGAATCAGATCGACGAATGGCGCGACTCCCACGGATTGTGGACCAAGCCGCGCTACGACACCTCTACCGATTTGATCAAGCCGCAAGAAGTTATCGATACCCTGTGCCGCTTAACGAACGGTGAGGCTTTTGTAACCTCGGATGTCGGTCAGCATCAAATGTTTGCTGCGCAGTACTATCGCTTCAAGCAGCCGCGTCGCTGGATCAACTCCGGCGGCTTGGGCACGATGGGCTTCGGCTTGCCGGCAGCCATGGGCGTCAAACTGGCTTACCCCGATAGCGATGTTGTGTGTGTGACCGGTGAAGGTAGCATCCAGATGAATATTCAGGAGCTGTCTACCTGCACCCAGTACAAGATTCCGGTGAAAATCCTGAATTTGTACAACGGCTACCTCGGCATGGTTAAGCAGTGGCAGGATATGCAGTATGAAGGTCGCTATGCTGAAAGCACCTACGAAGATTCCTTACCTGACTTTGTGAAGCTGGTAGAAGCCTACGGCCACGTTGGCATACGCGTAGAGAAAAAGGCTGATTTGGAAGGTGCTCTGAAGGAAATGCTGGCGCTGAAAGATCGGCTGGTATTTATGGATATTCACGTTGACCCGCACGAGCACGTCTACCCGATGCTGATTGCGCCGAACGGCTCCATGCGTGATATGTGGTTGAGCAAGACGGAGCGAACCTGATGCGACATATAATTGCTGTTTTACTCGAGAATGAACCAGGTGCTCTATCGCGCGTAGTGGGCTTATTCGCCCAGCGTGGCTACAACATTGAGTCGCTGAACGTGGCGCCGACTGAAGATGAAACCATGTCGCGTTTGACGCTGACAACTATCGGTGACGATCACAAGGTCGAGCAGATTACCAAACATCTTAATCGCCTGATTGACGTGGTTAAGCTGGTGGACCTGACTGAAGGTGCGCATATCGAGCGCGAAATGATGTTGGTGAAAGTGCGAGCGACCGGTGCCCAGCGCGCCGAGATTAAGCGCTGTACGGATATCTTTCGCGGTCAAATTATCGATGTCGGCCCAACGGTCTATACCATCCAGATCACGGGTACCTCGGACAAGCTTGATTCCTTTCTGGAAGCTGTTGGCGATGCCGCGATTCTGGAAGTTGTCCGCAGCGGCGTCTCGGGTATTGCCCGTGGCGAGAAGGTGCTTTCGCTCTAAACTCTTCGCTTGCAAGGCAAGCTCCTACTGTCCCATGTAGGAGCCAGCCCTGCTGGCGAAAGCCTGCCATTGCGTGATTCGGGCAGCAGCCTCTCACCGATCACAGCCCGCTCAATGATCTTACACCTTAGCTAGTCCGTTAGCGCGGCGAGCAATTAATACTCCCAATTGAATCGCAGGCCCATGGTACGAGGCCTGTTAATCGCATTTCGAGGTCCCGGAATGGATGCGGCGGTTACCACCCTTTCGTCAGTAATATTATTGGCGAATAATTGAATTCCCCAGTTTGACCCTTCAATGCCGATTGACGCTTTCAGCAAGGCAAAATCTTCCAGTGGTAAGCCTTCATTGTCTTCGCCATCTTGCTTGAACAGCGTTATCTGCTCGTCAACATAGGAGTAGGTCAACCCGAAGTTCGCTGACAGGGTTTCGCTCAGTGGCTGGGAATAGCTGCCGCTCAAGCTCCAGGTCCATACGGGTTTATTGGGTACTTCAGATCCCTTCGTCACCTTGTTGTTAGGATCGGGTCTTGTTACCTCGCCGTCGTTGTAGCCGGCATTAAATTGTAGATTTAGGCGGTCGTTAACGTGCCACAGTGTGGAAAGTTCTGCTCCGCTCACTTCGGCATCGCCGGCATTGGCCAGATAGGCAAACTCCAATGGACCGGCGCTACCCAGATAAGCCGTTCCGGCTACGAGGCCCTGAAAATCTTCCCAATCAATTTGATAGATGCCCAAATTGACGATAACGCGACCATCGAGCCATGTGGTTTTGGCTCCGATTTCCTTGTTGAGAACGTAATCAGGTCGCACTAGGGGTGGCCCCGCCTTGAGTGCCGAATATACGTTGGGTGTGCCAGAGCGAAAGCCCTTGCTCACAGTGGCAAACAGCATAATGTCATCGTTAGCGTACCAGGCGAGCGACAATTTCGGTAACCAGTCACGCGTAGTGATTTCGTCTGCAAAGCCAACATAGACTTGGCCATTCTCGTCTACGTTTTCAGGGTCCGTTCCGACCAGTAAGGCGATGGCGCCGTAGTATTCGGCACGTGTTGAGAACTGAACTATGTCCTCGAACCAGCGCAAGCCCGCGGTTAGGTCTAGCGTGCCGGGTAATATTTCGTAGCTAACCTCGGTGTAGGCTGCCGTTTGCTTAAACGGCTCCCGGCCATTCGTTTTGCTTTGTTGACCGGATAGCTCGCCAAGTGCCAGACCAAATACGGTATCCGTTACCGCATTGCCTTCCGGCTCAAAGTATTCGAAGAGCTCTTGACGGTATTTCTGTTCGCGGTCGCGATAAAAGCCGCCGACGATCCAGTCGAGTCTCTCATCACCGGCGGATACCAGTCTCAATTCCTGGGAAAATGATTCGAGGTCAGTGTGTGTTCGAACAAAGGCGGTGTGAAACAGATCGCCGGCTTCCGAGGAGCCGGTATTGCCTTCAGCCACCTGGCCTAGAAACAGATTGCGAGCCTGGGCGTTACGCTCGGTATTAAAAGCAGCGCTTACACTGGTAAGTTGGGCAAAGCCGAGGTCAACCCGGGCGGTGAGTGAGTGGGTGATGAATTCGGTATTGGAATACTGGTCTTCATGGTTGGAGTTTTCTAATCGATCGAGATTGTCGCTATCGATTAGGGCCAATTGATCAAGTTCGCTGTCGTCATAAAGATACATGTATTCAAGCGACAGCCATTCTGTGGCTTGCCATAAAATGATCGGACGGAGAGATTCACTGCTCAGGCTGTTCGCGTTGTTTTTTCCAATACTGGTGTAGTCGATATATCCGGAGTCGAATTTCTTCGAGGCAACCACCCTGAGTCCCAATTTTTCGTCAATAAGCGGGACGTTGATAGCCAGGCGATAGTCGGTGTTATCTGCACCATGTTTGGTCTTGGAGTTGCTGATAGAGGATCGCACATGCCATTCATTCGGGTCCGGCGAGGTCATGACCATCTTGATCGCGCCACCCATTGAACCCTCACCGTAGAGTGTACCCTGAGGCCCTTTCAGAACCTCGATGCGCGCCAAATCGTAAACATTGAGGTCCGGGAATACACCGGATCCCTGTATGGCGACATCGTTAAAGTAGACTCCGACGGTGGGTGAACCGTCGGCATAGCCGCCGTCCTGCGAGTTCAGGTTGGAAATGCCACGGATAGCAATATTGGCTTTCCCGACGGCCGATTTTTGTAGCGAAACGCTGGGCACTTCACGCAAATAGTCTTCCATGCCGGAGACCCCATTTTTGTCCAGTTCCGCACCGCCAAAAACTTGTATGCCACCGACAACATCCTGAATGTCCTGATCCCGGTACGCGGCCGACACGATAACTTCTTCAATGGTTTTTGAAGGCTTTGCTTCCTTGGCAGGCTTGGCTGCATCCTGAGCAAAAACCGGGGCGCTAGCGGCAAGATAAAAGAGGATGGATAGCGATTTTGTGCGACCTAATAGAACACTACTGCCCAAGGTTGACATGATTTTTCTCCGGTAATGCTGTTGCGGGAATCTGAGAGCTCGTTGCCTTGCCTTGCTCGTCACATTTGCGAGCAAGGCCGGCAAATATCGAGCCGGTAATATTTAGCCAGATGCTGAATATGGCTCCGGGCAGGGCGCTTGCCGGTGTAAAGAACTTGAGTGCAAGCGCAGTCGCAAGGCCTGAATTCTGCATGCCAACTTCTATGGCTATCGTTCTGCAAATGACACGATCAAATCCAAATGCATAGGGGGCGAGATAGCCGAAAAGCAGTCCGGCAAGGTTATGTAGCAGGGTGGCCGTCGCGACGACTAGAACGCCCGATGAAAAATTGTCAGCGTTGAGGGAGACGACGATCGCAATAATCACCAGGATTGCCATGACAGCGGCGGGCGCCAATAGCGATTCAATTGCAACAACAACCCGATTAAAAAAGTGCTTCAGTACAACGCCCGCAAAAACCGGAAGTAATATAATTTTCACCAGGCTTATTAGCATATCGGCAGCGGGGACCGGCACCGAATTTCCGACAGTGAGTTTCATTATTAAGGGCGTCATGACCACGCTTAGTAAAGTCGATATAGCCGTCATGGAGACGGAAAGCGCGACATTGCCGCGAGCCAGATACGTCATAACGTTTGATGAGGTGCCTCCCGCTACTGCGCCTACCAGTACCAGGCCGGTGGTATAGGCGGCGTCGAGCTGTAAGAGCCATGCGATGCAAACAGCGGTTAGCGGCATAACACTGAATTGCAAAGCCATACCGAGTAGCATCGCGCCGCGATATTGTCCGACTTTTGCAAAATCGTCCGGCGTCAGCGTCAAGCCCATAAAGCTCATTACCATCACAAGCAGTGGCACGATGGCGGGTTGCGCCACAGAAATAATCTCGGGCTGACTAAATCCGATAAGGGCGGCGCAGGGAGCCAAGATTGGGAAGAGCTTGAGCAGCATAGGGTTTCTCGGCGATTGTCAGTGCGGGCTATCGAAAATCTTGCCGCGGTTGAGTAAACATTTAGGGTCCAGAGCCTGCTTTAGGGTTTTCATCAGTGACAGTTCTGCGGGAGAGCGGTTACGTTGCAGCCAGGTCTTCTTTTCGGTGCCTATGCCATGTTCGGCCGAGATAGAGCCGCCAAAATCCTGCAAGGGGCCGTAGACTTCTTCATCGGCTTGCGCGTGCAGATTTTCGTCTTGTGTGTTGGGTGTTATGAATAGATGGAGATTGCCGTCTCCCAGATGCCCCAATACATAGCAGAGGCTATTGGGCCAGCGCTTCGCTAATCCGCCCTTTACCCTGGCGACATAATCTTCCATAAATTTGATGGGCAGGCTCACGTCATACAAAAATGTAGGTTGAGGCTGAATGATGGCGTCGAAGTCTTCGCGAATATTCCACAGGGTTCTGCGTTCGGTGTCGGATTTGGGTACGACAGCGTCAACGATATCGGCAGACTCGAACAGTGATTCCAGGGCGTGCATAAATTGTTGAGTGTTGGTGTCGGGGTCCGCCCCGTTTGCTTCAACCAAGACATAGAAGTTGTAGTCTCGACCCATGGGTGCCCGGTGCCAGCCGGGTTCTGTTACGGCTTGAAAGTAATTTCCCCACATCACCTCGTAGGCGCATAAGGTTCCTCCCAAATGAGCCTGAAGGTAATTGAGCACTCCCGGTACGGAAGCAAAGTCATTTATGGCAAGCATTGCGCAGTTGCGGCTGCGTGTTTTTGGGTGGAGTCGCAAAACAATGCGGGTGACAATGCCCAGCGTTCCTTCGGTACCGAGAAACAGTTGTTTAAGGTCGTAGCCCTCGTTGTTTTTTAGCATTTTGTTCATTGACGAAATTATGGTGCCGTCGGCAAGAACTGCTTCCAGTCCCAGAACCTGATCACGCATCATGCCGTAGCGAATAACGTTAATGCCGCCAGCATTTGTAGCCACATTCCCGCCGATGGTACAGGAGCCGCGAGCGCCTAAATCCAGAGCGAGATAGAGCCCTTCGTTATCAACGGCCTCTTGTACCTGCTGTAAAATGGCCCCCGCCTGAACAACGGCTGTCTGACCGATGGGGTCTATTTCTTCAATGGCATTCATGCGCTCAAGTGAGATGATTATTTCGTTATCAGCGGCGATGGCACCTTCAACGCAGCCGGTAAGTCCGCCGTGGACAACCACGGCTTGATTGGCCTCGTGACAGGCTTTCATTATGGCTGCGAGTTGCTCGGTGGAGCTTGGTCGTACTAGCGCGAGTCCGGGCATTGGTGAGCTATTCCAGTAACTGCTGGCGCGATCCCGCAGCGCTTTACCGGTGATCACGGCGTGCTCATCGACCAGGGCGCTTATCGTTTCAAGAATGCCGTTCATGTCGAAACCTGTCGTTGGTGTTTGTTCTGATGACCTGCGTATTGTCACTTCGGCGCTGCTCTAGTTGGGAGTGGCGCTGAGTGCCCGGCGCTGCTCATCTTCGAGCTGCCTGAGAAATTTCAACTCGTCGTTTTGGATGAACATCACCCATTCCGAAGGGTTGATGAAGGGGTTTGTAACAGGATTTTTCTTGAGGGCTTCTACTTTTCCGGGCAGGTCGAAGAAGAAGGGGTGTTGTGCCAGAAATACATCGGGCGACATTTGGCGCAAGACAGAAAAGGTCTTTTTATAGTCTTCAACAATGCCGGGATAGAGCGGATTGTTGAGTAATTTAACACCGGCATTAACGGACGTTCCGCCTAGAAAGAGAACCTTGTGCGGTTTGCCCTTATGATTAATCGTGGTCGTCCAGGTGGTGCAGCCTTTCGTATGCCCCGGTGTTTCGTGCGCCTGCAGTGTTACACCGCCTAATGAAAAACTTTCCTGGTCCTTGATAAGGTAATCAACCGGAGTGCCTTTCCAGTGGAGGCCGAGAAAGGAAACTGCGGAAATGTCCTTTCCTGTGGCGATGGATTCTGCGTCCAGACCCAGTGCCACAACTTTTGCGCCTGTGCGCTTCTTCATTTCGGCAATGCCGCCGACGTGATCCCAGTGTGCGTGGCTGGAGACGATGTATTTGATATCTGTGAGCGAAAATCCCAGCGCCTCAACATTGCGCTTAATAACGTCGAACATCATAGGCGTGCCGGCGTCGACTAAAATCAAGCCGGCATCGGTGGAAATGACGAAGGATGAAACCGCGGTCGAGCCAACGTAATAGATCCCCCCAATGATATGAACGGGAGGCGAGGCTTCGCTCATGGCCTGTTCGTATTGATCTTTGGGAGTGTTCTTTATCTTTTCCTTGTATTGCTTGAGCAGTACGTCAGAGCGAAGTTCTGCGCTTGCGCCTGCGGCGGCCAATACAGGCAGGAGTATCGCGAACGCAATCAATAATTTCTTCATAAAATGCTCCATGAGCTAATTCGTCTAAATAACCGCCCCAAGGCGAATTCCGGCTTGTGATGCGGGGCTTGGTCAGTAGGCCTTTCAACTTAAAGTGGCCGCTTTAGGGGTTACCTGTATTATAGGAATTATCAATATAGATTAAATATTAGCCTTTAATGGACATAAAAGGCAACACTATCATACAGGTTGCGATTAGATGCGCTATCCTGCTACTACCTATATGATAGGTTTTGTAGACTTATGCCTGTGATCCGGAGCCTGACGTGGAAACGATAATGCAGCCAAATCTTCCCAGTGCTACCGAAAGCGATTCCCCGCTGGCTTCCCAGGTGGGGCAGTACCTTTGGGAGTACATAGCGAAAGAGCAATTGCAGCCCGGTGATGCCGTGCTGAGTGAAGTTCAGATGAGTCGCGACCTCGGCATCAGTCGCACCACCGTGCGCGAGGCTTACCGGGCTCTTGCGGCCGTCGGTGTGCTTGAGATTGGCAACGGTCGGCGGCCTCGCCTCAAATCCATGACCTCGGATGTGTTGAGCCAGGTTTTCGGCTACGCCCTGAAAACGGCCCAGATAAGCTACCAGGAAGTCATGGAAACGCGTCGCAGTATTGAAATTCAGAGCGCCCAATTAGCGGCAGTGCGAGCAACAGAGGCCCAGAAACGCTCGTTAGTTGAGCACGTTGAAGGAATGCGCGAAGCCATGGCGGATCACGAGCGGCGGATAGCTGCGGACTTTGCCTTGCACAGGGTGCTCGCCGAGGCATCACAGAACCCCCTGAACCGCCTCTTGCTGGATGCCCTGCAAAACCCGCTGCACGAATCGCTTATGGTGGACTTGGGGCGTGGGCGCAGCGAGCTTGAATTGTTGCGCATCATCGAGGCGCACGAGTCCGTGGTGAAGTATATCTGTGCGGGTGATGCGGTTGGGGCGGGTAATGCGATGTTCCGGCATTTTGAGTTGTCGAGCTCGTTTCCGCTTGAGCTTCAATTGCCTCATCCGGGCTGATTCAGTGCAGCGCGCCTATTGCTTATGGTGCAGTGTTGCCGGGCTGCCAACTATTTCGGGATTATTTATGCCAGGCCCTAAAACTCATGCAGGTTCGCGCCGCGGGGCGCTCATTGCGTTACTTTTCTTTTTGTGGGCGTCGCCCGTCGTTGCGAGGACCTACAGTTATCTGGACTCAGGGGGCGTTGAGATAGCCTATACCGATTATGGGTCGGGAGTCCCGGTGATTTTTTTACATGGGCTGAGAACAAATTACGGGAAATCACTTGTTGTGGCGGGCGATTTTCTCAGCGACCGGTTTCGCATAATCGGCGTAGATCAGCGCGGTAGAGGCTTGAGCGGCAAACCACACGATATAGCCGCATACGGAAAAAATTTCGTCACGGATATTTTGGGTCTTATGGATAAGCTGGGGTTGCCCAGGGCGCATATTGTCGGGCACTCCATGGGGGGAATCGTTGCGCTGAATTTAGCGGTACACCACCCCGACCGCGTTTACTCCGTGACAAGCATCGGTAATGGCTTGTTCACAGAGGGAGAGTTGAGCCTGATTGGCTGGTTAATTACCGCGCAATACCGGGTTCAGGAACCCCTTTATTCGTTGTTCGGAATCGAGGCCAAACAGCCCGCCATGATGGAAGTTGTCGATAAAAAAGCGATTATCGCCTCTGCGAGAAGTTTGGCGGCTTTAGCGCTGAGTGAGGACGAGGCGCGTTCACTGTCCGTACCCGTCTTCGCCGTTCGCGGTGGGCCGGAGGATGACCCGCGTGATACGGTAGAACGCTTGGCCGGGGTAAATCCGGCTGCAGTGTCAATGCGGCTCGAAGAAGAGGACCACATGAGTCTGATCTATTCCGAAATCTTTTTGGAAAACTTGCGGGCTTTTCTGCTTGGTCAAGATGTGCGCTAAAGGCGCGATTCAAATCGTGACAGTGATATTTTTGGATGTCGGGCACGCAGCCTAAGTGTGGTTGCCTTTATTTCCTCGTGCTCGACGGGTAGGTTGATACTAATAATAGGGGGTTCCATGTCCTTCCAATCCGAGCAGCATGCTAAAGCCTATTGGCGCGAGCATCTGCGACTTATGTTTATTTTGTCGATCCTTTGGTTCTCTGTCTCGTTCGGTTGCGGCATTTTGCTGGTGGATTGGCTCAATGAAATTCGGCTTGGTGGCTATAAGCTGGGGTTCTGGTTTGCCCAGCAAGGCTCTATCTACACTTTCGTGGTGTTGATCTTTGTTTACGCGAGAAAGATGGGGCAGCTCGACAAGAAGTACGGCGTGGGAGACGAATGATGAGTCTTCAGGAGCTCACCTACCTCGTCGTTGGCGCGACCTTTGTACTTTATATAGGCATCGCCCTGTGGTCGCGCGCAGGGACGACTCAGGAATTCTATGTGGCTGGCGGTGGTGTCCACCCCATAGCGAATGGCATGGCCACCGCGGCCGACTGGATGAGCGCCGCTTCCTTTATTTCCATGGCGGGGCTTATTTCTTATATGGGCTACGGCGGTTCAGTATTTCTAATGGGCTGGACCGGCGGCTTTGTATTGCTGGCCATGTTTCTTGCCCCTTACCTGAGAAAATACGGCAAATTCACGGTGCCTGAATTTATTGGTGAGCGCTACTACTCGCGCACTGCTCGCATTGTGGCCGTCATCTGTTTGATTATTTGCTCGGTAACCTATGTTATCGGCCAGATGAAGGGCGTCGGTGTCGCCTTTTCCAGATTCCTTGAGGTGGATTACGATATCGGACTCTACATCGGCATGAGCATTGTCTTTATCTACGCCGTGCTCGGCGGTATGAAAGGCATTACCTATACCCAGATAGCCCAATACTGCGTACTGATTTTTGCCTTTACGATCCCCGCCATTTTTATCTCACTGAACCTGACCGGCAACCCGGTTCCCCAGCTTGGGCTTGGTAGCACACTGGCCGGAACTGATACCTACCTTCTGGATAAGCTCGATCTGATATTGCTGGATTTGGGTTTTGCGGAATACACCACGCAGGCGCGGCTCAGTAAGCTCAATATGTTTGCCTACACATTGTCGCTGATGATCGGCACCGCGGGCCTGCCCCACGTCATCATTCGCTTTTTCACTGTGCCCAAGGTCAGTGACGCCCGCAAGTCCGCCGGCTGGGCCCTGCTATTTATCGCGATTCTCTACACGACGGCACCGGCCGTGTCGGGGATGGCGCGTCTCAACCTGGTGGAGACGCTGGGCGGCCATGATGGGCAGGGTATGGTGTATGAAGAGCGCCCCGGCTGGTTCAAAAACTGGGAAAAGACGGGGCTGTTGGAATTTGCTGACAAAGATGGCGATGGCCGAGTCCATCACAGCGCAGACCCGGCAAGGGATGAAATGATTGCTCTGGACAGGGACATCATCGTATTGGCCAATCCGGAAATTGCACAGCTTCCCAATTGGGTGATCGCTCTGGTGGCTGCCGGTGGACTTGCGGCGGCGCTCTCTACCGCTGCGGGTCTGCTGCTGGCAATCTCCTCGGCCATATCCCATGATTTGTTGAAGGGGGTATTCAGGCCGGATATCAGTGAGAAGCAGGAGTTGCTGGCCAGCCGGATTGCCATGGCCGTGGCGATTGCCTTTGCCGGTTATCTTGGGCTGAATCCACCGGATTTTGCGGCGGGAACCGTGGCGCTTGCATTCGGGCTGGCGGCCTCTTCGATTTTCCCTGCCTTAATGCTGGGTATCTTCAGCCGCCGCACTAACAAGGAAGGTGCGATTGCGGGGATGGTGGCCGGCATCAGCGTGACGCTCTTTTATGTGTTTCAGCACAAGGGCATTATGTTTATCGAGAGTACGGCCTTTTTGGGCGATTGGCCGCAGAACTGGTTTCTGGGTATAGAGCCCAACGCCTTTGGCGTGGTGGGTGCGCTGGTCAACTTTAGCGTGGCAATTGCAGTGTCCAGATTTACCCGGGAGCCGCCGCAGTCGGTGCAGGAGCTGGTCGAGCACATCCGGGTTCCGGCCGGGGTTGTCCCGGTGAATTCGCATTAAAGTCCCGGGGCGGTGTGCCACCCTTGCCCTGCGGCAGGTTTGCGGGCGTCCTGCTGCGGAATATGAGGTAGTACCCACTGGGGTAGCTGTGGGTCTATAGTTATAAATCAACAAGATATAGGCATAAGTCACAACTGTGCGCTTGTGTAACTTTGAATACAGTGCATAGTGAATGGCAGTGTGCCACCTCTTGAAGGCGCATTAGCGTCCATTTTGCTGTGAAGGGCAGAACAGAGGCCTGAGGTATCGGTACTATATAAGTTACTAGGGGGTAAATAGCGTGGCCAAGGTTTCAATGCCGGTGTCTGAGCAGGCTGTCAATGAGCTGCCTGACGCCCGTGAGCGTCGTCGGGGAGATCGTCGGCGCGCCAATACCCGGCGATTCCGACAGCGTCGAGGCTCCCAGATTCCGGTGCTTTTTCCGCTGCTGCTGATTGCTGTGCTCAGTCTTGCACTGTTATTGGTTGTATACAGCTGGCAATCCGCCAAAACCATCAATGCTGAAATGAAAGTATTCGGCTCCAGCTTGGCGGTGTCGCTTTCCGCGATGTCTCGCGACGCTTTGGAACAGTTAACGGACGCTCCGGGGCAGAGCCAGCTGACGGGCTTGATTGCGGAGCACCCGACTTTTCACTACTTGATCGTGGAGAGCCGTCATGGTGAACGCCTGGCACTGATTAGCTCAGGTGCCGGCGAAGCCCAGATTCCGCTGTTGCCCTTGTCGCCAAGTCAGCGCGCATCCATTGGCGAGCGGGAGTTTCGAACGGACAAGCGCACAACGCGGCTGGTAGAATTTTATGCGCCTTTTGCGGGAGATTCGCAGCGGATTGTACGAATCGGATTTCTGAAACCGACCTTTTACTGGCAGCCGGGGGGCGAATACTACTTCCTTTTGTCGCTACCCTTGTTGTTGCTATCGTTTGCGGCGCTTTCGACGCTCTTTTCAACCTACCTGCCCCTCGAGGCGCTGCGCAACCACTTTAAATTCAGTGATGGCAAGGATGCCCTGTCCACCATCGATAATACGCAGGCAAAATCCCCCCTGATTGATGATTTCAATTCACTGATTGCCAATGCAAAGCAAATCGTTCATGAGATAGAGTCGAAACATGATTCGCTCGACCTTGATCGTAAGGTTCTTCACTATGACAAGCTGCGCACCGAAGCGGTCTTGAATACGCTAACCATAGGCATTGCTGTGCTGGATGCATCGGGAACCATTACCTATTGCAATAAGCGCTTCGGTTCATTTTTTCCGGATTCTAAAGAGGACGGAACAGGGAAAGACTTTCTGAAATGGTGTCCATCCGATGAGGTTCGTAGCTATTATGAAGCCTACCGCAAGAACAGTGACCTTGCGACGAATGAGCTGCAGTACGCCTATGCGCATCGCCAGAATCATACGAAATTAGCCTCGGTGATTATGCAGCCATTGCGAACAACCGGTTCTCAGGAAGCGCTGGGCAATATTATTGTCTTTCAAGATGTGACCGCCACGCTACACAACAAAAAGATGTCCGAAGAATTTGCCATCAAGGCCGCTCATGAGCTGAAAACACCCTTGCATGTGGTGAAAATGTACAGCGAAATGTTGATGGAAGATGACTTGGATCCGGCCTTGCGGGTCGAATCTCTTAACACGATCTACGATGAAGTCGATCGTATGGCCGATTTGGTCAACAACCTTCTCAATATCGCGAAGATAGAAATGGGCAGCATCACCGTTGAAAAAACAAGGGTGAAAACTCCCGAATTCCTGAGCGATGTTTTCGACAATATGGCCCGTGCGGCAACCAATCAAGCGCTGACCCTCACAAAGGATATTCCGGAAGGATTGAGTACGATAGTGGTTGATAAAGACCTGATTCGCATAGCGCTAAACAATCTTCTCTCAAACGCAATTAAGTATAATCGTGAAGATGGTGAAGTCCGGCTCTACGCTGAAGAAAATGACGATGCCATTCGTATTCACGTCTCGGATAAAGGGCCAGGTATTTCCCAAGAAGACCAGCAGCAAATTTTTGAAAAGTTCTACCGCTCCGAAGACGCCAATATTCGTAAAAAGAGCGGGCACGGACTGGGTTTGACGCTGGCTCGGAATATCGTTCAACTGCATCATGGCAGCTTGAGTGTTAGCAGCGTGCCTGACGAAGGCAGTTGCTTCACGATTGAGTTTAGTAAAAAGTCTAACATCACCGAAAGAGGGGCTTAAGTATGCCGCTTATCCTTATTGCCGAAGACGAGCCGCATATCTTTCGGGTGTTGCGAATTTCGCTGGAAAAAGCCGGCTACACCGTTGAGCATGCACTCAATGGCGAAGAGGCACTGAAAGTTATTCTGAATAAACAGCCCGATGCATTAATTTCAGATATTGCGATGCCGATAATGGATGGACAGGAACTTTGTCGGCGTATAGTGGAGGAGATTCCGGATAGGACTTTCCCCATTATTATTTCAACATCCAAGGCCGACATTGAACACAGGGAATGGTCGCGTAAGGTATCTAACCTTACCTTCTTGGAAAAACCGGCGAGTTTGCGGGCATTGGTAGCCCTGTTGAACGATCTTGTTCCACTGGGAGGCGAAGATGGCTAGCCCTGACCAACTAAAATATATTGAGTTCGCGCGATACGCCACTATGTTCGAGGGCCTGAAGCCGCTGGTGCTGCGGGCGGATTTTTTTAATAGAGAAGGCCAGTGCTTGCACAGCAGCGATCCGGCATTCGAGGGCGATTTCAAAGCAGACAATTATAAACTTTTTGGTCAGTTTGAGCCTGACAATGCGAACTCACACTCGGGCATTGGCTTGGTGTTGGCGGAGTCTGTCGGGCACGCCGAGCAGGAGAGCATAGCTAAAACCCTAAGCAGCGTTATCCAAAATATAGTGGTTGAGATGGGGCTGAGAACAGAGTTGGATACGATGGCCGAGGAGCTGGGCGGCCGCTACGAAGAACTGAATCTCGTCTACAAAATCAAGCACAACGTAGATTCGGATATTGCGGACTCCAACACCGCAGAGAGTTCACTTCAGTTTTTGGTGGATGACTGCACTGCCTTCCTGGGCGTTAACGCGGCGATGATTATCCTCCCCGAATTAAATTTGAGATTGGTGTCGGGTAATCCATCGAGCTTGCTAACAAACCATACTATCGAGTCTATAGCAGCCGCTACGAAAATTGAGGGTCGGCCCTTTGTCGTAAACAGTGATGCGGACGCGCAGCTCTACCACATTGAAAAGCTTTCGGCGGTCAATATTGTTTGCGCGCCCATCTATGCCGGCAGTAAAAGACTCCGGGGCGCATTTATTGCGATCAAGAAACGCGGCGCCATAGAGTTTAGTAATAGCGACCGGCAGCTGGTCGAAATTCAGGCCGAGATGGCGCGCAAAATTCTTAAGCAACGCTTTGACTCCGTTACGGGCTTGATGGGCCAGGCAGAGCTAAATGTTCGTTTTCGGGAGTTGTTGCGTGATCGAGCTGAACAGTGCGAGTTGGCGCTTTTTCACTTTAATCATTTAAGGCTCGTCGCTGACAGCTTTGGTGGCGAGCAAGTGAACAAACTATTGGCAGTTTTGGCGGATGTGCTGGCCTCTCGCGCCGTGCCCGGCAGTTTGGTCGCGCGCCTTAGTTATGATGCCTTCGTCATTGTTCTGGATGGTTCTGATATTGGATTGTGTGTTGCGGCGATTCTCGAAGATATTGAGGAGGTTAATAGCAATCGGCGGCTAGTGCCTGCGGGCGCTGAAATCAGTGTCAATGTTGGCGTTGTGACCTATCAGGAAGATTTTGATGCGCCTGAGGAGTGGCTCACGGCAGGTGATCTGTCGGCCTCTATGGCGAAAAATAATAATTTTCAGCGGGTGCACGTCTACAGTACGACCGATGTTGAGTTAGATCAAAAGAGAGACGATATATTCTGGTTGCAGAACGTAAAGAGCGCTTTGTTGAATCGGGATTTTCAGTTGTACTGCCAGCCGATGGACGCGCTGAGCGGCGGCCCGCCTCACTACGAAATTTTACTGCGCATTTTGGATGGTGATGGAAAAATCATCTCACCGCAGAAGTTTATAGAAGCTGCTGAACGTTACGATCTGATCCCGAATGTTGATCAGTGGGTTGTCGAAGAAGTGTGTGCGAAACTGATTGAGTATGATATCCGAAGCATCAGTCCGGATTCCGTATGGAGTGTGAATTTATCGGGCAAGTCGATTGGCAGTTCGCATTTTAAGCGGTTTCTGGTGCAGTTGTTGAAAGAAAACACGGCCTTTAGTAATGAACAGCTTTGTTTTGAGTTGACTGAAACTGCCGAGATCGGTGAGTTCCGATCTGCGCTGGAACTCATAACCGAGGTTAAGGTTTTGGGCCCTTCGTTTTCGCTTGATGATTTTGGCTGTGGCTTAAGTTCATTCAGTTACCTCAAAGAAATTCCCGTTGAATATTTGAAAATTGACGGCAGCTTTATTAAGGATATAGATACCAACACAGTCAATCTAAGCATGGTCCAGGCAATGAACAGTGTCGGTAAGCTAATGGGTCTGACGACGATCGCCGAGTTTGTTGAAAGTGAGTCGATAAAAAGATTGCTAAAAGCTATTGGAGTTGATTACGCACAAGGCTACATTGTTTCCCGTCCAGTCCCCTTGGACGGTGTCCTGAAAGACCTCGTTAAACAGGCGCGCCTTGGTTCGGCAGAAACAGGGGGCGTGAGCTAAATGTCCGAAATTCTGCGCACCCAGCTAGGGGTCATAACCTATCTTGCATTCACCCAGTCATTGGAAACGGAATCTAGCCATGATGAGTTGCGGCGTGCGGTAGCGGAGGCGATCGGCAATCAGGATCTAAGTATTGCGGTGGATTTGGGCAATATAAAATTCCTGAATAGCAAGGCGTTAGAAACCTTACTGGATTGCAGTGAGCTTCTGCAATTGGAAGGCGGCTGGCTTAAGATCGCCAACTGTTCCGGGGTGGTCCGAAAAATATTGGCAATCAGCGGACTGGATCGTCGTATTGGTCTTATTGATGATACGCAGGCCGCAGACGAACAGGAGACAGGGGCTGCCGTTCGTCGGCTAGGTGATGTCTTGCTCGAAAAAGAGCTGGTTGATGAAGAAACCATTCGCCATGCGATGCAAGAGCAAGATAGAACCGGGAAGCGCATGGGGCGCATCCTGATTGAATCTCAGGTGGTGGCCGAAGCGGATATTCTTCGCGCTATTAGCGAACAGCTGGGAGTGCCCTTTATTAGAATCAAGACCGGAATTTTTGATCCGGATATTGTTGATGTAATCGCCCAGGATACAGCGATTCGACTAAATGCTCTTCCCCTGTTTAAGGTTCGGGATACTCTGGCCGTTGCGCTAACAGATGCGCAAGACATTGCTGTGCTTAGCGAGCTGGAGGATGCTACCGACTGCCATATACGCCCTGTGTTGGCGTGCCGTGATGAAATTAAGCGCACCCTCAATGAAATAGCCGGTGGAGTGGATATCGGCACAGATTTAATATCAGACCTCGATGACGATATGGAGCTGGTGGAGTCCAAGCAGCCGGAAGACTATGCGGCCATCGACGAGCTTTCTTCGGGCTCGCCCATCATCAATTTGGTTAATGCGATTATTCAGCGTGCGGTGCACGACGGTGCCAGCGACGTTCATATAGAGCCGGGTCCAAACCATTCCCGTGTGCGTTTCCGGGTCGACAGTATTTTGTATGAGATTATGGCGCCGCGAACGGAATTGCATCCGGCGATAATCTCGCGTCTTAAAATTATGGCGAATCTGGATATTGCCGAGCGCCGCATGCCTCAGGACGGGCGAATTCAAATATACACGCAGAATCAGAAAGTTGATTTGCGATTCAGTTCTTTGCCGGGTCTGCACGGCGAAAAAGTCGTACTTCGTGTGTTGGATAAACGCCGTACAATCCTTGATCTGAATAAGCTCGGGTTTTCGGCTGACAATCTGGGCAGTTTCAGAAAGCTGCTATCGAAAAGTTATGGCTTGATATTGGTTACCGGTCCGACAGGTAGCGGTAAAACCACCTCGCTTTACGCGGCGCTAAGTCACCTTAATTCGCTTGAAAAAAACATTGTGACGGTTGAGGATCCGGTCGAGTACCAGCTTGATATTATCAACCAGAACGAAGTTCGCGAAGGGATAGGTTTGAGCTTCTCACGTATGCTCAAACATATACTGCGGCAGGACCCGGACATTGTCATGGTGGGGGAAATCCGGGAGAAGGAAACGGCCCAAATTGCGGTGCAGGCGGCATTGACCGGCCATTTGGTTTTGTCGACCTTGCACACCAATGACAGTGTTAGTGCAGTAACACGTATGATTGATATGGGTGTTGAACCCTACCTACTTTCGTCGGCCTTGGTGGGCGTTGTAGCCCAGCGGCTGGTGAGGACTATTTGCCCGAATTGTAAAACGCAATTTAAGCCGCCACCGGAAGTTGTAGAGCGCTATCAATGGCAAGATAAAACAAATGTCATGCTTTCGCAGGGGCGCGGTTGCGAGCTGTGTTTCGATTCCGGTTACAAAGGCCGACTGGGGATTCACGAGATACTCACGGTTGATTCTGCATTGCAGAGTTTGATTATGAAAAACCCGAGCCGGGACGATCTGAATCAGTATGCAAAACAGCGAAAGCTGAAAACACTGTTTCATGACGGCCTTGACCATGTCTTGGCCGCCGAAACGACCCTGGAAGAAGTTTCGCGTGTTATCAGTGATTAGTGGGGTTGAAGTGAAATGCCTATAGTTGAACAGAGCGTTCAGAAAAAAGAGGCTGCTACGAGTTTCAATTTCAACATTACGCTGTTTGAAGGGCCTATTGGCGCGCAGGATCGGATGTTTTTTACCGAGCAGCTGTCCTTGCTGCTGGAAACTGGCACCGCCCTGCACAAGAGTCTGCTCCTGTTACAGGGGCAAATGCAGCAACCGCGAGTACGCGATATTATTGCGGATGTCGCCGAGCAGGTTGAGAAGGGTAGGGACTTCTCCTTTGCACTGCAGGAACACCCGGAGATGTTCCCGACTTCCTATGTGAAGTTGGTAGAGGCCAGTGAAGGCGGCGGCTTTATGGCGAAGGTGCTCGATGAGTTGCTCGCCATGGAAGAAAAAGAACAGCAGTTAAAAGGTACGCTAAGCTCGGCTATGACTTACCCGGTATTTTTGCTGGTGTTTTCGCTCGCGGTCGTCGTATTTGTCATGGTGTTTGTTTTTCCCAAGTTTGCGGAGATTTTTGCGTCGATCCGGGACCAGTTGCCGGCCTCGACCATTATATTGATGGCAATAAGTGATGTGCTCCGGCAGCACTGGTTGATCGTGAGCCTAATAAGCGTTGCTACATTGGGGGGAGCCATATTCTGGGCTAAGTCGGCAGCCGGGCAAATAGTGCTCGATACGCTCAAGCTGAAAACTCCCATGATTCGCAATATCTTCCGTAAAATTTATCTGGTGCAATTGATGCGCGTGCTGAGCCTGTCGCTCGCGAACGGCGTAAGTGTTAAAGATGCACTGCGGGCCAGCCGGGAGATTGTTAATAATGCGGCCTACCAGGCACTCATTCGGCAAGCCGAAACCGCGGTGCAGGAGGGCCAGCGGGTCAGCGATGTCTTTTGCCAGTCTGAGCATATGCCGGATCTGGCCCGCCAAATGCTGGCAACCGGAGAGGAAACGGGCAGTCTGGCCCGGGTAATGGACAGAATTGCAGACTATTACGCGAAGGACCTGACGAAGCAGCTAAATCAGCTGTCAAAATTGGCTGAGCCAGTTATGCTGGTGGTTATGGGGCTGGTTGTTGGTATTATTGTCAGCTCCTTGATACTGCCGATATTCAAGCTGTCGAGTGTGGCTATGTAGCCCGTGCAACACAGATACCGGTATCCGTGTATTTACAAGGCGAATCCGCTATATTTAAATGTCTCGCTGGCGCTTGTGTGCAGCGGACAACTGTTAAAAACATGTAAAAACATTGCTAATCAATTGGTTAGATGTTGAAGTGGCGAAAGCTATTAAGGGGTAATTTCATGAAATCAACGGCACTTACGCGCGAATCCGGATTTACGCTGGTTGAACTGGTTATCGTGGTGCTGATTCTTTCAGTATTGGCGGCGATTGTTATACCGCAGTTTACATCCTCAACCGACGACGCGAAGCGTGCGGCGCTAGACTCCAGCTTGTCCGGTGTCCGTAGTGCGATTGATCTTTACTATCAGCATCACGGTCATTACCCCAGCAGCGTTATTGCCTCGGGCGCAACTTGTCCGGGCACCGGCACAGCGGGCACAGGTGCTATCGATAGTGTGCAGGCTTTTCTTGACCAGCTGAGTCGCTATACCAATGCGGCCGGGCAGGCCTGTTCCACCACGGATGCGACCTTCAAGTTTGGCCCCTATTACAAAAAGGACGCACTGCCAGCTGACCCGATAACCGGCACCAACAATACCTTGGTCATTGTAAATACGGGTGACCTGGCCATGACGGCTGACGGTACCGCCGGCGGTTGGAAGTTTGACAACAAAACCGGCAAGTTCATCATGAACCACACCGATTACGACGATCGCTAAGACGCTTTACGATTGGGGGCGGCTATCGCGCTTCCCCCGACCTTTCCTTCCCCGCCCTACATAATCCTGACTAGTCACAAACTTGAATCCTGAGGTTGTCAATGATTACCGTGTCGCCAGAATCAAAGGTGGCAGATGGTCTCAGTCGAATGGCGGTATCGGCGCTTGCGTAAGCGCTTATATCTAAAGATGCGGATGATTTTTGGTCTGCGGCAGGCCCTCCAATTTCGTGAAGCGAGTCCCAGGGGCCGGCGAGTCCATCACGAGAAATTTCAATCGTCACGTTCTCACCGCCTTCGATGCTCAGTGCGCGCGCGTCTAGGCTCAGTATTACCTTAATGTCTCCAGTGAGGTCCAGTGCCCGCATTGCGCCACTGCTGCCCGACACGGCCAGGCCTGTTTCACCATCCATGGTGAGCAGGCGAACGTCCCCAGCGGCGGGGCCGTCGTTTTCACCATACTCCAGCCAGGGGGTGGAGGCCCAGTTTGACGAACCTGTGCTGCCATCGTAGGTGCCACTCTCGAAGTCGTCGCCGTACTTCAGGGTACAGGGTTGGCCCGGATAAAGTGCAAGGAGTGAGTGGGATGCCAGATCGGTGAGAAGGTGGTCGCAGTTTTCGGTGTTGACGGACAGGCCGGCGACCTCTTTAGCGCTAAAGCTTTCGGTATTGTAGGCGCCGAGCAGCTGGCCGCTGAAATTGAGCATGAGAACCGGCCTGCTGCCCGGGGTGGCGAGGAGAAACTTGTCCGTTCCGGGCAGGTGGGCCGCGCCGGAGGGAAGGCCGGTGCCTAGCGGCAGG
>JBFJTG010000019.1:0-35284 GCA_041625575.1 Litorivivens sp.
GGGTAATGATGTTGGTGCTGCTATCGCCAATTCGGTAGGCCAGCTGGGTTGCCTCCGGTGAAATACCCAAAAGATAAAACATCGGTACGAACACCGGCGCGAGTAGTGCCCACTTCGCTGAGGCGCTGCCAATGAGCAAATTGATAAAGGCGCAAATGAGAATAAAGCCCAGCAGTAAGCCCGTACCCGGTAAGTCGAGGCTGGTTAGAAGGTTTGCGCCTTTGACGGCGAGAACCGCGCCCAAACCTGACCAGGCAAAGTAGTTAACAAACTGGGCCGCGAAGAACATGAGCACCAAATAGGAGGCCATGGTGTGCATGCTTTGCTCCATGCCCTCAATCCAATGATCGGCCTTTTGGTAGCGCCCGTTAGCATAGCCGAACACAATGCCTGCCCCGGCCGCATACACCGCGATCAGGGTGACAATGCCTGATAGAAAGGGCGACTGAATTAAGCTGCCGGTGACCTGATTGCGCAGAATGCCGGCACTCGGCATGACCCAATACAGCATCAGGCCGACAAAAATCAGACTGTAAATCAATACGCCGCGAAACTGCGCCGGTTCCTGTGTGCTTTCATTCTGATTAGGGACCGGATCTAATTCGGGTTTTTTAGGGACGCTTGCGGAAAGTTTGGGCTCGACCCAGCGCTCAGTCGCCAATGTGCCCAGTACCGTGATCAACACCGTGGAGGCGAGCATAAAATAGTAATTGCCGCTGCTGTTCACGCTGAGATCGGGCGCAACCAGCCGTACCGATTCTGTGGAAAGTCCTGCGAGTATCGCATCCAGAGGCCCAATGGCTAAGTTGGCGCTATAGCCACCCGATACGCCGGCAAAGGCGGCGGCAATGCCGGCGAGGGGATTTCGACCTGCGCTGGCGAAAGCCATACCCGCTAGTGGCACAAGGACAACATAACCTGAATCAGCCCCGAGGCTGGACAGTACGCCGGCGAATACCACGCTGGCCGAAAGTGCCCAGCCTTTGGCGTTGGACACCACCCGGCTCAAGACTGCAGCCAGAAGGCCGGAGTGTTCCGCGATGCCAATGCCGAGCATGGCGACCAGCACGGTGCCGACCGGTGCGAAACCCACAAAATTGCTTACCGTGTGGGTGAGTATCCAGCGTAAGCCCTCGCCGGAAATAAGGGAGCGGCTTTCCAGAATGTCTTTGCTTAGCGGGTGGCTTGCCTGCAAGCCAGCCCAGCTCGCGATAGCGGAAATAAGGGCAACGAGCAGACAGAGGTAGACGAACAACAAGGTGGGATGGGGGAGTTTGTTGCCCGCGCGTTCAACGGCATTCAGAAAGCGCAGCGAAAAAGCATCGGATTTGACCAAAATGACGCACCAGAAATAATCGTGATTTAGCGCAATAGTGTAACATTGACCGCCGGGGACTTGCTGTCTGTAGGTTCACTGCCCATCGGCTAATTGTCTCGCCAATAACACAAGGGTTTTTGTGAAGAGTAACGAACAAGTTATAACGCCCAAGCGGAGCATGCTTACCCTGTACTTTGCGATGATGACCGTCGGCATGGGGCAGACAGTTGTTTTCGCAATACTGCCAATGCTGGGCAGAGAGCTCAAGCTAGACGAAATTGTATTCACACTGCCATTTTCCGATCTCAGCTTTGCGCCGCGGGAAATGGCCATAACCTCGCTTTCGGCAATGACGGCTCTGGTATTCGCATTGACTTCGCCACTTTGGGGTCGCCTCAGCGATCGCTTTGGGCGCAAGCCTATTATTATTTTCGGGCTGGTTGGCTATACGGTCGGCACGCTGACCTTCAATACTGCGGCACATTTTGGTTTGATCGGCGTGATAGGAGGCGTGAGCCTTTACCTTCTGCTCGTAGTGACGCGTTTGTTTCACGCGACCATCATGTCGGCGACGCATCCGGCGGCTTCGGCTTACATCGTCGATGTCACGAGCCTTAAGGGGCGCACCAAGGGCATCAGCAAACTCGGGGTCTTCAATCAGCTGGGCACCATGGTGGGGCCGGCTCTTGCGTGGTTTGTATCGATCAGCTTTTTAGCACCCATGTATCTGCAGGCTGGGATTACTTTTTTTGCGGCGATGTTGGTGGTGTTCTTTTTGCCGCCAACGGAATCCCATAAAACCCGCCCGACCGGCCCGGTAAAAAAGCTCAAGGCAATGGACCCGCGCTACCGGACTTTTGTTCTGATCGGGTTCGCCATTTTCAGCATGATGGGCATGGTGCAGCAAACGCTGGGTTTTTATTATCAGGATATTTTGCAACTTGAAAGCGTGCGCGCAGCGCAACTCTTTTCAACCGCGATGGTGGTGTCTTCGGTAGCCGTGCTGGTAGCGCAGTTTGGTGTCGTTCAGCGATTTAACGGCCCGCCGATTAAATTAGTGCGTTTCGGCCTGCCATTTTGTCTGGTGGGCTACCTTATTTTGGCTAATGCCCAGAACCTGCCCATGCTACTGGGGGCTATGGCGTTTTTTGGTATGGGCATGGGCATGGCCGGGCCCGGTTACACGGTGAGTGCAACCTTGTCGGTGGAGGCGCATGAACAGGGTGCGCTGGCTGGTCTTATGGGTTCCGCGGCCGGGATGGGCTTTGTCATCGGTCCAATTCTGGGCGGCTTCCTGTATCGAATCGATCCTACTTTGCCTTATTGGTCAGCAGCGGGTGTCATGGTTCTGGTGCTGGGCGCGGTCAGAAATCTGGGCCGGGAAAAAGAAGTTCTGCTTAAAAAATAGCCAGTTTTTTAATAGCTACCGAGCGACCCAGCTTGAGTCTTTGTCCACCAGTTTATCCACAGGGTTGTGCACTGAATCTGGGGAAAACTTTTTGCGACGTCCGGCGTGAATAAGCGATTATTATGACAATGATCAAAATTAGGCTTGAAATCGAATAGCGGAACGGGTACTAGCGCACATTTTTGAGCATGTTGATGACGGAATTATCACATAACTGCAAATATGTGATTTAACGGCAAAATCATTCGGAATATCGAGATTTATGTTATCCACAGTTTGCACGAGTGCCGACTACCGTGTTATTTCGGACGAACAAGACTACTTATTGGTAGATAAACCCGCGGGTCGCTCGGTGCACCGTGACGGCGAGGCGCATTCCCTGCTGGATCAAATTCGTGCTGAGCTGAAAGTGGATTACCTCGCACCGGTGCATAGGCTGGATAAGCTGACATCCGGTTTGTGGCTGTTAGCGAAAACGCCTGCCGCGGCTGCGGAGTTGAGCGAGCAATTTGCCCAGCGCTCGGTCGAAAAATTCTATCTCGCGCTGTCAGACCGAAAGCCGCGTAAGAAGCAGGGTAGCGTAGAGGGTGCCATTATCAAGTCACGTGGTGGCAGTTACCGGCTGGCTCGCGAGGGTGAGCCTTGGTCACGCACCCAGTTTTTCAGCTACGGACTGGGCGAGGGCATACGGCTATATTTGCTCAAGCCTTTGACGGGGCGCACTCATCAGATTCGCGTGGTACTAGGGAGTATTGGTGCGCCCATCATAGGCGATTCGCGCTATTACAAAAATAACCCAAGCCTCACAAAGGGGGAGGACGGGACTGAAGTCTCTCCTGAAGAGCCTGATCGCTGCTATTTACATGCCTATGCCCTGTGCTTTACCTTCGCCGGTCAACGTCGTCACTACGTCTGCACGCCGCGAGAGGGGCGTCTATTTACTGAGGCCCCTTGTTGCGAGCGCTTGACGGACTTAAGTGAACCCTGGACCCTGCCTTGGCCGGGAAAGAGGGATTCCGTGAATGACAGGCCTGTGAAAAAAGACACACCTGAAATCGAACAATAGTGAAAATGAGAGTTTTACTGTGACTACCTCCGCGCATGACCCCGACGATATGGATCTGGAAACCCGGCTAAACGGCCAAACCGCGCAAATTCACTGGCATGAATTACAGCGCTACTTTGCGCGCGGCGTGGTCCGTCAGGTTGCGGTGGGGGTAGACCTCATTAGCGTGGGCCGGGCCATTATCGATAATGACAGCGATCGCGTGCAGGCGTGGTTGGATACTGAAGTGCTAACGGTGCCCGATGAAAGTACGGCGCTGCGTTGGTTTGAAGCGAACACTGAACTCTGGGCCTTGGTTGTTGCGCCCTGGGTCTTGGTACAGGAGTCGGACTGAAGCGATGGCCAATGTCGCGGAAATTCTAGAGCAAGCGCTGAGGGATTATTTTTCCGACTTTGCCCAGGGCTGTGATGTACCACCTGCCCGACGCTTTTTTATTGAGGGCTATCTACAGGCCGCTATCGATGCCGAGATACTCACTCCGGCTCGAGCCCGCGAACAGGTGGCCGATATTTGCGCGCATCAGTTGGGCGCGGCTGCCGCTGAAGTCTATCGCAGTGAGGAGGGCAGGCTGATCTTACACAGCCATATGCCACGCGCCCCGGTTTACCCCAGTGGCAAATGAACTGCACAAGCTAATTGACGAGCTCCTGGAGCTTGCTAGCAATAATGGTCACCGCCTGCCCTTGCTGATTACGGGCACTGACAGCTGGACGCAAGCTGCCCTCGAGCAGATCGTCGAGACTGTCGAGGTCCAAGACCCGCTACTGATTTCTACTCGAGAACTTGTTGGGCTGGAGCCAACAGAGCGCAGACGCCTGCTGGGTGATGAATGCGGCTTGTTGATTTTCGATCTCTGGTCGCGCCCCGATGTGAACACCATGGCTGCGGCGAGTGGTTGTCTGCGCCGCGGTGGCCTCTTAGTTATGTTGGCGCCGCCGGCGAAGGAGTGGGCCGACTATTTCAATTCTGCCGAAGGCAATCCGGAGTTTTTCTGGCAGCATCTGCTGCGAGTGGTTGAGGAAAGTCCGGAGTTGGCCTGTGTCTCTCAGCAAGATGGTGTGCAATGGCCGTCTTCACTCAGCGCTATTTCAAGCAGCGATAGCAGTCTACCGACTTCGGATCAGATGGCCGCTATGGCTAAAGTGCGACGGGTGCTGCACGGACATCGGCGCCGACCACTGGTGCTGCGTGCCGATCGAGGCCGAGGTAAATCGGCATTGCTGGGCCTGTGTAGTGCCGAGTTTTTGCAGGAAAATCAGGGTGACATAGTGGTGACCGCGCCGCGCCGCGATGCGGTAAGCGCAGTGTTCAAGCATGCGCGCGAGGCGCTCGGGCTGGATGCCAATGATAACATCGTCTACGGCGACAGCAGTTTGCACTTTTTCGCGCCGGACCAATTGCTGCGCGAAATGCCGGAGGCACGCATCGTGCTGGTTGATGAGGCCGCGGCAATCCCTCCGGCGATACTCGAACACATTCTCAAGGCCTACTC
This sequence comes from Litorivivens sp., assembly GCA_041625575.1. Lineage (GTDB taxonomy): Bacteria > Pseudomonadota > Gammaproteobacteria > Pseudomonadales > Spongiibacteraceae > Litorivivens. The sequence continues at coordinate 5,286 of JBFJTG010000019.1, forward strand.
GCGCGTCGTTTTTTCAACGACGGTGCACGGTTATGAGGGCTCAGGTCGAGGATTCAGCATTCGCTTTGGCGCGGCACTGGATGCGCTTACCCCGCAGTGGCAGCGCTTTGATTTGCAGGAACCCATTCGGTGGAGTGAAGGAGATCCATTAGAGAAGCTGGTCAACCGCGCCTTTATGCTTGATGCCGATATTGGGGATGTTTCACTTGACGATCATGATGATCTGAAAGTCGAGAGCCTCGACAAGCTCACGCTATTTCAAGACGAAAGCTTATTGCGGGAGGTATTCGGTTTACTGGTCGTGGCGCATTACCAGACCAGCCCTGCTGATTTGCAGCAACTTCTGGACTCGCCCGCGAGCTCGGTGCACATCGTTCGAGAGGGCGGCGGGGCGCTGCTTGCTGCGGCTCTGGTCCTCGAAGAAGGGGGGATCCCCGAAGATTGGCTCGATGCGGTTCAGCAGGGCGAGAGGCGACTGCAGGGGCACTTGTTCCCGCAGTCACTGGTTTATCATCTGGGGCTGGATGCGGCCCTGAGCTTGCGCTGTGCCAGAGTAAGCCGCATCGCCGTGCATGCTTCCTGTCGTCGCCAAGGCATCGGCAGGTTTTTGTTGGACGCAATCGAGAGTAACGCGCTTGAAGAGGGCCTCGACTATATCGGATCGAGTTTTTCGGCGGATAAGGAGGTGCTGCCTTTTTGGTTGGGGGCGGATTATCTGCCACTGCGTCTGGGCATACGTCGCGATCCATGCAGTGGTGGTCACGCCTTGTTGGTGGCTAAGCCATTGTCGGCGGAAGCGGCCGCGCTCATTGATGTGGCCTGCACGAAATTTGGTGAATATTTTCCCCTGCAATTGCGGGAAACCTTTCAGCAATTGGAGTGGCAATTGGCCTTAATCCTGCTGAATAGCCGCGAGAGGCAGGCAGAGCTAATGCGTCCGCAACCTGAGTTACGGCGTTATATCAGCGGCGAAATAGGCTATGAGCACGCCTACCCGGCATTGTGCCAGTATTTGTTGCAATGGGGGGCGCGTTGCCCGAAGCCCGGCGCAGATATTGCTATTGTGATTGGGAAAGTTTTACAGGCGCGCTCCTGGCAGGCGCTGGCCAGGGAATTTGACTTGCCCGGAAGGGCGCGGGTAGAACACCATTTGCGACAGGGTTTGCGATTGCTGCTGTCGAATGAAACAACGAGGGACAGATAAGTATGGCGAGTATTTTTAGCATGATCATTGCCGGAAAAATTCCGGGACATTTTGTTTGGCGCGATGAACGGGCCGTGGGCATTATGACAATTGGGCCAATCTGCAAAGGCCATGTTTTAGTGATTCCGGTTCAGGAGATCGATCACTGGGATGATATGCCAGCCGAGCTTGCGAACCACTGCCTGGATGTTTCGCGCACGATCACCAAGGCGATCAAAATGGTTTATGAGTGTAAGCGGGTGTCCTTGCAAATTGTCGGATTGGAGGTGCCGCATGCCCACGTGCATTTGGTGCCGATTAATTCGATGGAAGACATCAGTTTTGCCAGGGCAAAGCAGGCTGAGCCGGAGGAGTTGGCGCACGAAGCTGAGCGCCTGCGCGTGGCATTGAAAGCCATGGGCGCATCCGGTGTGGCTGACAAATAACTATAAAGCCCGCTTTACGCGGGCATACGATCGACGCTAAGCGCGCTGCGCAGGATTTTTGCCTTTAGCCAGCTGCCGCCGTCGGGGTCCTTTAAAATGTCGCCGACACCACCGGGTGTTTCAATGAGTACGTCTTGCTGCTCGTTGAGTATACGATCCCACTCCGGTAGTTCCATGGCATTAAGTGCTTTTAACAGCGATTCTGCATCAAACTCAAAGTGCTGCCAGGCACTGGCCTTGGCGCCCATGCGGGGGCTAAGTGTTTTGTCCAAAGCCAGGACACAACGCAATTGCTCAATAAATTGTTCGCTGTGTCCTTCGCTTCGCAACCAGCTCAGAATTTCACGCTCGAGCATTTGATAGGTTCTTTGCGGGCTCTTTAACATCGCCAAATAAATCGTTGATCGTCTTTCGTAAATCGCGATACGGTCACTGTCGTCCAGTCCGTCCAATTCCTTCGCGTATTCTTTTAAGGCCGCGCGTGCAAGTGTGCGCAAGAGGGCGGAAATCCCCTCGGTGCCCGACAGCGCCAAAAAACGGGTTGTCAGGGGCATCAGGTGACCGTGAACAAAGAGAATGTGGGAGCTGATCAGAAAGTAGCCCTCAAAGCCTTCGTCGCGTCCAAAGGTGTGGCAACCTACCACATACTCGCCCTTGGCCTTGCCGTAGCCCGCCACAGGGATGGTGTCGATTTTGTATTCTTCCCGGCGCCGATAGAACTCTGTCCCGGGCAAAAGGGTGTAGCCAAAAATATTGATATTGGGAAAAGTGGCCAAGAGTTTGTCGAGATTGTTCTCGAAATCTCGCAGATTGTCGCCCGGCAAGCCCCAGATCATTTCTGCGGCGATGGGCACACCCTGGGCGGCCATTTCTTTGGCTATGGGCTCGTACTTGTTGGAACTCATGTTGGTGCGATTACTTAACTCCAGCGCCAGCGGGGTCAGCGTTTGCAAGGCGAGCTGGTAGTGCGGTAGCAGTCCGTTTTTGTTCAACAGCAACACAATTTCCTGCACGCGCGGGCTGTGCTTCTTTGACCAGGATGTTGCGAAAGTATTCGGGTAGCCCGTTTCCGCTTTCAGGTCGCAGATCAATTGCGCTTTGGCGAGATCGTCTTTGAGCGCACCAAAGTTGGAGTCGGCCAGCCAGATATCTTTGATACCGGCGGCGACGATTTGCCGCCAGTCGCGTTCTATCCGCTCCATAGAGAACTGATACATTTTAGTACCGATCGCGCCGGTGCCCCATTCGCAGAAGGCGCATTTGAAGGGACAGCCGCGGCTGGTTTCGTAGGAGATTGAGTCGTAAAGGGCTTTGCCCTCTTTGTCGGTCAGGGGAACGACATTCAGTGCAGAGGGCAGGGCGTCGAGGTCGAGTCGGCGGGAGCGCTCGGGAGTTTTGATGATCTTGCCCTCCTCGACGAAGGCGAGGCCTTTAATGTTGTGCCAGTTGTCGCGCGCCGGGTTGTCTAGCACTTCCTGAAAAGTTTCTTCGCCCTCACCCATAACTATGAGGTCAATCGGGTCTTCAAACAGGTAATCTTCTGCCTGCTGCACGTGGGGGCCGCCTGCGAGTACGAGTAACTCCGGGCAGCTGGCTTTCATTTCACGAATGAGTGTTAGAAATTCAGCGGCGTTCCAGGTGTAGAAGCTGAAACCGATAATGGGAGCCAGCCCCTTGGCCACCGCTGCTTGGGCAAGTGGTAGTGCTTCGCTTTGCCACCGCTCAGGCCACGCCAGCGCGGCATCGCCATCGCGAAAATGGACCAGCTCTATTGAGGCAGATTCGGGATTGGCGCTGTACTCAAGAAAATAGGCTTTTAAGCCGCCTGTGGTGGTGGGCGCAGCATAAAACTGGTCTGAGTCCATGCTGAAAAGCCACACGGGACGGCTGTTATTCTTTTGGGTCATGAGGGGGTGAAACCGGTAGCAATGTAGTCTTTGCAAGACTATCAGGCTTTGGCAGGGCGGGCATTAGCATTTTTCGGCTCTTGAGTGACCGGATAGGACAGTACAAATGCAGAGTAGCGGCGCGACAACGAATACATCAATGTACCGACAATAAGGAGCAACAATAATGGCAGAGGTTTTGCTGCAAAAAGACTACAACTTTCCCGCGGACACCTTGTGGGCGCTATTATCGAACTTTGGCGATATTAGCTGGGCACCGGGCATGGACAAGGTAGAAGTCATCGGCGAAGGAATTGGCATGACACGTCGTATCCACATGCCAGGCATGGAGCCCATTGATGAGGTCCTGCAGGACATGGACCACGCCTCGATGAGCTTTACCTACACGATTCCTCGCGGAATCCCGATGCCCGTGACGGACTACAGCGCTGGCCCAACGGTGGTGCCAACCGGACCAGACACCTGCCGGGTAGATTGGCGCGGATCCGCAACGCCGGTTGGCGTCAGTGATGAGGAAGCTGCGGAAATTATCAAAGGTTTTTACACCATGCTGCTGCAGTGGGTGGAAGAGCACCTGCAGGCTCAATAGGTCAGCATCGTAGGAGCCTGCTTTGCAGGCCGAATGGCTGGACTTTGTTCGCGAGCAGGGCTCGCTCCTACACTGAATAACACTCTGTAGGAGCCTGCCTTGCAGGCGAATGGCTGGGCTTCGTTCGCGAGCAGGGCGCGCTCCTACACTGAATAGCACTCTGTAGGAGCCTGCCTTGCAGGCGAATCGATGGGCTTTGTTCGCGAGCAGGGCGCGCTCCTACACTGAATAGCACTCTGTAGGAGCCTGCCCTGCAGGCGAACCGGACTGGGTTACTTATTTCCGAAGATGGCGCTCAAGGTAATCGGGCTGCAGGGTATATCCCAGCGCGGCCCTGCGCACTAGATCCAGACAGATGGCACTCACCCAGGTGCGGAACATACTGCGGCCATAGGGCATGTGCAGCGCGTAGCTGCGTGTTTCGGCCTCGAGTGCCAGGGCAATCCACACCGTACCGACAGGCTTGGTATCCGAACCGCCTTCCGGGCCGGCAATGCCCGTAACCGAAATAGCGATATCAGCGCCGCTGCGTTGTTTGGCGGCCTCTGCCATGGCCTCGGCGACTTCCTGACTCACGGCGCCATGATTGTTGAGTAGGCCTTCGTCGATACCCAACTGGCCCATTTTCATTGCGTTGGAATAGGTGACCCAACCGGCCTCAAATACTTGCGATGCGCCGGGGATGTCGGTTATTTGACTGGCAATCATTCCGCCCGTGCAGGACTCAGCTGTGGCAAGTCGCAATTGTTCTCCATAGAGGGCGTCTACCGTTGCCTGCGCAAGCGAGGAAGGCGCGTTGTCGATATAGGTGTCCTGGAAGATATCGTCGATCAGCCGTTGCTGCCACTCGTCCAAGAGGGCCGCATTGTCGCCCTGGGCGGTGAGCTTTACCTCCAGGGCCGACATGGAGGCGCGAAAACCCAGGTCGACTTCCGTGGGCCACTTGGCGTAGTGGCCTGAAATCAATTCCTGCAGGGTGGATTCGCCACGGCCAAAGACGAGCATACGGCGGGTTTCGATTCTGTCTGAAGCAAAATTTGCCTCCAGAATCGGGAGCACTTCATGGCGGAACATGGATCGAAGCTCGGAAGGGACTCCCGGCGTCGCAAAGATCTCGCAGTTGCCAATGCGCATGTGCATACCGACGGCGCTACCGCTTTCATTGCCCAGAATGTTGCAGCCTTCGGGCAGAATGGCTTGCTTTAAGTTGGCCTGATTCAGAACAAAATTACGGCGTGAGCACCAGTTTTGCAGATGGGCGATGGCCTGCGGGTGTTCCGCAAGGGGCAACCCTGCCGAGAGCGCAAGTGCCTGAGCCGTTAGATCATCGACGGTAGGGCCTAGACCGCCATTGACGATTAATACATCGCTATTGCCAGCCATGGACTGAATTTCCGACACCAGTAATTCAAGATCGTCAGCCACGGTCACTTTACGCGCAATGCGCCAACCGTGTTGGCCCAGAAAGTCGGCGATCATGGAAGAGTTGGAATCGACGATATCGCCAGCCATCAGTTCGTTACCGGTTAATAGTAGCTGTATTTTCATCAGATTCCGTCTATAAGAGAGTGCTAACTGGATTGCGCCATCACTGGCTTGGTTTCCGTTTAAATTTCGCGGGAAACATATTGTTAAAAGGGTAGTGCGCTTGTACGCTAATTACAATTGCCTGATGGCCTTCCGAGAGTGATTTATGAGTCGATGGTTGAGCGTACTGATGTGTCTTGTTCTGGCTGCGGTGGTGGGCTTGCAGTTTTATCAGCTGCGTAGTAATCAGGCATTTCAGCGCGATATGGCGCAAGAGTTGAGTTTATTAAAAGCCGAGCTGGAGTTAAGCCGAAAAGATAATGCGCGCCTGGAAAGCGAGCTTGCCGAATTGCGCGAGAGTGATGTTGCAACCATGGTTGAAGGCGCCGGTGAGGCGCTGGTGACCGGTTGGAATAGCATGCTAAGCGCCTTGGAAACCGAGTTGCGTAAAGCTGAAAAGAGGATGCGGGAGCGATCGCAAAAGCTCGAACCGGAAAAACCTGATGCTGAGCCTGATTCTGAGTAGGTCCGGTCGCTCGTACTAAATACAGGAGAAGTTGAGTGGGTGAAATCAAGCGCAAGGTACAAACTGTCGAGGTTAATTATATTTGCGATAAATGTTCCCATGGAATGATGGAGAAATCGGCGGATATGGACCCCAAAACCGGGGAAACTCCACACAAATGTATGATTTGCGGACACGCGCAAATTTTTAAATGGATAGCTTACCCGCGCATAGACTACATAGGGGAAGACGAAAGTCTGTGATCCTTGCACGAGCAGTATGATTTTTCGAAAGGCTGGCGACTTGAGAGTCCCAGCCTTTTTTCTTGCCCGGCAAAGTTCTCCTTAGGGGCTGGGCAACAAGTCCAGCCGCATACCGGCGCTCCAGCCGCCATCCACAATAAATTCTGCGCCCGTTGAGTAAGTGCTGTCGTCGGAAGCCAAATACAGTGACATTTTGGCGATTTCAATTGGCAGTCCTACACGCGGCAGCGGGTGCTGGGCGTAAAAGGCATTATCTTCGGCGTCAGGTTCGGTCTTGTCGCCGGAGCCGTGCATAGCGGTAAACACGCCGCCCGGATGTACGGTATTGACACGAATATTGTGGGGCCCGAACTCAATCGCTGCCGATTTGCTTAGTCCGCGCAGGGCCCATTTGCTGGAAGAGTAGGCACTGAGGCCATTTTTGGATTGCAGGCCGTCTATTGAGGAAATGTTAATAATGGAGCCGCCACCGGCAGCCTTCATGGCAGCGAAAGACTCGCGCATGCCGATATAGGGGCCGAGCTGGTTGACCCGAATAACGTTCATGTAGTTGTCGGGGGTGGCCTCGGTGATGGCGGCTGCGTAAAGTATGGCGGCGTTGTTGACGAGTACTTGATAGCTTCCCAGAGAGGTGGCCAGTGCCACAGCCTCGCGCCAATCGCTTTCTTGCGTGACATCAAGGTGGATATAGCGTGCGTTCCCGCCGATGGATTCGGCCACGGCATCGCCTTCCTTGTCGAGCACATCCGCGATAATCACAATCGCGCCTTCATCTGCGAATAGTCGAGCGGTAGTTTCGCCCATACCGCGCGCGCCACCGGTGACAATGGCTACTTTTCCTTTTAATCGTCCCATGCTGAACCTCTGCGTCGAACCGTTGTATTGATCCCCGGCCTTAAATCCCTGTTGTAAACCCAAAGGGCCTGACATTTAATCGCTGTGCTGGCATTGGATCAATAGTGGGCATAGAATTTTGCAGAAGAGTTTATAAAAAGGATTTGTCAGTGACGAACACGATAGAGGCGCTATTGGAGAGGGATTCCATTAAGCAGGTGCTGACGGCCTATGCCAACGCGCTGGACTCTTTTCAAGCCGAACGTCTGCTAACGGAGGTGTTTAGCCCTGCCGCGACGGTGGACTACAGCGCCGCCGGCGGTATTCAGGGCAGTCCTCAGGATTTGGTGAACTGGCTGGGCGAGGCGATGTCCAAGTTTGATACGTGGCAGCATCTTCTGAGTAATTTTGTTATCGATATAGATGGAAATACAGCCAGTGCCCGCACTGAATGTTTTAATCCGCTGCAAAATAGCGATGCGACGGTGCTTGTCGGTTGTTGCTATCACGACAAATTGTGCAAAACAGACGGTCAATGGCGTATTAGTGAGCGTCGTCTGTCCCTTTCCTGGATGAAGGAGTTGTCTTGAGTCGTATATTCCTTGCCTTTGTGTTGCCGGTATTTGTGCTGTCGGCCTGCGTGAAACAAGATTCGCCGGATTCGGCTATTGATGACGTGTCAGATCCAACGGGAGTGACTTCGGTTGATGCGGTTCAGGCAGCCGTCGATACTCGCTCTGGGGAGGGTGCCAGACAGCATTCGGTGGAATCCGGTGAAAGCATCGAGGAGGCTTCTGGCGAAAACGTTGCGGCGGGGGCGAGTAAGCCACCGAGCCTGAATCTGAAGCCGCCGCAAAGTACAGAAAGCAGTGAACATTTGTTTTCGGGCGGCGACAGCGAACCGAACTATTTCACGTCGAATAAAGGTAAGGAAGAAAGAGATTCCGTTCGCCTAAAGGGCAAGCTCTATATGATCGAGGAGCCTGTACCGGAGAAAAGAATTCAAAATGTCGATGGCGGGGAAGTAGGGATTATCGTTCCGCTCCGATAAATTAGAATCTCTTTTTGTAGGAGCCAGCCCTGCTCGCGAAAAATCCGAAGTAGTTAAATTAATTTCCGATTGTTTCCAAGAGGCTTTCCTTAGCGGCGCTCGTCTGCGTACAGACTCGAAGGCAATATCGCGGCGTAGTCTAACCCCCAGATGAAAAAAAACCGGAACAAGCTAAGCTTTTCCGGTTTTTTATTGATGCTATTTGTAAGCTTTCGCCTGCGGAGCAGGCTCCTACGCAGTAATGCGCAGGAGTTCGACTTACCTAGCGTTTTTCTACTGCAACAAAATCGCGCTGCGCCGGGCCAGTGTAAAGCTGGCGCGGGCGACCGATGCGTGAATTGTCCTGATGCATTTCGTTCCAATGGGCAATCCAGCCTGGCGTGCGGCCCAGCGCGAAAATTACCGTGAACATGGACGTCGGAATGCCCAGTGCTTTGAGGATAATGCCCGAATAAAAGTCGACGTTGGGGTAGAGCTTCTTCTCGATGAAGTAGGGGTCTTCCAGCGCGATTTGCTCCAGACGCTTGGCGATCTTCAGCAGGGGATCATTTTCCAGTCCGAGTTCTTTCAATACTTCGTCCGCAGCTTGCTTCATAACTTTGGCGCGGGGGTCAAAGTTCTTGTAAACGCGGTGGCCAAAGCCCATCAGGCGGAAGGGGTCGTTTTTGTCTTTGGCTTTGGCGACAAATTCTTCTATGCGCGAGTCGTCGCCAATTTCATGAAGCATTTGCAGAACGGCTTCGTTGGCGCCGCCGTGAGAAGGTCCCCACAGCGCTGCGATACCGGCAGAAATACAGGCGAACGGGTTGGCGCCAGTAGAACCGGCCAGGCGAACCGTCGAGGTGGAAGCATTTTGCTCATGATCGGCGTGCAAAAGGAATATCTTGTCCATGGCCTTGGCCAGTACAGGATTCACTTTGTAGTCTTCGCAGGGGTTGCCGAACATCATGTACATAAAGTTCTCTGCGTAATTAAGGTCATTACGCGGGTACATGAAAGGCTGGCCAATGGTGTATTTGTAAGTCATTGCTGCCAGAGTCGGCATTTTTGCGATCAGGCGAATGGCTGAAATCTGGCGGTGACGCTCGTCGCTAATGTCGAGCGAGTCATGGTAAAAGGCAGACAGTGCGCCCACCACGCCACACATAATGGCCATTGGGTGGGCATCGCGACGGAAACCTTTAAAGAAGGTGCTCATCTGGTCGTTCACCATCGTGTGCATTCCCACGTTTTTGGTGAAGGCTGCCTTCTCCGCTTTGCTGGGCAGTTCGCCAAACAGCAGCAGGTAACAGGTTTCCAGATAGTCGGATTTTTCAGCAAGCTGCTCTATGGGATAGCCGCGGTGGAGCAGTACGCCCTTGCCGCCATCTATATAGGTGATTTTTGACTCGCAGGCCGCTGTGGATACAAAGCCTGGGTCGTAGGTGAAATATCCCTCGCCCGTCAATGCGCTTACTTCGATAACGTCTGGGCCGATAGTACCTGAATGCACGTTCAGGTCGATGGTTTTGCCATCAATCGTCAGACTGGCTTTCTTGTCACTCATTACGAGGAGCTCCTGTTACTTAACTTTTGTACGTCTAGCCGGAGCGACAAATATAGAGCCTCGAAATGTTTTGTCAACGTTGCAAACTTTAGCGATTTATCGTTAGCACCGAGGATAATTGGTTAATAATTAAGCATTTCCGTTACATAGTTGGCGTACTGCATTGAAATGACGCAAACAACGGAACTGTGTAGCCATCTGCGGCAATATTTTGGTGCAAAAAACGAGCTAAGCGCTTGAAAAAACTTTTATTTGCATCGTTTTAACGCGTCCGAAAGCGGTTTGTAATTGCTCTTTGATGGCCCTATAATGCGCGGCGTTTCCGGTATGTACGGTATTCACGCTGAATATAGTGCTCGTGCGGCTCTTTATTAGGGTCATACTGGAATCAACTATGTGCCACATCCTTTGAATCGCCTGCGCAAGCTGGGCCAGAAAAAGTGTGAATTAATCGTGAACGATAAACGACCCGTGAACCTGGATATTGGCACAATGGCTCTGCCCATTACTGCCTATGCCTCAATCTTGCACCGAGCTAGTGGTGCTTTCATTTTCTTTGCCGTTGCCATTCTGTTTGCCTTGCTGGGACAAAGTCTTAGCGGCCCGGAAGGCTTTGCTGCGGCGCAGGAGTGTCTGAATTCTTTTATTGGTAAGCTGCTGGTGTGGGGTACCCTCTCGGGGGTTATTTACCACTCCGTCGCAGGTATCAAACATCTCGTCATGGACGCCGGCATCGGTGAAACCATGGAGGGTGGAATTCGCGGAGCACGGATTGTGTTCGTCGTATCAGCACTTCTCATTGTTATTGCGGGGTTGTGGATATGGTAAAGGCAGTTACTAGTTTTGGGCGCAGCGGTCTTTCAGACTGGCTGGTCCAGCGCGTCAGCGGCGTTATCTTGCTGGTATTCGCAATTGCAGTTGTCGCCAAGTTGGCTTTCGGTGGCGAATTGACATACGAAGATTGGAAAGCATTTTTTGACGGCATCTGCATGCAGGTACTGACAACAGCGGCTCTGCTATCGCTGGTTGCACACGGCTGGATTGGTATGTGGGCGATCTCTACAGACTATTTCACCGAGCGTCTGATGGGCGCCAAGGGCAATGTGATCCGTCTGGCCTTTCAGGCTGTTTGTGCGGCGGTGTTGTTCACCTACCTCGTTTGGGGCATGCGGATTTTGTGGAGCTGATCAATGAGTAATATTCGAACAATTTCTTTCGACGGCGTCATCGTCGGTGGTGGCGGCGCGGGTATGCGCGCGGCCCTGCAGCTGGCGCAGTCTGGCTACAAAACAGCTGTTATTTCCAAAGTTTTTCCAACCCGCTCTCATACAGTTTCCGCGCAAGGTGGTATCACCTGTGCAATTGCCAGTGCTGACCCCCAGGATCAGTGGCAATGGCATATGTATGACACGGTTAAAGGCTCCGATTACATCGGCGATCAGGACGCGATTGAGTACATGTGTTCTGTCGGCCCGGAAGCGGTCTATGAGCTCGATCATATGGGCTTGCCGTTTTCGCGCACGGAAGAGGGGCGTATTTATCAGCGCCCCTTCGGCGGTCAGTCGAAAAACTTTGGTGAGGGCGGTCAGGCTGCCCGAACCTGTGCCGCAGCGGACCGAACCGGTCACGCGCTTTTGCACACCCTCTATCAGGGCAACCTGAAAAACAACACCGTCTTCTTTAATGAGTGGTTTGCCACTGATCTGGTCAAAAACCAGGACGGCGCTGTAGTCGGCGTCATAGCGATTTGTATCGAAACCGGTGAAGTGGTTTACGTTAAATCGAAAGCAACTGTATTTGCCACTGGCGGTGCAGGCCGAATCTTCGCCTCCACTACGAATGCACACATTAACACCGGCGACGGTGTCGGCATGGCGCTGCGCGCCGGCTTTCCCGTGCAAGACATTGAAATGTGGCAGTTCCACCCGACGGGTATTGCTGGCGCTGGTGTTCTAGTGACAGAAGGGTGTCGCGGCGAAGGCGGTTACTTGGTGAATAAGGATGGCGAGCGTTTTATGGAGCGTTACGCACCAAACGCCAAGGACTTGGCTGGACGCGACGTCGTTGCACGCTCCATGGTACTTGAGATTCTCAATGGCAAAGGCTGCGGCCCTGAAGGTGATCACGTCTTCCTGAAGCTGGATCATCTGGGTGAAGAAGTTCTGGAAAGTCGCCTGCCGGGTATCTGCGAGCTGAGCCGTACCTTTGCTCACGCCGACCCTGTGAAGGAGCCTATTCCGGTTGTTCCGACCTGTCACTATATGATGGGCGGTATACCCACCAATATTCATGGTCAGGCACTGACCGTGGATGCGGACGGCAACGACACCGTGATTGACGGCTTGTATGCCTGTGGTGAGGTTGCCTGCGTATCGGTACACGGCGCCAACCGCCTTGGTGGTAACTCGTTGTTGGATCTGGTGGTGTTCGGGCGCGCTTCGGGCCTTCATATCGAGAAATCGTTGCGATCAGGCATTGAGATGCGTGATGCGACAGAGTCTGATATCGAAGCGGCGACTTCGCGTTTGACCAAAGTGAACAATAGTAAGGACGGTGAAAAGGTTGCCGACCTGCGCAAGGAACTGCAAAACACCATGCAGAACCACTTTGGTGTGTTCCGCAATGAGAAATTCATGCAGGAAGGCATTGTCAAACTGGCCGATCTGCGTGTGCGCATTGAAAACGCCCACCTTGAAGACAAAAGCAATACCTTCAATACGGCGCGAATCGAAGCGCTTGAGCTGCAAAATCTGCTTGAAGTAGCAGAGGCGACAGCCATTACCGCTGAGGCGCGTAAAGAAAGTCGAGGGGCGCACGCTCGCGAAGACTATGAGGATCGCGATGATAAAAATTGGTTGTGTCACTCAGTGTACTTCCCCGGTGAAAAACGTGTGGGCAAGCGCGCAGTAAACTTTGCGCCTAAAACTCGTGAAGCGTTTGAACCGAAAGCACGCGTCTACTAAGTCGGGGAGATTAAAGAATGTTGCAAGTAAGCCTGTACCGCTACAACCCGGAAACTGATTCAGAACCTTATATGCAGGATGTCGAGATCGACACCGGCGGCAAGGATCTGATGGTGCTGGACGTATTGGAGCTGCTGAAACGGCAGGACCCGAGCCTGGCCTTCCGTCGCTCTTGCCGAGAAGGCGTTTGCGGCTCCGACGGCATGAACATCAATGGCAAGAACGGTCTTGCCTGCATCATGCCCCTGTCGGTAGCCATGAAGGGCGGCAATAAGCTGATCGTGCGTCCGCTGCCCGGCTTGCCGGTCGTGCGTGACCTCGTCGTAGACATGTCATTGTTCTACAAGCAGTACGAAAAAATTAAGCCATATCTGCTCAACGATTCACCCGCGCCGGCTATCGAGCGTCTGCAATCGCCGGAAGATCGCGAAAAGCTGGATGGTTTGTACGAGTGTATTCTGTGTGCCTGCTGCTCGACGTCCTGTCCCTCATTTTGGTGGAATCCCGAGCGCTTCATTGGACCTGCTGGACTCTTGCAGGCTTACCGCTTTCTGGCAGATAGCCGCGATACCGCGACGGAGCAGCGTTTGTCTGAGCTGGACGACCCATTTAGTGTCTTCCGTTGCCACGGCATTCAAAATTGTGTCAATGTTTGTCCCAAGGGTTTGAACCCGACTCGGGCTATAGGTCACATTCGTAATATGCTGTTGAGTCGAGCCACCTAAGAGCTTCCTTAAGAAGCCAAGGTAAGATTTTGTAATACTTGAAATTCTGGCTCATTCTGTCATCGTGGTTACGGTGGAGCCAGATCGCTTCTCTCAACGATTATCATTGGAGAGACGCAGAGCTTCTGCACCAAAAAAGAGGAACCGAATAACCCAAGCGGTTATCTGTGAAAGACAGGCGGTTTTCGTAATAGCTATAAGTCGTGTATCGGGGGAGAGCGGCGGGGCATTGCGTGAAGCGGTCCAGAGCGGATGCCGCGATTGAAGCAGGTATTAACCCATGCAAAAAGGCTCGATGGAGTTGCTGTGGAGCAGCTCCCATATCTCGGGTGGGAATGCGTCTTATGTTGAAGAACTGTATGAGGCCTTCCTGACAGATCCTAACGCCGTGCCGGAAGCTTGGCGCAGTTACTTTGAAAAGCTCCCTCGCGCATCGGATCAAGCCGTTCGGGATGTTCCGCACTCCCCGATTCGGGAGCATTTTGCCAATCTCGCCAAAATTCGGGTCCGTCCTTCTGCGACGGCAGCTGCCAGCCCGGTTTCTGACCACGAACGCAAGCAGGTACGCGTTATTCAATTGGTCAGCGCCTATCGTCAGCGTGGTCATCAGAAGGCCGATCTCGACCCTTTGAAACTCTGGAAGCGCGCTCCCGTTGCCGATCTGGATCTTCATTATCATCAGCTCAGTGACGCTGATCGCGACACCTTGTTCCAAACCGGCAGCCTGTATATCGGTAAAGATCAGGCGACGCTAGGCGAAATTCACGAGGCCCTCGAAAAAACCTATTGCAGCACTGTCGGTGCGGAGTTCATGCATATTGTGAACACCGAAGAGCGGCAGTGGATTCAGCAGCGTATGGAAAGCGTGCGCTCGCGCCCGGCCTATGGCGAGGATGTTAAGCGCCATCTGTTGGAGCGTTTGACTGCAGCCGAAGGCCTTGAGAAATCCCTGGGCTCGAAATTTCCAGGTACCAAGCGCTTTGGTCTGGAAGGTGGCGAAAGCCTTATCCCCATGATGGATGCGATGATCCAGCGTGGCGGAGCCTATGGCGCCAAGGAAATCGTTATTGGTATGGCACACCGTGGGCGTCTGAATGTGCTGGTTAATATTCTGGGCAAAAATCCTGCCGATCTGTTCAATGAATTTGAAGGCAAGGCTAACTATCAGGGCTCTGCCGATGTCAAATACCATCAGGGCTTTTCGTCCAATGTGATGACCCAGGGTGGCGAAGTGCATTTGGCGCTCGCCTTTAACCCCTCGCACCTTGAGATAGTGTCGCCGGTTGTCGAAGGCTCGGTACGCGCCCGTCAGGATCGGCGCGATGATGGTGACGGTGAAAAGGTCATGCCGATTGTCATGCATGGCGATGCGGCTTTTGCCGGTCAGGGCGTGGTGATGGAAACCTTCCAGATGTCCCAGACCCGGGCCTACCGCACCGGCGGCACTGTGCATATCGTGATTAACAACCAAGTTGGTTTCACCACCAGTTTACAGGCCGATGCGCGCTCCACCGAGTACTGCACCGACGTCGCGAAAATGGTGCAGGCGCCGATTTTCCACGTGAATGGAGATGATCCCGAAGCGGTGCTCTTTGTCAGTCAGCTGGCTGTCGACTTCCGCCAGGAATTCAACAAGGACGTCGTCATCGATCTGATCTGCTACCGCAAGCGGGGGCATAACGAGGCCGATGAGCCTTCGGGCACACAGCCCCTGATGTACGAGCAGATCAAAAAGCAAAAGTCGACGCGCGATCTCTATGCGGCGGCCTTGGTCGCCCAAGCTGTGGTCACGAAAGAGGAAGCCGATCAGATAGAAACGGATTATCGGGCAGCGCTCGACGAAGGCAAGCACGTTGTAAAAAGTCTGGTATTGGAACCCAATAGCGGTGTGTTCGTAGATTGGACACCCTATATCGGACACGACTGGGACGCGCCGGGCGACACCCGTTTTGATAGCAAGCGCTTGCGCGAGCTGGCGAGTGCCATCAATACCGTGCCTGAAGGCTTCCCCCTGCAGCGGCAGGTCAGCAAAATATACGAAGACCGGCGCAAAATGGCCGCCGGTGCCATGCTGGTCAACTGGGGCTATGCTGAAACCCTTGCTTATGCAACCTTGTTAGATGAAGGCCACGGCGTGCGCCTGACTGGACAGGACGTGGGTCGAGGTACCTTCTCGCACCGTCATGCCGTGTTGCACAATCAAAAAGATGCGACAACCTACATCCCTTTAAAAAATCTTGCAGACGACCAACCGCAATTTACGATTCACGATTCGCTTTTGTCGGAAGAAGCTGTTCTGGCCTTTGAGTACGGCTATGCGACCACCACCCCCAAAACACTGGTTATTTGGGAGGCGCAATTCGGCGACTTCGCTAACGGCGCGCAAGTGGTTATCGATCAGTTTATTAGCAGCGGCGAATTCAAATGGCAACGCTTGTGTGGCCTGACCATGTTATTACCGCATGGCTATGAAGGTCAGGGGCCTGAACACTCATCGGCCCGTTTGGAGCGTTTTCTGCAGTTATGCGCCGAGCACAATATGCAGGTGTGTGTGCCATCTACGCCCGCCCAGGTTTACCATATGCTCCGCCGGCAAATGATTCGGCCAATGCGCAGGCCCTTGATTGTGATGTCGCCCAAGAGTCTGCTTCGCCATAAAGATGCCGTGTCGACCATGGAAGAGCTGGCAGACGGTAGCTTTCAGACGGTTATCGACGAAGTGGATACGCTCGATAAGAGTAAGGTTAAACGTCTTATCCTCTGCAGTGGCAAAGTCTATTACGAGCTGCTGGAAGCGCGGCGGGCTCATGAGAAAAATGACATTGCTCTGGTGCGGCTCGAACAAGTGTACCCCTTTCCCTATGATCGCTTGAAAGAAGTTATTGCCGGTTACCCGAACCTCAAAAAGGTGGTTTGGTGTCAGGAAGAGCCGCGTAACCAGGGGGCCTGGTATAACAGTCGCCACCGAATGCTGCGTGTCGTACATAGCTTCCGCCCGGACAAAAACTTGTTGTTGGGTTACGTGGGACGCAACCCGTCGGCATCGCCGGCCGCCGGTTATACGGCGCTGCATATTGAAGAGCAGACGCGCTTTATTCACGAAGCGTTACGGATTTAGTAAGACAACACTGACAGCTATTATTGAAAGTATTAGTCAATAAGGATTACCAATGACAATTGACATCAAGGCACCCACATTTCCCGAGTCCGTGGCTGACGGCTCTATAGCTACGTGGCACAAACAGCCAGGCGAAGCCGTAGCCCGCGATGAACTTCTGGTCGATATCGAAACCGACAAAGTCGTGATCGAAGTTGTTGCACCCGCTGACGGCGTGCTTACGGAGATAGTGAAAGGCGAGGGCGAGACCGTGCTCAGCGACGAAGTGATAGCGCGCTTTGATGAAGGCGGGAGCGCTTCGGCTGATTCGGGGCAAAGCAAAGCCGCTGAACCGGAAGCTGAAGCCAAAACTGCTGACGATCAGCGTATCAGCCCCGCGGCTCGTAAAATGATGGACGAGAACAATATTGACGCTGCCGAGGTAGCGGGTACAGGCAAAGGCGGTTTGATCACGAAAGAAGATGTTCAGTCTCACCTGAAGAGTCCAAAGGCCGCTGCGCCCGCTGCCAAGAAAGCTGCACCGGCCCCGGAAAAGGCCTCACTGGATAATTTAATTGTTGGTGAACGCGTTGAAAAACGCGTGCCCATGACTCGTATGCGTGCCCGTATTGCCGAGCGTCTGCTGGAGGCATCTCAAGGCACTGCCATGTTGACCACCTTTAATGAGGTGAACATGGGTCCGGTTATGGAGCTGCGCAGCCAATATAAAGAACTGTTTGAGAAAACCCATAATGGCACTCGCCTGGGGTTTATGGGCTTTTTTGTTAAGGCAGCCTGTGAAGCTTTGAAACGTTTCCCGTCGGTAAACGCCTCGATTGATGGTGGCGATATTGTTTATCACGGCTATCAGGATGTCGGTGTAGCTGTTTCCACACCGAAAGGATTGGTCGTGCCGGTTTTGCGTGATGCCGACTCATTGGGACTCGCCAATGTTGAAGATAAAATACGCGACTTTGGCCTGCGTGCACGTGACGGTAAGCTTGGTATCGACGAGATGCAGGGCGGAACATTCACCATCACCAACGGTGGTGTATTTGGCTCACTATTGTCGACGCCCATACTGAATCCTCCGCAGGCGGCCATTTTGGGTATGCATAAGATTCAGGACCGGCCGATGGCGGTTAACGGAAAGGTCGAGATATTGCCGATGATGTATCTCGCGCTGTCTTACGATCACCGCCTGATCGATGGCAAGGAAGCAGTGCAGTTTCTGGTCACAATCAAAGACTTGCTAGAAGACCCTGCGCGCATCCTGCTTGAAATCTAAGGTTTAAGCGCTGTCAGTAAATTCCAGCGGCTCCTGATGCAGTAGAGCCGCATTTTCACATGCCCTGTGGGCACCAAACGTGAAGGTTTTAGAAATGTCGAAATACGATGTGGTAGTTATTGGTTCCGGACCAGCGGGTTATGTGGCTGCGATACGTGCCGCCCAACTGGGTTTGAAAACCGCCTGTATAGAAAAGGGCAAAAGCAAAAGTGGCAAGGCTGCACTCGGAGGTACGTGCCTGAACGTCGGTTGTATCCCGTCCAAGGCCTTGCTCGATTCCAGTCATAAGTATGTGGAGGCGACGCACGACTTTGCGACGCATGGCATCACCGCAAAGAGTCTGGCGATTGATGTGCCCACCATGATCAAGCGTAAGGATCAGGTCGTTGAACAGATGGTTGGCGGCATTGGCGGTTTGTTTAAATCGAACGGTGTTACACCGGTTCAGGGTGCGGGGAAATTGCTCGCAGGCAAGAAAGTAGAAGTGACCAAGGAAGATGGCACAGTTGAAATGCTGGAAGCGGAGCATGTCATAATCGCTGCCGGCTCGCTTCCTGTCGAAATTCCTCCTGCACCCGTTGATCAGGACGTAATCGTTGATTCCAGCGGCGCGCTGGAATTTCAATCAGTGCCCAAGCGTCTGGGTGTTATCGGTGCGGGTGTAATTGGCCTTGAGCTTGGTAGCGTTTGGTCTCGTTTGGGAAGCGAGGTTATTGTTATTGAAGCATTGCCCGATTTTCTTCCGGCGATCGACAAGCAAATCTCCAAAGAAGCTGCCAAATTGTTTAAAAAGCAAGGGCTGGATATTCGTCTGGGTTGCCGGGTTGTGGAAAGTAAAGTGGCGAAATCCAAGGTCACTGTTACGTACAATGATGGCGACAAAGATGTAAAAGAAACCTTCGATAAATTAATTGTTGCTGTTGGACGTCGTCCCCAGAGCCAGAACCTGTTGTCCCAGGACTGTGGCGTGAATCTGGACGAGCGCGGCTTGATTTTCGTTAACGACTATTGCGAAACCGATGCGCCGGGCGTTTACGCCGTTGGTGACATAGTGCGTGGCCCTATGCTAGCGCACAAAGGTTCGGAAGAGGGCGTGATGGTTGCCGAGCGCATTGCCGGCAAGAAAACGGCGATGAATTACGATTGCATTCCTAACGTCATTTATACGCACCCGGAAATTGCAGCCGTGGGTAAGACCGAAGAACAATTGAAGGCGGATGGTACGCCTTATAATGTTGGTGTCTTTCCTTTTGCTGCGATAGGCCGTGCGCAGGCTGCAAACGACGCTGCAGGCATGGTGAAGATGATCGCTCATGCAGAAACCGACCGCATACTGGGTTGCCATATTATCGGTGCGAGTGCAGCTGATTTGGTACAGCAGATCGTTATTGCAATGGAGTTTGGCTCCAGTGCAGAAGACATCGCTTTGACAGTCTTCGGGCATCCAACCTTGTCTGAGGCCGTGCATGAAGCTGCATTGGCCGTTGCCGGGCACGCTATTCACATGCCGAACCGGAAAAAACGCTAGAAAGAATTCCGGACTGTTCAACGGCGACCACCAGGTCGCCGTTGTGCTATCCAGAATACGGGGGAGGGTTCGCCAGTCGGTTAAAAAACAACCAAATTGGCGGGCTTTAATTTGCGGTAGATCACGAATTCAGGGACAATACGCGCCCAAATTTTGCGGATATCGCAATGTTTTTGAGGGAGCAGGTCAAACACTGACAGGATGAGATCTGCTTTATGTTCCATAGACCGAGACGGTATAAATCATGAACCTTCACGAGTACCAGGGCAAACAACTCTTTGCCGAGTACGGCCTGCCTGTATCCAAAGGCTATGCCTGCGATACACCAGAAGAAGCAGTAGAAGCAGCCAAGAAAATTGGCGGTGACAAGTGGGTAGTTAAAGCACAGGTTCACGCCGGTGGCCGCGGTAAGGCGGGCGGTGTAAAACTACTGACCAATACCGACGATATCAAAGCCTTTGCCGCACAGTGGCTGGGCAAGAATCTGGTAACTTACCAGACGGATGAAAACGGCCAGCCAGTGTCCAAGATTCTGGTAGAGAGCTGTACCGATATCGATCAAGAGCTTTATCTGGGCGCGGTAGTTGATCGCTCCACACGTAAAATTATCTTCATGGCGTCTACCGAAGGCGGCGTGGAAATTGAGAAAGTTGCAGAAGAGACTCCAGAGAAGATTCTCAAGGCAATCGTTGATCCGCTGACAGGCGCGCAGCCTTATCAGGGTCGTGAACTGGCCTTTAAACTGGGCCTAAGCGGCGTTCAGGTTAAGCAGTTCGTTTCTATCTTCCTTGGCCTTGCCAAATTGTTTGAAGAGAAGGATCTGGCACTGCTGGAAATCAATCCGCTGGTAATTACCTCCGAAGGCAATCTGCACTGTCTGGATGCGAAGCTGGCTATCGACAGCAACGCAATGTACCGCCAGCCACAGCTCAAGGAAATGCATGATCCTTCGCAAGAAGATGAGCGCGAAGCGCGTGCTGCCAAGTGGGAGCTGAACTACGTGGCCCTCGACGGCAACATCGGCTGCATGGTTAACGGCGCAGGTCTGGCCATGGGCACTATGGATATCGTTAAGTTGCACGGCGGCGCGCCTGCAAACTTCCTGGACGTGGGCGGCGGCGCTACCAAAGAGCGCGTTTCCGAAGCCTTCAAAATCATTCTCTCTGACGATAGTGTTAAAGCTGTTCTGGTTAACATCTTCGGCGGGATTGTTCGCTGTGACCTGATTGCCGAAGGTATTATCGGCGCGGTTGAAGAAGTCGGCGTAAAAGTGCCCGTTGTTGTTCGCCTTGAAGGTAACAACGCCGACCTGGGCACCAAGCTGCTGGCCGAATCTGGTCTCAACATTATCGCTGCCAACGGCTTGACCGAAGCTGCAGATGCAGTTGTTAAAGCGGCGGAGGGTTAATCAATGAGTATTTTAATCAACAAAGACACTAAAGTTATCTGTCAGGGTTTTACCGGCTCGCAAGGTACCTTTCACTCAGAGCAGGCTATTGCTTACGGCACTAAAATGGTCGGCGGTGTAACACCGGGTAAAGGTGGTCAGGAACATTTGGGCCTGCCAGTTTTCAACACGGTCGCAGAAGCCGTTGAAGCCACTGGTGCGGATGCTTCGGTTATCTACGTACCGGCTCCTTTCTGTAAAGACTCCATTCTGGAAGCGGCAAATAGCGGTATCAAGCTGATTGTGTGTATCACAGAAGGCATTCCGACGCTGGATATGCTCGAGTGCAAAGTGAAATGTGACGAATTGGGCGTGCGCTTAATTGGCCCAAATTGTCCAGGCGTTATCACTCCCGGCGAATGCAAGATCGGCATCATGCCTGGCCATATCCACTTGCCAGGTAAGGTCGGCATCGTTTCGCGCTCAGGTACTCTGACCTATGAAGCGGTTAAGCAAACCACTGATTGCGGTTTTGGACAGTCTACCTGTGTCGGTATCGGCGGTGATCCGATTCCCGGTTCTAACTTCATCGACATTCTGGAAATGTTCCAGAACGATCCAAAGACCGAAGCGATCGTTATGATCGGCGAGATCGGCGGCACGGCGGAAGAAGAAGCAGCGGCTTATATCAAAGCCAATGTAACCAAACCCGTTGTCTCTTACATTGCGGGTGTTACTGCACCTCCTGGTAAGCGTATGGGCCACGCCGGTGCGATTATCTCTGGTGGCAAGGGAACAGCAGACGAAAAGTTTGCTGCCCTGCAAGACGCTGGTGTAAAAACCGTGCGTTCACTGGCTGAAATCGGCAAGGCATTGCAAGAAGTTACTGGTTGGAAATAAGGACCTAAGCTTCAGGATAAGGCGGCTTCGGCCGCCTTTTTCGTTTTTGGGGTTTCGCCGGAAAGCGCTTGTGCAATCCTTGGTCCTGACTTAGGATTGCTTGTAACGAAATCGATGCAAGACATAGAAACACAATGATTCAACTTCATTCCTTTAAATGTATGGCAATTCGCTGGTTTGTGCGACTGGCGGAACCTGCCTGCGTGTCTGGATGAAGAGTAGATAATTTCATTAAAAGGCCGCAGATATCCTGCGGCCTTTTTCGTTTTTGCCCCAGGAACTGTGGCCCCTTAACAGGGAGACCGCTGCCGTGGGCCCGCCATTGGCTTACCTTATTGTGATTGCCGTTTGGGCAAGCACACCGCTCGCTATCAAGATCAGCAGTCAGGGCTATTCGCCGCTTGCTGCAGTTTCCATGCGCTTTGTACTGGCAACGATTTTGGCCTGCATGATTGTGGCCTTAATAAGCCATCGCAGTGGTCTTAAGCGAAAGCACTGGAGGGCCTATGCCGTGGCAAGTTTGGCGATCTTTCCTAATATGCCCTTGGTGTATATGGCGACAGGCTATATATCGTCGGGTCTGGTGTCCGTGATGTTTGCCACTGCGCCGCTGATCATGGGTGTTCTGTCCCTGCTAATTCTTAAGCGAAATCTGTTTACGCCGGCGCGGCTGCTAGGTCTGGCCATTTCCCTGTCGGGGCTGGTGCTTATCTCTTACGCCCAGTTCGCCGCAGGCAGTGAACGCTATATAGGTATTCTCCTGATGATAGCTTCGACGGTCATATTTTCGCTGAGCAATATTCTGCTGAAAAAGCTGGATACCAGTGAGGTAGATCCTTTGGAGCAGAGCTTGGGAGCCATGGTGTTTGCATTGCCGGGTTTGCTGCTGTGTTGGTACATGGTTGATGGCCAACTACCGCAAATTGGAATGAATAAGGCGACCAGTGCTGTCGTCTATCTCGCGACCATTGGTTCCTTACTGGGATTTATGGCCTTTTACTATGTGCTGCGTACCTTGCCCTTTGAAGTCGTAGGTTTGGTGCCCCTGATTACTACCGTGCTTGCGATGTTCCTCGGCGTCGCACTGGCTGGTGAAAGTATCAGCGCAGAGTTGCGTCAGGGAAGTGTGCTAATTCTGGCGGGCCTGGCTGTGTATGAACTTTTGCCGACGCTGATTAAGCGATTACGCCACAAGCAAGCGTCGACGGTGTGTGAGCAAGTGGAGGGCTTAGTTGTCGCTGGCGGCAGTGCTGGGGCTGCGCAAAATCAGTAGGCCGCCGCAAACAACTAGCACGATGCCCATTACGGTTGGTATGTCAGGGACGACATCCCATATAAGCCAGTCCAGCACGCCGCTGAAGACGATGGCGAAGTAGCTGGTTGGGGCTAGAACCGAAGAGGGTACGTAGGAAAAGGCTTTGGTGTACACAACGAAGGTTACAAACATCACCACGCCTACGTAGAGTAACCAGGGGATGGCGCTCACCGGAATCGGCTGATAATTCATGACAAAAAAAGGCAGCACAAATAGCAGGGAGATGCTGAAGTAATAGAATAATATCCGGCTCTCGGGTTCGGTCCGCGCCAGTTCGCGGGTGCCGACCATTGAGATCGCCAGGCCCAGTCCCGAGCTGAGTGCAACCAGGTGCCAGATGTTGACGCCGTCGAAGGTTGGCCTTAGCACCAGTGTTACGCCGGAAAATCCGATCAGCAAGGGCAGCAAGCGGCTAAGTGGTACCGAACTGCGGTACCAGACGAGAATAACCAGGGGAACCAGGAGGGGCGCGGTGTTGCGCATCAGGGTCGCATCAACCAGCGGCATATGCTGCATGGCTAAATAATAAGTATAGAAGCAGGTGCAGCCGCTAATGCCGCGAATAATATGCTGCAAGGGGCGCTGTGTAAGTACCTCAAGGCGACCATTGCGCAAGCACCAGGGCATGACGAAAATAAAGCAGATTAGGTACTGGGCGAGAACAATTGTGGATACATGTACTTGCGACGATAAATGTTTGCCTGCGGCAGCCACAGTGCTGCCGAGAAAAACCGTTAGTATGCCGAGGCTGACGCCCAGAGCGAATTTTGAATCAGGTGCGCGTACGTTAATTGTCAGGCCTGCATTCTGGCGCACAGTAGTTGTGCATTCAGCATAATGTGAAATTTGATTGAAGCCGATACTATGGCATTCATTGATTCACTCTAGTGTAAGGCTTAGCAATGGGAATGTGGAAGCAATCAGCAACAATAGAAGATCTGGCTACAATGCAGAAAGATAGTCTCGCCTCGTATTTGGGCGTGACCTTTAAGGAAATTGGTGACGACTTCATAGTCGCGACCATGCCTGTAGACCGACGGACGATGCAGCCCTTTGGCATTTTGCACGGCGGGGCTTCGGTTGTACTGTCTGAAACATTAGGCAGCATAGCGGGGTTTCTTGCTGCAGAACCCGGTTCAGTGGTTGTCGGGCTGGAGGTTAATGCGAATCATATGCGCTCAGTCAGTGAGGGGGAGGTGACCGGTGTCGTGCGGCCTCTGCATATAGGACGCAGCACTCAGGTCTGGGAAACGCATATTAGTGACCCACAAGGGCGAAAAATTTGCGTGTCTCGCCTAACGGTAATGGTAAAAGCCCCGAATTCCTAGCGGGGCACGGTATTCCGGGGGGCTTATTTGATGGCGGGTAGGGGGTGAATCCTGCGCACTGCCTGCACTTCGATGTTCTGCATTTCTTCGAGAATATTGTCGAGTACTTTGCTGATGCGAGTGCAGGTGCGGATAGTTTCAATTTGTGGCCAGGCTGCCCGTTCACCTTCTCGCATGAGCCCTACAAGTTCGTCTTCCGATAATTTGGCGAGCAGTTTACGCATGTCATAAAAGCGGAAGCTTGGAACGATATTGATATCGCCGGAGTATTCCTGTTTTGCCAGGCTGTGCATGCTATTTAGCACCATATTCACGCGTGGCATATCGCGAAGATAATTTTGGGATATGTAGCGCTGGGCATCGAGAACTTCGGTAAGTGCAAAGCGGCCGATACTGGCTGCGGTCGTGGCTAGTCCGCCGCGCTTCTTTTTGCGGCTTATAAAGGGCAGCACGACGGGGTTAATTTGGCTGACAATAAAATGATTAACGCCATACATTCGGGATAACCGTTTGGCGGGAAGATCGTCTGATATCGAACCATCGATCCATTTGCGTGATGCCAGGTAGGGCTGGCTGTCACCGTAAACGTTTTTCGCCTGCAAAGTGACGGGCGGGTAGACGCCTGGTACCGCGCAAGAGGCCATCACGGCTGAGCGAATATAAACGTTTGGCGAGGCTATGGCGTTTAACAGGCGGGAAGTCTGATGCGTTTCGGCCGGTGCGATGGAAATGCTAATCTGGCGGCCGGTTTTTTTGTAAGCCTCCTCGAAGGTCATATCGGGAATCAGGCGATTGATCGTATTTTGCAGATCGTGAACATCGATATTGGCGCGAGCGCCCCGAAACATGCGGTTAAACCAGGTGGCTTCCTGTTTGGCTTCGAATGCGAGATGTTTCGCATCCATAAACTGATCCATTTCGTTGTCGTTATGGGTGCCCAGAACGGCAGCAACAATGGATCCGGCACTGGAGCCAGAGATAACGTTAGGCAGTAAATCCTGCTCCAGAAGCGCTCGCACGACACCGATGTGATAAAAGCCCAGAGCGCCGCCACCGCTTAACATCAGCGCAGAACGGCCATAGCATTGGCTGCCGCGCTGAAAGAAGTCGAGCTTGTCTTCAAAGTGGATATTGCTATCGTCCGTGCGGGCAATATGGTTTAGAGAGTCGGCAATCTCCTCCACATAGCTTTCAATCAGGTGTTTGGTGCCGAATTTGGAGCGCGAGTGCACGGCTGCTTTGCCCATGCCTCCCATATTGCCGTGAATGCCCTCATTGAGGGTGAAGAGCAAGCCAACGTC
Organism: Litorivivens sp.; assembly: GCA_041625575.1. GTDB lineage: Bacteria > Pseudomonadota > Gammaproteobacteria > Pseudomonadales > Spongiibacteraceae > Litorivivens. The sequence goes on from JBFJTG010000019.1 coordinate 30,969, forward strand.
GTCGTGACGGCTGCGTAAGGCGCGCAGGCGGTCGAGGCGGTAGCGAATGGAAACATGGTCATAGAGGCGCGTTTGATCCATTTTGCGCCATTGCGAAAGACCGACCAAATCGTCGTAGGCCTTGGCCGCTTTGGACCATTCCTCGTAGGTATCTGCGGTTCGCATGCGCTCTTCAAGCTGTGCGCGTCTTCGTAGGGGTAATTGCACTGTAATTCCTTTAACTGCTCGGATAATAGTGACACTGTGCACATTGTAGTGCCTGCGCAAAGTGAATAAAAGCCGAGGGTGAGTTTCTCCCGGCCTGCGACCAGCAGGCTCACTTTCAGTGCGGAGGAGGCGTAATATGCAGCGGGGCTTTTGGTAATCTACACCGAAACAGGGCTCTGATATAATAGGGAGCTTCGCGTATACTGCGCGTTATCGTAAAACTTGCTCATGGATGAATGAATGACCGCAGGCTCCAATTCAATGGCACCGAATTCGCTGCAATCCCGCCGGCCAATGCAACTCGCTGAGCTGGGTGTGCGGGGATCTTTGCGCCTGTTTCAGACCTTTGCCGCTGTTTACCCAAAGGCCTTGCGCTGGATTTATCGCTGGAGTCCACCTTCGCCGGCGGAAATGCGCGAACTGTTTGAAACCCTGGGTGTTACTTATATTAAATTTGGTCAGTTTATTGCCAGCTCTCCTTCCATTTTTCCGAAGGAGTATGTCGACGAGTTTCAGAAATGTCTGGATCAGACGCCGGCAATCCCGTTTCGCAAGGTCAGGGCGATTATCGAGAGCGATTTGGGTAAACCGCTGGATCGTGTTTTCTCCCATATCGATCCGGTCGCTCTCGCGTCTGCTTCCATTGCCCAGGTGCATGCCGCAACACTGATTACCGGCGAAGACGTCGTGGTTAAAGTTCAAAAGCCGGGCGTCAAAATGACCTTGACTACCGATTTGAACGCGGTCTATTTACTCACTCGTCTGTTTGAGATGATCGTGCCCAACATGGATAAGGGCGCAGTGGCTGATATCGTCGAGGAAATGTATCAGGCCATGCTGGATGAATGTGATTTTGTAAAGGAAGCGGACAATCTCATTCAATTCGGGCGCTACCTTTCCACAACCTCGAACACAGCAGTTATCGTGCCCAAGCCTTACCTTCAGGCAAGCAATGAGCGCGTACTCACGATGGAGCGTTTTTATGGCGTTGCCCTGACCGATATTGAAGCCTTGGAGGCCTCTGGTCACGATGCGGCGCAAAGCCTCTTTAATGCCATGAATACCTGGTTTGCCAGTCTAACCCAGTGCGACTTCTTCCATGCTGATTTGCACAGTGGCAATCTGATGTTGTTGAAGGACGGACGGGTTGGCTTTATTGACTTTGGAATGGTGGGGCGCATCAAACCTGCTGTTTGGGAGGCAACCTTCTCTCTGTTTATGGCGGTTAATCAGCAGAATTACGCCCAAATGGCCGAATCCATGCTGGCCGTTGGTGTAACGCGCAAGGAAGTTGACGTTGCCGCTCTGGCTCGGGATATTGAGAAATTGTTCCGCAGTCTGGATGCCATGGAGCCGGAGTATTTGTTGGGCGGCGGTGGGCGTGAACCTGATGGCGTCACTAACTTGATGAGTGAGTTGGGGGATATTGCCAAAAGCTACGGAATTCGTTTCCCTCGCTCCTTTACCATGCTGCTCAAGCAGTTTCTGTACTTTGACCGTTATATGGATCTACTTGCCCCTGGCGTGAATATTTTTGGCGACGATCGTTTCGACTTATATCAGGAGTAAGCCAGCATTTCGGCCTGGCTCAACACTCTGTAATGGTCAGGGTTGCATAGATAGGCTTCAATAGACCCTAATTATTTTCATAATAAGGTTATGAAGCCATGTCTTTTATTCTCGTAGAAAAGCCGCGTCCCCATATCACCCAAATCACCCTTAATCGTCCCGAGCGAATGAATGCGATGGCCTTTGACGTTATGGCACCGCTAAAGGAGGCGCTCGAAGAAGTCAGTTTTGACAATGACACGCGGGTCGTCATTCTCACCGGTGCGGGTGAGGGCTTTTGTTCGGGTGCCGATCTTGAAGACCCCGGCTATATGTCCATCTTCGACGGTCTAACGGTTCCCGGAATCGCACGCCGGGCAATGAAAGTACTCGACGACGTCATTAAAACTATCCAGGATATGCATCAGCCGGTTATTGGTGCCGTGAATGGCGCTGCGATTGGCGGTGGTTTTTGTTTGGCGATGTCGACAGACATCCGCATTATTTCCGAAAAGGCCTATTTTCGCGCCGCGGGTATTAACAACGGTCTCACTGCCGCCGAGCTTGGTTTGAGCTACATACTGCCGCGAGCGATTGGTTCCAGTCGGGCTTTCGAAATCATGCTGTCAGGACGCGACGTCAAGGCTGAAGAAGCTGATCGCATCGGCATGGTATCCAGAGTTGTTAAACACGATAATTTGTTGGACGAATGCTACACATTGGCTGAGCGAATAATTGGCTTCAGCCAATTGGGTGTGGAGCTCACCAAGCAGATGCTATGGGCTGGGCTTGAGGCAGGAAGCCGTCACGCTCACATGAATCACGAAGGTCATGCGCAATTGTTTGTGCGAATGACGACTCAAAATTTTGAAGAAGCCATTAAGGCGAGGAAACAGGGCAGAGTGCCTGTTTTTAAAGATTGAGTGCTAGGGTTTTGCCGATTTACTGAGTGAAAGGTGCGGAGTAGAGGCGGAGTGTTTCCGTTTGCTGCACACCCGAACTATAAACATAACATAAGGTATTCGAGAGTGTTCGAGGGTAAATGTTTAGTCTTGGGTGCGAGTGGGTTTCTGGGTAGTCATGTGACCAAACTGCTGGCAGCGCAGGGCAATGACGTTCGAGTATTGGTGCGGCCGGGTAGCCGTACGGAGGCCATTGAAGGTTTGGATATTGAAGTCCGGGTGGGGAACCCTTTCGATGAGCAAAGCCTGCGTGATTCGCTGGCTGACGTCCGCTATGTGTTCTATTGCATTGTTGACCCCCGGTCCTATTTGCGCGATAGCGCGCCGCTGTGGAAGACCAATGTAGAGGAGCTGAAAAAAGTCCTCGAAGTGATTTCCTCTTATGATCTGGAAAAGTTTGTATTCACAAGCTCGCTGGTGACAATTGGTATCAACGCCAGTGGTGTCTCCACGGAGGCTGATGAATTTAACTGGGCTGATCGCGCACCGGACTATGTGAAGACTCGCGTGGCAGCCGAGAACATGGTGTTGGACTATGCTCGCAAGGGGCGTGTTCCCGCTGTCGCCTGCTGTATTTCCAATACTTACGGCGCCGAAGATTTTCAACCGACATCTCATGGCCAGAATTTCATCATTGATGTGGTCAGCGGCAAAATGCCGGTGTATTTCAATGGCGGCGCGGAGAGCGTGGGTATCAAGGATAGCGCGCGCGGAATGCTGGCGGCCGCTAAGCATGGCCGCATCGGCGAGCGCTACATTCTTAGTGAGCGATATTTGAAAATAGTGGATCATTTCCGAATAGTTGCTGAATTTGCCGGAATTGAGCCGCCGAAACGTTGTGTGCCAGACTGGCTGGTGAACGTCGCGGCAACGACGGGGGATCTAGTCGGGGCGCTGTTCAACAAGGATGTCAAACTGTCTCGCTCGTCGATTAACCTGATGCGGGTTATGCCCAAGCTGGATCACAGTAAGGCGGTGCGAGAGTTGCATTGGAAGCCTCGGCCTGTGGAGGTGGAATTGGAAGAGGCGGTGGCGTGGTATGAGGGGCGACGTCAGTTATCGGTAAAGAGAACGAAGTCGGGTATCTAGTTGAGGTTGAATATAGAGCCGCTCGTATCTAAAAGCAGTGCTTTTGGTCGAACCCTGCGAGGGTTCTTGCCAGCCCTCAAAGCGATAAATAAAAACCCCGGCGCTTTGGGGCAGAGGAGGGTTTTTTGGGGTGCATGGAGATGGATTAATCAAAGCAGGCTAGGGCCTGTTTTGACCCTTCGGGCTCAGCGTGCCCCGCGAGCAAAGCGAGTGTAGTGGGTATAGCGGCGGTGCCGCTTGTATCCAAAAGCGACGCTTTTGGTCGAACCCTGCGAGGGTTCTTGCCAGCCCCCAAAGCCATAAATAAAAAAACCGGCGCTTTGGGTAGAGGAGGGTTTTTTGGGGTCCATGGAGATGGATTAATCAAAGCAGGCTAGGGCCTGTTTTGACCCTTCGGGCTGCGCGGCGGTGCCGCTTGTATCCAAAAGCGGCGCTTTTGGTCGAACCCTGCGAGGGTTCTTGCCAGCCCGCAAAGTCATAAATAAAAAACCCGGCGCTTTGGGTAGAGGA
>JBFJTG010000020.1:0-34812 GCA_041625575.1 Litorivivens sp.
GTGAGTGGTCGTGTGAGTGGTCGTGTGAGTGGTCGTGTGAGTGGTCGTGTGAGTGGTCGTGTGAGTGGTCGTGTGAGTGGTCGTGTGAGTGGTCGTGTGAGTGGTCGTGTGAGTGGTCGTGCGAGTGACTGTGTGAGTGATCGTGAGAGTGCTGCGGCATAGGCTTGCCGTCTATCTGTGTTGTCGCGCCGTCAGAGCAGCCGCATACGGTGCACATTGTTGTTCTCCTAAGCCAGTTCTATTTCGTGAATTAGCAACTCGTCGCCCGCTATACATTTAAGTTGTCGCGAGCCGCAGGCGCAAGTACCAAAGGGTCTTGGGCTGAGAAACCTGTTATTGCATTCGGTGCATTCCAGCTCGCCTGCAACTGGCAGTATGTCCAGCGCGGCATGTTCCAATACAGTTCCTTTGGTACAACTATCGAAGCAAAAGTGCAGCGCGTCAGGCAGCACGGCGCTAAACTCGCCTATTTTAAGACTGACGCGAATAACCGGCCGGGCCCCGGCTTCTTCAGCGACTATGCTGACGATGTTACGCGTAATGCCCAGTTCGTGCATGCTGGCTAGAGTTTCCACAGCCGACAGTACCAATGGGCTTCCACCGGCAGCGGCAATGCGGGCAGGTCGCACCATTTGCGTTTGGGAAGATAGTAAATGCATTCCTGGCAGCGTAGCACCATGTCGCCATCTTCCATACTGCCCTGATCACCCAGAGTTTGGTTGGCGAAACCACCGATTTCCAACAACGGCAACAACTCCTGTTGTCCAACCGCCTCAAGTTCATTAACGACGGCCTGCCAGGCCCGGTCGTTTTCCGGAAGGCTGGTATCGGTAATGATGCCGCTTTCCAAAATCAGCCCAATCTGATGCCGGACGATGTTGTCAGCGATGTCGCGGGCGTGTGTGCTTAGTGAAGTGTAATTGTGATTTTTGCTGGCGATCAGTGCAAGCACATAGTTGGTGTAAAACGGCACTGATTTGGCGTAGAGTAGCGCAGCGTCAGACTCCATAATAAGTGCTGTCGAGGTATGGCTTGCATGGCTTCCAATAAACCTCTGCCCTAACTCAGTTAGTGTATTGTGAGTTGCAAAAGCGCGTAATGCGTCTATTTGCTTATTGCTAACAACTACCTTGGTTAGGCCATCATCGACCAGTTTTTCAATATCTGCAGACGTTAATCGAATGGCACTGCTGGCCGCCGGTAGGGTGGCCGCCGAGGGGCTAGCGAGCCAGTCTACACAGTTTGAAAGAGTCAGCTTCTCACCGTGCACGATGGTTAATGCCTCTGACGAAGTGCGGCCTATGCCCAGCGTTGTGCTGTTTGATTTCCACGCAAGTCGCCGGATAATTGCGTCATTGTCGGTCGATAACTCTTTGTCGCCTTCGTGGTGCAATAGCAGTTCATTGAGAGCGTTTAGCAGGGCCTTTGCCGTTCCGGGGATTGAGTTTTCGAGGGCCAGACTTTCTTCGGGCTTGTCGAGTCGGAATAATCTGCTTGCATAAAGTCTGGAGTCGCTCTTTGTCGACTGCTCAATAATGCCGCTAATGACAGGGTCGGCTAGATCGATACCTTGAATTTTCTTGTCCATGATAGCGCCTGATTCGTTAGTTTTTTAACAGATGCGGGGCAACAATTCGCCACTGGGCATATCCAATGTTCTCTCACCGCCGAATAGCGTCTTGATCGCTACCATGCCGTGGTGTTCTTCGGTAAGTCTACCAATGATGGCTGCTTGCGCTGACTCCGGAATTTCCCGCAAGGCGGCGAGCGCGGCAGCACTGGATGCTGCCGGAATCACAGCGATGAACGTCCCCTCATTCGCCAGCCACAAGGGGTCGAATCCGAGCAGCTCGCAGGTGCTTCGAACAGCCTGCCTTACCGGCAATTGGGCTTCATCAAGAATTGCCCCCAAGTTCGCTTCCGCAGCGATTTCATTAACGACGGTGGCGACTCCGCCACGCGTTGCATCGCGGATGAAGCGGGTATTCGGGCAGGCTGACAACAGGGCTTGAACCATTTGGTGGATGGGGCGGCAGTCGCTCTTCACCTGACTCTCCAGCCGTAAATCCTCTCGAGCGCAGAGGATGGCAGCGCCATGATCGCCCAGGTAGCCACTCACAATGATCTGGTCGCCAGCCACAATGCTGCCGGCGCCAAGTTTAATCTCGCCCGGAATCGAGCCAATTCCGGCGGTGTTAATATAGAGTCCATCGGCTGCGCCGCGGGGTACAACCTTTGTATCGCCAGTAATAATGGCAACGCCAGCCGCGTCGGCGGCCTGACGCATCGAGGTCAGAATCTCTTTCAATTCTGTGAACGCTAATCCTTCTTCAATAATCAGGCTGCAGGATAAAAATCTAGGTATGGCTCCGGAGCACGCCAAGTCGTTGACGGTGCCATTCACAGCGAGGCTACCGATGTCGCCGCCAGCAAATTGTCGGGGCGATACGGTATAAGAGTCGGTGGTGAAGGCCAGCGCTTCGCCCTGAGGCGTAATTGCCGAAGACGCAATTGTGGCAGCGTCGGCGTTCTGGTGCTGACCGTTATTGAGGATAGGCAAGATGGTGTCCTGCAATAGCTTCTGCATGTCGCGCCCGCCACTACCCTGTGACACGCTTATCTTGGCTTCTGAGTTCACCATGTGGCTAACTAACCCGTCTGTCGTAATTGTAGTAGGCTGCGCAGGCACCTTCGGATGACACCATCAAGGCACCGAGCGGCGTCTGCGGCGTGCACTGACTACCGTAAACCTTGCATTGTGTCGGCTTAATTACTCCCTTCAACACCTCCCCACACTGGCACGAACTCGGGTCGGCAATGCTGGCTTTACGCAGGGCGAAGCGATTTTCAGCATCGAAGTCGGCAAAGCTCTCGTTTAGACGCAAGCCGGAATGGTCGATGGAACCCAGACCGCGCCACTCGAAATAGTCGCGCAGTGCAAAAACCTGGCCTATCGCTTCGAGCGCCTCAAGGTTGCCATCTTCTCTAACAACGCGCGTATATTGGTTTTCGAGCGTGGCGGTTTTTCCTTGTAGCTGCTTGAGAATCATGTGAACGGATTGAAGGATATCCAAAGGTTCGAAGCCGGAAACGACAAAGGGCAAGCCGTAGCGTTGCGGAACAAAGTCGAAGACTTTAGTGCCGATGATCATGCTGGCATGGCCAGGTCCAAGAAAACCGTCGAGGCGCATATCGGGGGAATCCAATATGGCCTTGATGGTCGACACGATGGTGATGTGATTGCAGAAAACGGAAAAGTTTTTTATTCCGGACTGTTTGGCTTCCAGCAGCGTTAAGGCCGTGCCCGGAAGGGTAGTCTCAAAGCCAAGGGCAAAGAAAACGACTTGTTTCTCAGGATTCTCACGCGCAATAGTGAGGGCATCGGCGGGCGAATACACACTGCGCACGTCTGCGCCGGCGGCGCGCGCATTGAGTAAACTCCCTTTGGATCCCGGCACGCGCAGAGCGTCGCCAAAACTGCATAAAATTACGCCGGGGTGATTGGCTATATCAATGCAATCATCGATTACCCCTTGGGGTAGTACGCAGACGGGACAGCCTGGTCCGTGCACAAATTCGATGGAGTCCGGTAACAGTTTGTGCAGTCCGAAACGAAAAATGCTGTGAGTGTGTCCGCCGCAGACCTCCATAATTTGCAGGGGTCGTTTGCGTTGCAGCATCAAATCATCGGCGTCACGGCGAATCGCTTGCACGGCTTGTTTGGCAAGCGCCGGGTCGCGAAATTCGTCAATGAGCTTTAGTGTTTGTTCGTTCATCGTCTTGCTGCCATGAGCGTATGCACCAGATCCCACAGTATGTGGTAGCACGCTACGTGGGTTTCCTGAATTCGGTGAATATTGTTTGTAGCAACAATGAGGCAGTGATCAATCTCACTGTGCCCGGCAATCCTGCCGCCGTCCCCCCCTAGCAATGCAATACAGAGCATGCCGCGTTCACGTGCAGCCTTGAAGGCCGACATAAGATTTTCAGAATTGCCGCTGGTCGACAGGCCGAACAGGGCATCACCTTTCTGGCCAAGGGCAATTACCTGCCGCTGAAAAACCTGCTCATAGCCGACATCGTTGCCGACCGCCGTGAGCATGGCAATATCGGCGCTCAGGTTTATGGCGGGCAGGGCCGGCCGACCAGTGCTGACAGGATGGTTAAACTCAACGGTCAAATGGGCGGCGTCGCAACTTGAACCACCATTGCCCATGCAGAGCAATTTTCCGTTTTGCAGAAAGACATTCGCGAGCGCCGCCGCCGTGTCTATTAATGTTTCGCTGTGCTCGGTAAAAAAGCGTTGGCGAATCGCGATGCTGTCGTCGTTTTTACGTTGAATCGCATCCAAAAGCTCGCCGCGATCGGGTAAGTTAGCGTTTTTACCCGATAGGTGGGGGTAGAGTGATTTCAGGGTGTCGTGGTGATTGTCTGTCATTGCGCCTTACCCGTGATTTCCGTCGTGAGCTCTCCCAACTGTTGCAGCAGCTCCAGCGTTCTTGCAGCCTCACGCTCGTCGATCAGTGACATCGCAAAACCAACATGCACCAAAACCCATGCCCCCACGTATTCGTCGATGTGCTTATCTTTCGCGACAATGCAGGCAAGATTGATTTCACGGCATACTCCACCAACATCGACCATGCCCAATTTGTGTTGGCTATGGCTAATGGAAACGATTTTGCCCGGAATGCCTAAACACATGTTGGCGTACTCTCTGCATATTGCTGTGTGTTTGTTGGCGAACGGCGGAGCTCTTGCGCTGCGACAATGCAGGTCTGTCCGAGTGCCAGACCGCCATCGTTGGCTGGCACCTGCTTGTGGGTCAGCACCTCAAAACCGGCGTCGCTTAGGGCGCGCACACTTAAGGATTGCAGCAGGGCATTTTGAAATACACCGCCGCTCAGCGCGATGCTCCGTTCTTGCCAATGGGAGCTTCGTGAATACAGTGATTCAGAAACACGCAGAATCGCATTCGCCAGTGTATTGTGAAAGCGACGGGCAATAACAGCCGGTTCTAGCGAGCGGCGGATGTCGTTGCCGATGTCGAGCCACAGTCGGTGTGTTGAGAGTTCACTGGTGTAGGCGGTTGCAGAAAATTCCAGAGTGTAGGATTCATTATCTTCACTCTTTTCTGCCAGTGCTTGCAGCCGCATTGCGGCTTCGCCCTCATAGCTGACTTCAGCAATGCCGAGGCAGGCAGCTACTGCATCGAACAGCCGCCCGATGGAGCTGGTGGCAGGGCAATTCAGGCCGGCCTCTATTTGCGCCGCTATGGTGTCCAGGGGTTTGTCTTTTAATACCGCGAATAGGGTGCTCGCACTATCGTAGGTTTTTCTGTCCAGGTGCTTGTATAGCAGGGCGGCGAGGCTGCGCCAGGGCTGAAGGATTGCGCTTTCGCCACCGGCCAGAGCAAAAGATTGTAGCGAAGCCAGACGGGTGAAGCCGGTGTAATCCGCCAATAAAAATTCGCCGCCCCAGAGCGTTGTATCTTCACCCAGTCCGGTACCGTCAAAGCAGATACAGAGTATTGGCGGTGCAGACAAGGGACGACTATTGTCGGCAAGACAGGAGGCGGCGTGGGCATGGTGGTGCCACACTTTGCGCTGCGTGAGTTGTTTTTCGGCGGCCATAACCCCGGACAGGCAGGAACTGTAGTAATCCGGGTGTTGGTCGCTGGCCAGAAGGGTCGGGGTCTTTTTGTGTAGGGCGCAGTGCGCGTCGATTTGTGATCGATAGTCGATTCGGGCCGCGGGGCTGTCGAGGTCGCCAATCCAGCCGGAAAGGAGGGCGTCCTGACCGTCGGTGATGCAAATACTGTTTTTATGATGCCCGCCCAGTGCAAGTACGCTGGGCGCAGATTCAAATCCTTCGGGAAGACTAATAGGCAGTGGAGCGTAGCCGCGCGCGCGCCGAATGATTTGCGGCACGCCGTCGATGACCTGAGTTACTGAATCATCAATGCGATGTGCTATTCGGCGATTGTGCCAGAGCACAGCGATACCCAGCTCTGCGCACAGGGCTTTCGCTTCCTCGGGATCGGTGATGGCCGGCCTGCCCGGGCGATTGGCGCTGCTAAGCACGATCGCAGTCGCGGTATCCGAGAGGAGTAGGTGGTGCAGTGGCGAATGGGCCAGCATAATGCCGAGCCGATTCAAACCCGGTGCGAGGGATGGACTGAGGGTGTTGGGTCGTTGTTCCAAGAGCACGATAGGCGCGGCCGGAGAGCTAAGCAGCTTCGCTTCGGCCGGATCGATGTACGCCAATTTGCCGGCCTCATGAATATTGCCCACCATAATGGCGAGAGCTTTCGTTGGCCTGGCCTTTATCTTTCGCAGCCGGGCAATGGCCTCGCTATTGCTCGCATCGCAGCTGAGGTGGAAGCAACCGGTGCCCTGTATTGCAATGATCCGGCCTTCGCGGATTTGCTGTGCCGCCAGTTTCAGAGCTTCCGAGCCGCGCGCTGCTTCCACATCACCTGTAGTGAAAAACAATTGCGGGCCGCAATCGGGGCAGGCATTGGGCTGGGCGTGGAATCTTCGGTCTTCGGGATTGTTATATTCGTGCTGGCAGCGCTCGCACAGGAGAAAATCGACGAGGGTTGTGTTGGCTCTATCCCATGGCAATTGCTCAATGACGCTGTATCGCGGGCCGCAGTCGGTACAGTTGGTAAAAGCATAGTGGTGACGGCGGTTGTTGGTGTTAAAAATATCGTCAACGCAGCGCGGGCAGCTAGCCCGATCGGGCATTAGGCGCTGTTGCTTGCTGCGGCCGTGACTAGGACCAACCTGAAAATCGCTGCGCGTTGCCTCAGTGCAATTTTGCCGGGCAATACGGTTTATCCGGGCGCCGGTGGGCGCTGAATTTTCGATGCAGGAAATTGCCTCGCGAAGATTTCTTGCCGTTCCCTGCCAATGAATTACAACATCGCTACCGCTGTTATAGACCCGACCGCTTAAGCCGTGCTTTTGCGACAGTCGGTAGATGAAGGGACGCATGCCGACGCCCTGAACAACACCCGACAAGCGCAGTTCAAGCGATTCCAGACCTTGCTCGATATCAGCTTCGCTCACCGTGTCCCTCTGTGATAATGCCTTGGGCAACCATTGAATGGGAGCCGATTCGTGCGCGGAATTCGGCTCATGCGCTTTCCTGAAGTGCTTGTTTGAGTTTCGCTTCGAAGGGGCTAAGCACCCGGACGCTATCCGTGGCTGTAGAGCTGGCGTTCTGGCCCGGAGCAGTGACAATGTGTTCTATCCATGTGCAGCGTTCGCGGAGGGTTTTTTCGATTCCCTGTTTAAGGGTTATTTCTGATGAACCGCAACCATCGCAGGCACCGAGCAGTTGAATTTCCACCGTGTCATGACTGGGAATGGCCACCAATCTCACATCGCCGCCGTGCTGTTTGAGTTCCGGTTTTACCAGCTCCAGTGCCTCTAATACTTGCTCCTGAAGCGAAGGTTTTATCAGGCCGTGGCGCCTGAACATCGCATAGACCGAGGGTAAAGCACTGGCCTCCCTAAGTGCAGAGCTGCCCCTTTGACTCTTGGTCACTTCAGTGAGCAATTCCTGTAAACCCACTTTGTGGAAGGCTTCTACCGCGTCCTTCAGGGCATTGGCAAGTGCCGCGCCATTGGCGTCGAGCTGCTCGGCCTGTCGGGTGAGTTCATCAATACGAGCCGCAAGGTCTTCGGCGCTGTCAGGCGTGTTGGGCATAGCCTTCCTCCCGATTTAGCTCGGCATTGAGGTCTGCAATGAGCGAGCGCATGATTTGGCCCCGACCAAAATCACCGAGCTGTTGATAAATGTCGAGCGCTTCACTGGCATTGGCGATGGCTTCGCGAAGATTGGAACGATTGCCCCCCTCAGGTTGCGATAGCTCATCCGGTAGTTTTCCAACGCAGTTCGCACGGTTAGCGAGGGTGTTGGCCAGTGCTGCTGCATTGTTGGATTTACGGCGGATGTCGAGGGCAACGTCGTAGGCTTCGCGCGCGCGTAAATTGTTGGCCAAGGCATGTTCGTCGTCGGCGTGTTGCAGGGCATTGCCTAAATTATTGGAGAGCATGGCAAACTCTTCGGGGTTTTTGTCGGCGCTAATGCAACTCAAAGCCGTTTCGAAGGCGCCGACGGCCAGAGCTTCAAAGGAATGCGCAGATATCCCGGCATCCTTTAAGGACAGCCACAGCGTGGCAAGGTTGTTTTGGATGATGCTGTATTCAACGGGAAAGTTGGCGGCCGTAAAATACTTAAGGGCCTCGTCGTAGCTATCGACGGCCGCCCGGTAGTCAGCCTGATGTTCAATCGCCATCGTTTGCAGTACCAGGCCGCGCAGCATGTAAGCGTCGCTGCGTGTCTCGGCATCTTGTGCCCGAGTCGCAGACTTAAGACGTTCGGCGATGACTTGAAGCGATTCAATCCCTTCTTCGCCGTGGTGAAACAAGGAGCTGGCGAGTTGGAGTTGCAGGACGGCGCGTTGCTCAAGGTCCAAATCCGGCAGTGACAGCGCCGATTCAAGCAGTTGAATTGTCAGGTCGTAGTCTTCAATTTGTGTGGCGCGGTCAGCAATGCCCAGAGCAACCTCTAGCATCACGGTGGCCTTCTCTGCGCTGCTGTAGTCTGTGCTGCCGGCAAGGCCTAAGGCAGATTCAAATTGATACCTGGCCTGATTCATTGGGCGAGTCTCTGGTCGTCTAAAAGGTAGCGCTGCATCAAGCGAGTGACCAACTCGTCGGCTGTCCGGCGCACCGGCTCGCTGAGTGTTAGCCCCAGTTTTAATGTTCCTGCTTCTATCAGGTAAACAGTAAGGTCCGTGGGGAATTGCTCTTTGAAAATCCGCTGTCCGGCGTAGAGAGCATTCTGCCAGCGAAAATCGTGCAAATTGAGTCCGGGGTCTGGTATCGCGCGCAATTCGTCTCCGGGAACTTCAAATAAAGTGCCCGGGCGGCTTTGACTTTCGCAGGCATCTATCACTATTAATTCACGGCAACCGCGCGCTTTGAACATGACTTCCATGCCGTTGGTTCCGGTATCGAAAAACGCAATGTCACTGCGCGCACCGGGCAGCGCCTGTAATTGACGGATCACATAGCTGCCCACGCCATCGTCGCTGCGGTTACTGTTGCCGCAACCTATTATTGCGATACTCATATCAAGTGACCTGAAAGCGGGCCAGCTCTTCGCCCGAGTTGGCATCGTGCGCATGCACGGTACAGACCATACACGAATCGAACGATCTGGCCACGTGACCCACTTCGACGGGGTCGCGAGGATTGGCGATTGGTGCACCAACAAGTGCATTTTCCAGCGGGCCGCGGTTGCGTGCGCCATCGCGGGGGCCGATATTCCAGGTAGTTGGCGATATGATTTGGTAGTTTGCAATTTTTCCGGCGCGCACATCGATCCAGTGCGACAGCGCCCCGCGTGCAGCTTCGGTTGCACCAAAGCCGCGACCGTCTTTTTCGACGGGTTTTTGATACCAGGGCTCGTCCAGGTGAAACTCTCGCAGGCAATGTTCTGCCTGTCGATACAGCTTTATGGTGTCGTGCATTCGTGCAAAGTGACGCAGTAGCACGCTGGATCCACCCATGGCTCGCATCATATCCAGCACCAGAGTGTCTCGAACCTGCCAGTCTTCGCGCTGTTTCGAGGCGACCAGGTTGCGCGCCAGCCCCCCGGTCTCCAGACGGCCGAAGTCTTTGTCCAGCACGGCGCTGCTCCAGGAGTATTTGTTTTCATGTTCAACGTCGTTGTTAACGCTTGGCCGGGTGTTTCGTTCAAAAGGATGGACATCGGCAGGGCCTTCGTCGTACCAGGCGTAAGCTGTATTTTCTCTCACCCGGTTTTGATCGACGGGATAGTGGGTGTCTTTTGCGAAATCATAAATACCGCTTGGTATACGCAGCGAGGCACTGCGAGTTTCGATGGTTGGGTGCTGGTATTTATCTTCGTGGGGCAAGCAGCCCCAGGCAAGAAAGCGGTCTATGCCGCCGCCGTAGGTGTCGAGACCGATGTCGAGCCCCATACGCCAGTAGAGACCGAGATCTGAATTTGCATGTGCAGGCGATTCGTCCATCCATGCAAGGAACTCGTCGTAGCTACTGATTTGTTCGTAGCGCTCCATACTGCAGCCAAGCCAGATGGGTTCTATCCATTCACGCCGAAAATTTTCAAGCACGGACCAGGCCTTGGTGACGTCAGTCAGGGTGGGGGCGCACATCACCCCGCCCGGAACCATATAGCTTGAATGGGGCCACTGGCCGCCAAATAGCGCATAAATTTCCACCGGGCGACCGGAAATGGTAATGCCAATTTCGTAGTGGGTACCGGTGTAGGCACTCCAGCGTTTTAGCGCCTCTTCGTAAAAGGGGCTGTTGGCGTATTTCGGGTTGGTAAAGTCGATCTGGAAGAGGCCGTAGTGGTGGCGCACGTAACTTTGCATGCTTTCAGCCACCTGGCCCAGATTGCGCGCCAGAATCGCGTTGCGCGGCACATAGGTATTCCAGGCCGTATCCAGCGCCCAGGCTGCGCAGGTGAGGTGCGAGGCACCGCATATGCCGCAGGCGCGCGGTGTCACGATCAAGCCGGCTTGGGGGTCTTTGTCCTTGAGGATGATTTCCAGACCGCGGAACAATTCTGCTGTCGTCCAGGCATCGACCACTTTACCGTCTTTAATGTCGACCCGAACGTCGAGGTCACCTTCGACGCGTCCTACCGGGGAAATATCCAGGCGTTTGATGTCACTCATTGCATAACTCTATGTGTACTCATACCAGAAAAATATCTTCTTCTGCCCATTTGGGCGCTGCCACTTTCGCGGCCGCTGTCAGTTTCATGTAGCCAAGCTTGTCGAGACCGGTCGGCAGGTCTTTTGGCATACCCATGACGGTCTGGCTTTTAAAAACGGTGCCCGGTGCAAGGTCAAAAAAGGGAAACTCGGGTTCCGTGCAGCCGATGCAGGGCATGCCGGCGCGGGTTTTTGAAGACTGTCGATTCCACAGTATGCGATTACAGGAAGAACGCGTCATGGGGCCTCGGCAGCCGAGATCGTAGAACAGGCAGCCTTTGCGTTGTGCAAATTCGGTGGCGGCAATTTTGTAGGTGTAGTGCATATTGCGGGTGCAGCCGGTTTGGGTAAAGGTTGTGAAAAAGGTTTTGGGGCGTTGCAAATCGTCCAGCGCGATATCGCTTCCGCGCCCGGTAGCGAGTGCGACAAGTATTTGCGAAATCCAGTCGGGATGGGCCGGGCAGCCCGGGATATTAATCACGGGTAAACCGGCGCCGCTGACAAACTCTGTTCCCAGTGCGCCACCGCGTTCACGTTTGAGGTATTGGAGGCCCTCCGAGTCCGTGGGGTTGGGTGACATAGCGGGAATGCCACCCCACGTTGCACAATCGCCAATGCCGACGACGTACTTGGCCTGATCCGCAAGGTCATTGACCCACTCTTTCATCGGTTTCCCTGCAAAGCGATTCCACTTGCCGCTGCCGTCCGGGCCGTTAATTACGGTGCCTTCAAAAACAAAAATATCGAGTTGGGTGTCGCCATTACAGCAGGCATTCAGAATATCTTTTACCGAGTCGCCCAATTCCGGGCTCAATGAGGGGTGCCAGAGAATATTGATACCAAATTGGCGAACGAGCTCAACAAAACTGGGTTGTTGAGCATTGAGGAATGACATCGTATTGCCAGAGCAGGCTCCACCCTGGAGCCACAGCAGATTGGTCATGATTGTCTGTCCACCTCAGTCTAGTGTTGGTATTACTTGGGAACAGTGATGGTGAATGTGGAGCCGGCGCCCTCCGTACTACGGGCCTCGATCTTGCCGTGCAGCGATTGCTTAACCAAATTGTAGACTAAATGAAGGCCGAGACCCATGCCACCCTTATTCCTGCGGGTAGTAAAAAACGGCTCAAAGGCCTTGGCTAAAGTGCCTTTATCCATGCCCCGCCCCTGATCTGCGACCATGATAGTGAGTGTGTCCGACTGCTCCTCAACCGTAATTGTAATTGGCCCGCCTGCTTCATCCGGATAGGCGTGAATGGCGGCATTGCACAGCAGGTTTTTCAGTACCTGTTGCAGGGTATTGGTGTTGATGCTTATCCGAATTTGCTCAGGGCAGGTGAGCTCGATTTGACAGTTTCGCGACTCGATTTCGGTGCGTATGCTAGTAATAATGCTGCGGAGTGTTTCTGACAAATTCCCTTCAGTAATACCCTCATCAGACTGGTCGACAGAGAGTTTCTTGAAGCTGCTGATTAAAGCGGCAGATTTGTCGAGGTTGCGTAATATAAGTTGGCTTGCTTCTTCGCCGCTTTTTAGGAGTTGTTGGAGGGCGGATTGAGTTAGCGTTTTTGTGGCCAGTCCTTGCGTGATTGAATTAATTGCGCCTTCTAAATGGGATGCGGCGGTAAGGCTTATACCCAGCGGGGTGTTTATTTCGTGGGCAACGCCTGCGACCATGGAGCCCAGAGCGGCCATTTTTTCCGCTTCGACTAATTCAGCTTGCGTGCTTTGCAGTATTGCCAATGTCCTTGTGAGCGCCGCGTTTGCTTCTTCGGTTTTCGAATATTGCTCTTCCAGTGCCAATTCATTCAGTTTTCGTTCGGAAATATCTTTTACAACGCCAACAAAGGCTTCTCGACCATCAATAATCACCAGGTTTACGGCCAGCTCCATGGGAAACTGTTCCCCGTTTTTTCTAAGCCCCGTTACTTCCCGTCCGATACCAATGACCTTGGCCTTGCGTGTTGACAGGTATCTTTTCAGATAGCCGTCGTGTTCTTCCCGATAGGGGGAGGGCATTAATAGGGTGACATTTGAGCCGATGACTTCGTGTGGAGCGTATCCGAAAATGGTCTGAACGGCCGGGTTGACCGCCTCAATTACGCCTGTGCTATCGATCGTAATGATTGCGTCCGGAACAGTCTCAACGATGGCTTTTATCTGGTTTGCGCGCTCGACAAGCGCATGTTCAGTAAGCTTTTTTGCGCTGATATCTGTACTCATGGTTATAGCGCCGACGACGTGGCCACTTTCTGAATGTTTTATGGGGTGCATTGAGAAAAGAATATCAATGATATGACCGTCTTTTCTGCGGCACTGTGTTTCGACTTCGGGTATAACTCTGCCGCGAATAATTTTGGCGAGATTTTTATTTAAGGTGTTTATCGCGTTCTCTGGAAAGAGTGTTTGGCAATGTTGGTCGATCAGGTCTTCTTTATTAAATCCGTAGAGCTTTTCAGCGCCTCGGTTCCAGTCTGTAATAATCCCGTCATCGTCAATGGTGAAAACGGCAATCGAAGGTGAGCCCTTAATAGCCGCGAGAGTTTGTTTGTCAAATTGGATGCTGGATTGCTGGTCTAGGTTACTGGGAGCGTGATGCATATTGTTGTCCCATCGCCTTCTGTTGATGAAGCGTAAATAGTGCCATCATGCAAGTCGACAATGCGCCTGCATATCGCAAGACCGATGCCACTGCCATTCACTTCATCCCCGTCTACCGCTCTTCGAAAGGGAAGGAATATAGAATCCAGCATGCTTTCATTGATTCCTGTGCCGTTATCGCTAATTTCGATTGTGCAGTTATCAAGGCTACGTTTAACGCTGATCAAAATATGCAAGATGCGTTCTTTGCTGCGATATTTGCAGGAGTTTTCGACGATGTTGTTGATTACGTGCTTGAATTTTTCGCGGTCAACGTGGAGTATTATTTCGGGATCTATCTCTACCTGGATATCAATTTCTTCGTCGCGCAGATTAAAACGCAAATCATTAAGTACATTGTCAATCAGTTCTTCGGCGGTCAGTTCACTCATGTTTAAAGAGTTTTTGCCCAGGCGCGACAAATCAAGTAGCTCTTCCGTCATGTTGATTAGGCGCCGGCCTGCATCGCCAATTTGCGCCGCGAGCTCACGAGTTTCTCTCGGGGTGTCGACTGGTAGGTCCTCCAGTAAAAGATCGGCTAATAAGGCAATCTGTCTTCCGGGAGTTTTTAGATCGTGGGCTACGGCATTTGAAAAAAGTTCCAGATCGTTTAACGTGGTTTTTAATTGCGCAACAGTTTGTGCAAGTGTGACAGATGAGTGATAGGCATCAATCGCCATGTGAACGATAGCGCGCAATCGCTCGGCGGTTAGTTGGGATTTGGGCTCATAGTAGTTAACCTGAAAATCTTTTGCAGCAATCTGTTCACTGATCACGCCGGGCTGGCCGGTGCGCATTACGATGCGGGTATGGGGGTTGGTTGAACTAAGACGTACATAGGCTGCAACCATCAGGCCGTCGTCGTCAGTTTCCATGACGACATCCAGCAGAACCAGCGCGATGTCGGGTTCTGATTTTAGTATCTCGATTGCCTGGGTGCCGGAGTAGGCATGCAGTAAACGGATTTTTCGACCCAGTACAATGTCGTGCTGCAGTACAATATTGGTGACGCTGTGAACGTCCCGTTCATCGTCAACAACGAGAATTTTCCATTCGCCTTCGTTGGCGCTTGCCTGCGTGTCGTCGTCAGCTAATCCTAATGCTTTAGCGTGGTTATGTTGAGACATCGTGGCATCCGTGACTGGGTTTAAGAATGTGAGACTTGTGCCTCTAGTCCCAAGATCAATGCTTTTGCGCCCATAGTCGAAAAAGCAAAGCCGTCAGCTAATATTGATATCGAAGTCATTGTTTCAACGCTAATGACCAGAAATCACAGCTATTTTCACGAAGCGATGAACATAGGGTGGGTTGCAGCCGTTACTAGGCCACTGAACGTCGCTAGGCATACGTCCAAATATAGTACAAAACGGCGAGCCGAGCGAGCTTTGGCGCGTGATCCGGCTACCTTCCTGAGCGCGGTGCACCGCGCCTCCCGCAGCCCGCGCCTGTTGGGGCCAATCGGCAGGACGAAAGCATTGACGCCCCTGGGGGCGCTCTATAGAGTTTGCGGCCGTTGTCGGCGAGGCTAGACGGCAACGGGTGGATGCTAAAGGCCCGGGGAGATAGTGCGCAGTGCCTGAATGTTTGATCGTGTCGCCTGCTTTGTCAATGATTCCGGTGGTTTGGGGGTTGGCATTGCTCATGGATCGCCTTTTGGGTGAGCCCAAAAGCGGGCACCCGCTGGTCGGATTCGGGCGCTTTGCATTGCTACTTGAAGCAAAAATGAATATCCCTGCTGTAAGTCCGGGTCAGGCGGTGCTCACGGGCGCAGTGGCTTGTTTGCTGGCCTTGACGCCCGCTATTGTATTCCTGCTTGCCTTGCACTATCTGGCGGTTAAGCAGGGTCTCATCTGGGTATACCTTGTTGACGTCCTGATTCTCTACTCGGCAATTGGCTGGCGAAGTTTGCAGGAGCATGTGGCCGAAGTGGCTAAGGCTCTTGCGGCTCAAGATTTGCCGGCGGCTCGCAGAGCGACCGCCATGATTGTTAGCCGGGATGCCGCAAAGGCCGATGAGGAGGCGCTGACCACTGCCGCTCTGGAGACCAGTCTGGAAAATAGTAGCGATGCATTGTTTGCCTCACTTTTTTGGTACGCTATTGGTGGCAGCACGATGGTACTTTTGCATCGACTTGCCAATACGCTGGACGCAATGTGGGGCTATCGTAACGAACGATATAATTACTTTGGTCGCTGTGCAGCACGGCTGGATGATGTCCTGAATTTTTTCCCCTCGCAGTGTGTGAGTCTTTGTTTTTGCCTGCTAGCAGGGCCTCGTCGATTTATCTATACGGTTCGACGGCTGTGGTGGGCTCAGGGTTGGGCCTGGAAAAGTATCAATGCGGGCTCGGTCATGGCCAGCGGAGCAGGGGCTTTGGGTGTTTGTCTGGGCGGTGCGGCCACCTATGATGGTAGCGTTAGCCAAAGGCCCGAATTAGGCTGCGGTTCCAAGCCGCAAGCGAGTGACCTCGAAGCGGCATTTTCTTTGGTGCGATCCGGTTTGGTACTTTGGTTTGCCGCGCTCTTTATTGCGGTGCTGTTTCAATACCTTCGGGAAAGTGCATGAACGCCGATACGCGAGAGAAACACCTGCTTGATCTTTTGAAGGATCACGGCGGTCAAAGTAGAGAGGTGGCAAAAGCTTTAGGCGTAGGGCAGGAAGAATTGCTGGACCTTTCGAATGCCGTAAGCCCATTCCCCTATCCACTCGGGGCCGTGCCGGCACAAACCTTTACCGAGTTACCCTACGAAGATTCAGCACTGACAGAGGCTGCGGCTAATTTCTATTCGCTCGATTCCGAGTGCCTGTTGGCCGCTGCGGGGACGCAGCAGATTATCCAGTGCCTGCCGGCGATGCGGGCCGCCAGCACCGTGCTGCTACCCAGGCTAGGTTACGCAGAACACGCTCGCCGCTGGGCCACAGAAGGACATCGCTGCGTTTTCTACGATAACGCGCACCGCGACGGGATTGCAGGGGAAATAATATCCCGGCGCCCGGATGTCCTGGTGCTGATTCACCCTAATAACCCCAGTGGCGAATGTATTGAGCGCGACGATATTCTGCTGTGGCGTTCACTGCTGCCGAGCAATGGCCTGATTGTCATCGATGAGGCTTTTGTCGATGCGACTCCTATGGAGTCCCATAGCGCACTGGTGCCAATGGAAGGCCTGATCGTGCTGCGTTCGGCAGGCAAGTTTTTTGGTTTGCCGGGTTTGCGCCTGGGCTTTCTGCTGGCCCAGCCCCATGTGATTGAGAGCGTTCGCGCGCAGCTGGGGCCCTGGGCGACTAACGCAGCGGCGCAATGGGCAGGACGGATTATGTTGGCCGATATTCAGTGGCACGAAGCCGCTCGGCTGCGATTGCGCACCCAAGCGCAATTGCAGTATAAGCAGTTGTGTTCTCTGAAAATTCTTGGCGGAAATATCGCCCAGACGTCTTACTTCACCTCGATAATTCTGGATCACGAGCAGGCGCAGCGGCTGTGTCGGGAGCTGCTGTCACGTCATATTGTAGTGCGTTACTACGACCAGCATCCTGACTATGCCTGTGTCCGCATCGGCTTGTGTGCCTCTGCCGGGGAACTCGAGCGTCTACTGGCCGCCTTGCGCGCACTCGCAGATGTTCAAGAAGGCTTATTAAATTGCGTAAATTGACAGTTTCTTGAGCATAATGGTCAATTGTCAGTTGTGCCTTAGTTGCGTATAACGTGCAGCTCACATCCAAGGCTGGGAAACGATTATGTCTAAGCGGGTACTGTTAACCGGTGCGTTTGGCAATATAGGCGCCTACACAATCAACTACTTGCTGGATAAGGGTTACGAGGTTTCCTGTCTCGACCGCAAGTTGCCGGCTACCCAGAGTGTTGCTGCCGGTTTTGGCAGCCGTGTGAAGGCGATCTGGGGAGATATTACCGAACCCGGCGTTTGGAATGAGGCACTGGCCGGTGTCGATGTGGTCATTCATTTGGCCGCGATCATTCCCCCCTTATCGGAAAGCAATCCGGAGCTGGCGACACGCGTTAACGTTACTGCGACCGAAAACCTGATAGTGGCGATGGAAAAGCAGGGCGTTAAGCGCCTTATTTTTGCTTCTAGCGTGGCCGTATACGGCAAGTTGCAGGATAGAGTGCCACCGCTTACGGCCGACAGCCCCTATCGGCCGGATGATCATTACGGCGAAACCAAGTTGGCGTGTGAAAAAGCTATTCACGCATCAAGCCTGGATTGGAGTATTTTGCGCATCAGCGTTGCGCCACCGGTGTCAGTGAAATTTATTGGCGGCACTCATGATTCCGACATGATATTTGATATCGGCGTGGATGCGCGCATCGAGTATGTTCACCCTGCGGATTGCGCACTCGCTTTCGCTAACGCCGTCGCCTGCGACGAAGCCATTGGCAAGCATTTGCTGCTCGGCGGCGGCAAGAGCTGTCAGTGCACGGGCAAGGAATTTAACGATTCCATTATGGGTGCCTACGGCATTCCTCCCTTGCCGAACGATATATTCAAAAAAGGGATACCGGCGTTTTACGGTGATTTTCTCGATACAACGGAAAGCCAGCGACTGCTGCAATTCCAGCAACACAGTCTGAAAGAGAGCTTTGAGCAAACGCGTAAGAGCTTTGGCTTTTTATATTATGTTGTTCGTGCTCTAGGCCCAATTATCCGGCCAATAATGGCGGCGCGTTCACCCTACCGTTAAAGTAAAACAATGGGGCGGATGCCTTCCTGTCCGCCTGCAGTTCCCGGCAAGGCGTCGAGCACAGAGCCAGCGCCGTTGAGTTGCTTTCTTCGCATCAGCTGCTATCTTTGCCAGCAAGAATTCTAATAACAGATGTCGGATATCACGGACGATACTCTTATGTCGCAATATTTTGCTCACGAAAATCTGCTCTCTCCGCCGGTAAAGCGCGCAGCTTTTAGCGATAGGACGGCCTATGTGATGGCGGAAATGTCCAGGCTGGCTTACTTCCGCTTTGAAGGCGGCGCCAATCTTGATGAACTCCTAAAACTGGCCGCCGATTTTATTCCTGATCGCGAGCAATACCAGTTCTTTGCAGAGCTGATCAAAAATGCGGTTATCAGCAGTGAGCCCGCTGAAGCGGAAAATCTGCTCAGACAGATACTCGCCACTCGAGGCTTTGGCTTAGTTCGAACCTTTGCGCACCCTGAAACTGATGTGCAGGCCTTTCTGTGTCAGCATCCGGAGCAGGATATTGCCATTCTGGTCTTTCGTGGTACCGAGAAAAAACTGAAAGACATAAAAGCGGACGTCAAAGCGCGATTGCTCGAAGTGCCGGCGAGTGAAGAAGAGTGCGATAGTGTTATCTTGCATGGTGGTTACTACGAGCAATACAGATCAATTGAAGCCGATTTGCAGGAGGCGCTTGCATCGGACGCCGTGAATGGCAAACAACTCTTTTTTACCGGGCATTCGCTTGGCGGGGCATTGGCAATTGTTGCTACCCGCTTTCTGGCGGGTGACAGTTCCGGCGCTTGCTACACCTTTGGCTCGCCCCCTGTCGGTACCCAGACCTTTGACGAGAATATCAAAACACCGATCTACCGAATTATAAATCACGTCGATATCGTCCCCTACCTCCCCAGCCCGTATATTGTATTGCTGCTACGTTTTATAGGACTTTTGCTCGACGTGATTTTGTCGCCTTTCGGAAAGGTATACAGCCGCATGCTTGACGCAAAGTGGTACCAGTCTTTGCAGCTACTGTTAATTGATGCCGGGCGCTACCGGCAATCCGGCTACAGCAGCTATCTGGTAGGCACTGCTTCACATGCAAAGTTGCGTTACAACGTCATGTTCTACGATCGCGTTTTTTGGTGGATGAAACAGTTCAAACATTTGTTGCGCGGACAGTCTGACATATTGGCCGATCACAGTATCGAGTTGTATGTCAGCATGCTGGCGAACTGGGCTGCGAGGCGATTGAAAAAAAACTAGAGGGTTTTTAGATAATAAAAACTATTCCGATCAGGACGATCAAAGGGGGGATGCCTTATGGAAAAGTTGCATGTAGTGGGTTTATTGCTGGTGGGCGTAGCCCTGTTGGTGCTGTCAGTCTATTTGCGCGGACGTTATGGCGACAAGTATGAGTTACGTACGATCGATCTCGTACTGATTATTCTGCCACTGATGTTCACTTTGCTAGCAACCGGCAAACTAAAAATGTTTGACGCTTTTGGGGTAAGAGCCGATTTTTCCGAGTTGTTTGCGGAGGCTGCAGGACAATCCATCGAGGACCAGATAGACAATAAACAGTCGCAGGATATCGACGATCTGGTCCAAAAGCACCAGGTCGAATCAAAAGGTGGTGTCAGGAGTATCCCGAGTCTGATTGAGAAGAAAACAGACGCCCTATTATTTAAGCTGGGACACGGCGGCTATTACGGACCAGCGATCAGGGAGTATTTGGAGCAGTTGATAGCCAGTTCCTATCTTGAATATGTTGTGCTGACAGAGCCGGACGGAAGGCTGTTTGGCATATACACCGCAAAGGAACTGTCACTTTACTTCTTTTCGAAAAATGATTCGGCCTATAACACCTTTGCGAGTCGGCTGAACTCGGCGGGCGAGAGCGATCGGAAGACCTTGTCCGAATTGCCGGGTTTCGTCAGTGTTGAATATGCGATACCTCCCACCTTGAGCAAGCGCCAGGCACTGACGCAGTTGGACAAAATGCGGGTGGATAGCCTGCCGGTTATCGATAGTCGGAATTATTTTGTCGGTACCGTGAGCCGCTCACAGCTTACGGCGAGTTTGATACTTGATGTGGTCAGTCGTTTGGATGGGCCGAGATAGGGACAGTGCCAATAAAAAAGCCCGCAGTGCGGGCCTAAGGCTGGATCTAGAGAAAACTGAATGGTGAGTAGCGGTAGTTCGCCGCGTACTGTTGTAGACATAATAGCCTTCTGCCTCTTTGCTTCTACAGGACTTAAGAGTCCAATTTCGTAGCCATAAAGCGTCAATTTTCCTTCAGCCCAAATGGCTGGCTTGGCGAAAATGTTCATAAAATCAATCGCTTTTGTTGTGTTTCGAACTCAATCTGGCGGCTACCATCAATACTGGCAATCGGGAGTGGGTGATTATGGGCACTATCGCAATGACAGGGGGCGCTACGGGTATTGGCGCTGCAATTCGCAAGTTACTTGATCAGGCGGGCCACCGCCTAATCGTGGTGGATATTAAAGACGCCGATATTAACGCTGACTTATCGACGGCGAAGGGGCGTGCTGATGCGATTGAGGGCATTGAGGCTGCCGCGCCGGGTGGCTTGGATGGCTTCATCGCTTGCGCGGGGGTTTCTGGTTCTGTGACCGACAAAGCGCTGATCCCCAGTGTCAATTACTTCGGTGCCGTGGAATTGGTACAAGCCCTAAAACCCTTGTTGTCCCGGCGCGAGAGCTCGGTTGTGCTGATCTCTTCAAACTCTGCCCCCATGGAAACTTCAGCGGAATACGTTGATTTGCTGCTGGCAGGCGATGAGGCCGGTGCCAGAAAATTGGCAGAAAGCACGGATGGTCATCCACTCTATAGCGGCTCCAAACAGGCGCTGGCGCGCTGGATGCGACGCAATACGGCAGAGTATGCCGGGCAAGGAATACGCCTGAATGCGGTAGCACCGGGCTACACGCGAACCCCGATGACGGAGTCTGTCGCCAAGGACCCCGCTTATGCGGACGCGATAAAGCAGTTTTTGGATAGTATTCCGCTGCGCAGGGCCGGTGAGCCTGAGGATATCGCCAGAGCTGTGCGATATTTGATGAGTGACGATGCCAGTTTTGTCTGCGGGTCGGTTTTGTTTATTGATGGTGGCCATGACGCGATGCTGCGGCCTGATGCTTTCTAGCGCAGGGCTGTTTTTGCTACAGAGATAATAAAAAAGGTTTAGGAGATTTGAATGGCAGATTTCAAACGCAGACAGATATTACAGGGTGCCGGAGTGCTTGCGGCGGGGTCCATGATGGCCGGTACAGGTTGCGCGACGACGCGATCAATCGGTGAGTATAGCCAGTGGGATGCTACGACCATGGGGCGACTCGTTCGCAGTGCTCAGATCACTCCCATCGAACTGCTGAATGAAGCTTTGGCGCGACTGGCCAAATGGAACCCGCTACTGAATGCGGTAGTGCTTGATCACGAAGAATTTGCCCGGGCAGAAATAGCTGGTGGGCTCAGAGGCCCGCTGGCGGGCGTGCCATTTTTGATCAAGGATTTGAATACCTACATTGGCGGCACGGTGACGAGCGAAGGCAGTCGTTTCTTTAAAGATGCGGTAGCCGAACAAGACAGCTTTCTGGTTGAACGTTATCGACAAGCGGGGCTGGTTATATTTGGCAAAACCGCAACGCCCGAATTAGGGAAAAGCACGGTTACAGAAACGCTGTTGTGGGGCGAAACGAGGAATCCCTGGAATCTGGACTACAGCCCCGGTGGTTCCTCCGGCGGCTCGGCTGCTGCTGTTGCAGCGGGGATTATTCCGGTCGCGCACGGCAATGATGGCGGCGGCTCCATTCGAATTCCGGCATCAATCTGTGGCTTGTTTGGCTTAAAACCCAGTCGCTTTCGCACGCCCCTAGGCCCAGCTAATGGCGACAGCAGTGGCTTGACCATTCAGCATGTGATTAGCCGAAGCGTTCGCGATAGTGCTTTATTACTTGATGTGAGTCGTGGCCCGGAGTCCGGCGGTTATGGTTCTATCCGCGCGCCAGAGCGCCCCTATACCGAAGAGATCGGCCGAAGCCCCGGTAAGCTGCGTATTGGTTTGATGAAAGCACCGGCAATTCCTGTGCCGGTGCACCCAGAGTGTATAGCGGCTGTAGAAAATGCTGCCGCCCTGTGCGCTTCTTTGGGTCATGAAGTTGAAGAAGTCACGCTGCCGATAAACGCGATGGAGGCCTATATGGCGGCAGGTTTACTCTTGTTTCTCAATAGCAGCGTTAGCATTAACAAGCGAGAGAAACTGCTGGGTCGAAAATTAGGGGAAGGTGATCTTGAACCAATCAACTGGGCGCGATATCAGCGCTATAAAAGTACTAGCGCTGATGAACTGAACGCCGCGCGTAATCTGCAAGTAAAAGTGCACTGGCAGATCAACGAATTCATGCGCAACTATGATGTGATTCTTTCGCCCACCCTGCCTTTATTGCCTGCAAAAGTCGGCGCAATGGGCCCAAAACAGCCGATCGAAGTCGTTGATAAAAAGGCATCGATGTACAGCATGTTTACCTTGCTTTACAACTTCACCGGTCAGCCCGCGATGAGCGTTCCCTTGCATTGGAGCGCCGATGGTCTGCCGGTTGGTGTTCAATTTGCCGGGCGATTTGCCGAAGAAGATTTGTTGTTCCGACTGGCGGCGCAGCTGGAGGAGGCTCAGCCCTGGGCGCATAAACGGCCTGACTTCCCGGGAAGTGTTTAAGCGGTAGTCGCAAGCTATCTTCAGGATCAGTAGAGCGGCCTATAGCGCGGGACTTGGCTTGCCGCTAAAAAAGGGGCGCTGACTTACTTGTCGTTGGCTTGGTCGCGAAACTGTTTGGGCGTCATACCGGTCCAGCCGCGAAAGGAACGTATGAAAGAACTGGGTTCTAAAAAGCCCAGCATTTCACCAATCTCATGAATTTTAAATTGCTCGTCTCGCAGGTGGCGCATGGCGAGGTCGCAGCGGTAGTGGTCCTTTAATTCCTGATAGCTGGTGCCTTCCTTCTGCAGGCGTCGACGCAGACTGGACGGCGAAAGATGAAGTACGCCCGCCATTGATTCAAAGGTAGGCGGAGCACCGCTGTGGGTTTTCGCCAGCAGGGATTTGATTGCCGCTCCGGTACTGGCTGGATGGCTATCCTGAACAATGAGTGTGTAGACGGCGTTTTCAAGGAATTCATCCAGCGACTCCGGCGAGTGCACCATCCGGAAATCCAGTTGTTCGGCAGAAAAAACTAACGAAGACTTTTCTGCATCGAATTCCGGTGTCACCTGAAATAGGGAACACAGGCTGTCGGTGTGGGTTTTCGACACGGGTGAAGCCGAGAGGGACACGCTTTTTAGCTCTATATTGCGGCCTATCAACCAGCCCATAAAAACGTACCAGATGCGTAAACCCGAGGCTTTGGAAATGATGTCGATATATTTTGTACGATCCCATTCTTCCGGCGCGAAAGTGTTGTTTACGGCGCCGTTTTCGATCAAATAGCTCAGATGGGCTGTGTCGCCTTCTTCATAAAGCTCTATGCGATGTCCCGTTTGCGGGTACATCATTTTCTCGTAGCGTGCTGCCCGGTAGAGCGCTTCGCGCAGGGTCGTGCAAGTAATAATGCTGTAGCACATGAAGCGGAACATATCGGTGCCGATGCCGGCTCCCCAAGGCAGAGTCATGTCCATGCTCTGCATTTTCTGGGCCGAAATTTCGTATAGGCGTGAATAGCGATAGCTTGGCAGTAAGTCGCGACTACTGCAGGCCTCAACAACCATGCGGTTGAGGCCTGCTTGCTCCGCGAGCGCCGTCGCGTCCAATCCGATTTTATCCAGATAATCCAGGAGTCGCTGGAATTTTACGGCTGAGGTTAGATGTTCCTTAGTAATTGATTCCATTCGTGATTTTATTGCCTGTCAGGTCGTGCGCTGAAAATGGCCGGCGTTCCAGCAGAGAATGAACATAAATGACTGCGAAGTTGGGCCTTTTTGTGCTGTTGCCCTTTATTGTCACCGTTAATATGAACCTAAGCGAGTAAGTACGTCAACCGAAGGGGTTATAGCCAGTGTCAAAAGAGTTCAGTGCGCATGTTCGTCGCGAAGCCGCGACAAACGGAATCACCAATGCCTTTTTCAATGGGGCAATAGCCTGGCTTCTGGTCAGGAATCGCACTGCCGTTCCGGTTTGGGGACAAGAAGGGCTCGCTGTCGACTTCGCGGCCACTTCGCTGATTCTGGTATTTATTGTAACGCTGATTGTGATTCCTTTGGCGCGACGAAAAGTTGCCAGGGGTGAATACCCCGGTGCGGTCTGGCAAGCGGGCGTGGCGCGAACATTTCTGGACTTTATGGCGCGGCGAAATCTGCTGGTTTGTGCATTACTCTTGGGTCTGATGTCTGTCCTGCTATTTGTGCCGCCTGTGCTGCTGCTGACGGAATTGCTCGGGATTCCCGAGTTTACTGCTGCGCATTTTGCCTTACTCAAAGGCTTTTGGGCCGGCTTGGTAGCGGCTGGCATGGTGGCCGTTATGCTGGGCATTGTCGCTATGGCGCAATCCATTCCAAAAAATTCCGGTCTTTTAGACGAAACAACGATGCACTACAAGGATTGATCAATGAGTGACTTACTAAAATCTAAAACGGCATTGGTTACCGGCGGAGGCTCGGGTATCGGTCGTGCCATTAGCATGACGATGGCGCGCGAGGGAGCCAAAGTTACCGTTGCGGACTACAACGAAAACTTTGGACGCGAATGCGTAGCCCAGATTGAACAGGCAGGCGGAACGGCTATATTTGTGAAAGTTGATGTCACCGATGAAGCGCAAGTGAAGTCTATGGTTGACGAAGCGATTGCCGCCTTTGGTCGTCTTGATATCGCTTGTAATAATGCTGCTGTAAGTCGCGGCAGCGGCCCCATACACCAATTCACCAAAGACACCTTTGAGCAGACTATCGAAATGTGTCTGACCAATACCTGGTTGTGCATGAAGTATGAGCTTGAAGCCATGTTGACTCAAGGTGGTGGTTCAATCGTTAACATTTCATCCAATGCCTCTTTGCGTGGTCAGGCCTTTAATACGGCCTATGCTACGGCAAAAAGCGGTGTCAATATTCTGACCAAAAGTTCGGCTGCGGAATATGGCGACAAAGGCATTCGTATTAATGCAATTTCTCCGGGAGTCATCCGCACGCCGGGCCTGGAAAAATATTTTGATGAACAGCCCAAAATGGCTGAAGGTCTGAAAAAGGTGGCCGTCATGAAACGCCTTGGAGAGCCGGAAGAAATCGCCGAGGCGGTGGTATTTTTTGCCTCTGATCGCGCGTCCTTTATTACCGGGCAATTACTGTCAGTTGACGGTGGTGGCGCAATTCGCGGTTGATGCTGACGGGTGGTTTTATTCAGGAGTTTAAGCTATGAAAACTCGCGTTCCCTTACCTATGCCTTACGGCTGGTTTCAGGTTTTATATTCCCACGAGCTTGCAGTGGGTGAATCCAAACCGCTGCAATACTTCGATACAGAGTTGGTGGTATTTCGCACCGAAAGTGGTGAGGCCAAAGTACTCGATGCCTATTGTCCCCATATGGGGGCGCATCTTGGCTACGGTATTCGCGACCAGGTTGGTGGCGGCTCCCGGGTATCGGGTGAGAGTATCGTCTGCCCCTTTCACGGTTGGGAGTATAACGGCGACGGCCGGTGTACCAAGGTACCTTATGCGACAAACCCGCCGCCAAAGGTTGCGCGCTGTGAACAAGTGATCGGTAGTTGGCCCGTGCGCGAACTCAATCAATGCATCTATGTGTGGTATCACCCGGAAAAGCTCGATCCTGACTATGAGCCGGATGTTCTCGAAGAAGCCGACGCAAACAATAGTGACTGGGGCGAATTGGAAACCTATGAGTGGGAAATTGACACTCATATGCAGGAGATAGGTGAGAACGCCGTCGACCCCGCCCATTTTTTGTATGTTCATGGCACGGCCGACGTGCCACAACCCGCGGAAATGGAATTTGACGGTCACCGGCGTCATGGCTTTCTGAAAACCGAAATGAATACGCCCAGAGGCACTGTTCACGGCAGTATTGAAAATCGAAATATTGGCCCCGGTCTGGCGGTCGTCAAATTCAGCGGAATCTGTGAAACCGTGTTGATGGCGAATATCTCGCCCATTGCGCCGGAAAAATCGGTCGCCAAGTACGCCTTTATTCAGCGTCAGGACGCAGGCAAAACGGCCGGGCGGGTAGGTCAGGCCATCATCGATGATATCTGCAAGCAGATGGAAGAGGACAGGGTGATCTGGGCCCATAAGCGCTATCTTGAGAAGCCCATGCTGTGTGACGGCGACGGGCCCTTTTCGCGCTTTAGAAAATGGTACGGCCAGTTCCTGATTAACGAGCGCATAGCCTAATACGCGGATGCGTAATTATTTGATTCTGCGGAGACGCGAAGTCCCATGTTCGATTCCTACCAGCACCTTTTGAAGCCCGGCCGCATTGGCACTCTTGAATTGAAGAATCGCATGGTGGTGTCGGCCATGGGGGTTAACCTCGCTGAACCCGATGGCCACTGTGGCGAACAGATACGGGCCTTTCATGCCGAGCAGGCAAAAGGGGGCGCCGGGCTTATCACCCTGGGTGTGGCCGGCGTTGCCTGGCCACATGGCGGCAACCAGCCCCGTCAGGTAGCGATATCGGATGACAAATTTATTCCCGGCTTAAAAGCCATGGCCGACGCCGTTCATGGCTACGGTTCGAAATTGATTTCCCAGCTTCATTTCGGCGGCTTGGTGGGTGTTGAGGATATGAAAGCGGGGCGGCCCGTATGGATTCCCTCCATGCCGGAGTTCAAGCAGAGCGACCTTGCCCAAGGCATGTTGCCTGATGAAACGGCGCGTTCGGCAACTTCGCAAAAGCTGGATGTAAAACTGCATGTTATGACGCCCGATGATATTCAGGTGCTGGTGCAGAAGTTCGCCGACGCGGCTCGCCGCGTCCGAGAGGCCGGGTTGGATGGCCTGGAAATTCACGCGGGCCACGGTTACATCATTTCCTCCTTCCTATCGCCGCTGTCTAACCAGCGCGACGATGCCTATGGCGGCTCGCTGGAAAATCGCGCACGGTTGTTGATGGAAATAATAGCGGCTGTGCGCAGCGAAGTTGGCAATGATTTTCCTGTGTGGTGCAAGCTTGATTCCGGTGAATTCGGCCAGACCGAAGGCATTTCACTGGATGATGCGAAAGCCACTGCGCTAATGGCGCAGAATGCGGGCTCCGATGCCATTACCGTTAGCGCTTATCACGATACTTCGCGCGGTGCCTTGCACTCGGAATCCAATATTCCCCATGTGCCCGAGCGCATGGTGAGTAACGCGATCGCTATCAAACAGGTTGTGCAGGTTCCGGTTATTGCGTCTGGGAGAATTGAGCCCGCGTCCGCCAGTCGTCATATCGGCGCCGGACATTTTGATTTTCTGGGTATGGGCCGCAAAATGTTGGCCGATCCTCATTTACCCCGAAAGATCGCCGAAAATCGTATCAAGGATATTCGCCCCTGCGTTTACTGCTATTGCTGTGTAAGCCAGATTTACGTGGAAGCGGCAGTGAAATGTGCGGTTAATCCCGATACGGCCGCGGAAGCAGAAAACCTGTTGGCGCCTGCGCAAGTGAAAAAGCACATTGCCGTGGTCGGCGGGGGTCCCGGTGGTATGGAGGCGGCGCGGCGCCTGTCATTGCGCGGCCATCAAGTTACGTTGCTGGAAAAAAGCTCGGTGCTGGGCGGTACCCTGCAGTTTGCGGCCATGGCCTACGAGCCCAACGGTAAATTGCTCGACTGGCTGCGATCACAGGTCAAAGCGCTCAATATTATTATCTCGCTCAACACGCCGGCGACCGCCGAGCAGCTCAAACGATTGAAAGTCGACGAGGTAGTGGTTGCCACCGGTGCCACGCGCACGATGCCGGAGCTTCCCGGCAGTGATCAGGACTTTGTCTTTAGCGGCGATGAAATGCGCGCGATGGTGCTGGGCGAAAAACTGGCGTCGCTTAAAGACAAGATAAGTGCCGGAACGCAATTGATACTCGCCGCAGGTGCGGCAACGGGAGCGACCCGTCAGCGAAAGCTGGTTAATATTGCGAGCCGCGTTTGGCTGCCCTTGGGCAAACGCATCGTCATTATTGGCGGGGAATTAGTCGGGTTGGAGCTGGCAGAATTCCTTGCCCATCGCGGCCGCGATGTAACGGTCATTAATGAATCCAGTCACGCGGGTGCGGGGCTGTATCTGGTGCGCCGGATGCGCCTGCTGGAAGAGTTGAAAGAATTGGGCGTCACTCTAGTCAACAAGGCTGAAGAGATAGCGGTGCTTGATCACGTGGTTCTTTACCGCAACTACCGCGGACAGGAGCGTTGCGTGGGGGCTGATCATGTCGTTGTCGCCAAGGGCGCTGAGGGCGATCTTAAGCTTGCAGATTCCTTACGTAGCGCCGGCCTAAGTGTGCATACGGTCGGAGACTGCAGTGGCGTGAGCTATATCGAAGGTGCAATGCATGACGCCGCTAGAGTTGCCGCGTCTCTTTAGATTAGAGCCTAAATGCCGCGCAGGCGTTAAGTATTGCGGGCATTGTTTAAAAGTGCGCTTTGAGCACCACAAAAAAATCAGCTTCAGCATCGTCAACCTGCGCGGAATCGACATTGGAATCTGCCAAGGGGCGCGCGACGACAGCACTCACATCGAGATGGTCCCAGAGTTTCAGTGTTGCGCTGATGCCTGCGTCGGCGAGGGTGCTAAAACTACCGACGGAAACCCCAGTGCTATTTTTGCCGCTAGCGTTTTCATAGCGTGCCGCGCCGTACTCTGCAAATAAGGAAAAACTCAGGGTACTGTTTTCGAATTGTGCGCTGCGAATCAGGCTGGCGCTAATATGGGCGCCCGTGTCTCCGACGAGAACACCCGGCAAATAGGCGCGCATGGTGCTCATGCCGCCCAGCACCCATTGCTGCTGTTGGGGAACTTGTTCATTGGCCAGTTGGGCGCTAATGCTGGTGGCAAATTGATAGTTGGGGGCGAACTCGTAGACCATGCTGGCGCTGGGTTTGAGCGTTATAAATTTGCTTGTCCGCTTTCCGATGCTCACGCCTTCGCTGGTGCTGTCGCTTCCCAGTGTGCCGGAATCTCCGCTCAATCCGCCTGTAAGATTGAGGCCCAACTTCCATTTCAGGGGCTTATCGCTGAAGACTTGGGCGCGCTCATAGCTGGAGCCCACGTCTAGCGTTGCGTAGGCTTCGTCCTGCAGAAAGAGGCCGTTGTCCTGTTCCAGTGTGGAATCGACCCATTGTACTTGCTGTGAAAAAAGCAGGCGGCGGTCGAGGTCGGCGCTCGCTATTTGTTGGCCGCGTAAAGCCAATTGGCTTATGTCTGCCGAGAAATCAGCATTTCCTGCTTGGCCCGGGCTGCCGGGCAGCAGGCATTGGCCGAGCACCAGAGGGGATGCGCAGCTTGCTGCTGGCGCACTTGCTGCAGCCAGTTGGCGATCGTACTCGGTTTGCTGGAGATCCAGCTCGTAGACCCCAAAGCGGCTAGTCTGGTTGGCTTTTACTTGAACGCTGCCGAAATCTTCGCCTTCTCCCGCTTCACCCCATTCCGGGATGGCTGTTTGGTAGGCTGCGCTCAGACGTGTGCCTGTGCTGAAGTCCCTGCTAAGCGTGGCATTGGCGAAATAGCGACCGGCAAAACGGCTGCCCTGATTACCCAATTGCAGCGCACCGTGCCAGGGAGAATGCTGCTCGGCCGCAACACCATTCAGTTCCATATCCACTATTTCGCGATTGTCATCTCTCTCGCGGTAGCTAACACTGTAATTTACGCCGCTGCGTTCTGATAAGAGATTGGCTTGCGAGCGCCTGTGTACAAATTCCGCACGCGAGGGCGCTTGCTCTCCTTCCAAGCCTTTAAAGTATTGGGTAATTGCACTATCGCCGGAGATTTCACCGAGGGTTTTCTGTAGCGCCCTTACATGAATGACGCCATTGAATGGCCGCGTGTAGACGTATTGCACCAGCAGATGCCCGCGTCGGTGCGTCCAGGCATTCATGAGCACGATGGCTTCGGAGGGCGATTTTGCCTGTTCGAATATTTGATCTAGCTCCGCGTTATTGAGGTAGTGGAAGCCGCTCAGTTGCAAAGCATAATCTCCCAGGCGCCGAATATAGGCGCCCTGAGTCTGGCTCGCCTCAACAACGGTAGCTGGAATAGTCAGTACCGGGGGTAAGGGTGGTGGGAGATCTATCGCCATTGTTTTTTCCTGATTGTGATTGCTCTGCTATCGATTACTCGTCCGGATCAACAAATTCGATCTTGTATTCCGGATAGCTCTCGTCGCCGGAAGCCTCACTTGAAACATTGGATTCACTTTGCTGACTTGAAGCCGGTGATTGTGCACTACCGGTTTGTTCGAGAAACTCCAGCACTTCGGAGTAGCCTTGCTCTGCTGCCTCCACTTTTTCCTGCTTCCGCAATTTTTCGGATTCCCTGAGCTTTCGTTCCCTTGCTGCGCGCTCTTGGGCGAGCCGTATGGCGTCTTCGCGAGCCTGCATTTCGGCGCGCACCTGCTCAAATTCATCCGTATCAGCAAGCTTTAATTCAATACGTCGATTTATGCGTTCAGCCTCGGTAACTGACTGACCATCGGGCCTGCGTGAGCTTGTGAGCGGATAGGCTTCCCCCAAGCCACGATAAGCAAGCTTCTCCTTGGGGACGCCGGACTTTGTCAGGTAATTGAACACGGACTCTGCGCGGCTCAGAGACAGCGTCAGGTTATCGGCTTCCGAACCCTGGCTGTCGGTATGGCCTTCAATGATCAACAGCGGTGAAGATAGTTCGCGAATGAGCGCCACGACTTCGTCAAGGTAGGCACGCGCAGATCGTGATAAGGCCGTTGAATTCGGACTGAAATTGACTCCGCTTAGAATAATGGGGGCGTTCGGGCTTAGTCCGCAACCGCTGGCTAGTACGGCGATCCCTAGCGGGGTTCCAAGACATTCGTCGTTTTCATCGCAAATGCCATCCTTGTCCGTGTCAGTGCAATTTTGGCTGCTAGGGTTTGCTTTGTTGAGCGATAGGCCGGGTAATTCAATGATACTGATTTCACTATCGCCACAGGCGACGCCTTCACAATTGTTAGAAAACCCCGGTTCCCCGCTTTCGCCTGGAGCCAGCAAGTCGGTAATGCCGAATACATCCGGCGTCAAATTGACGCCGTTCAGGCCACCGCTGTCGCCGCCGACAGTGAAATCGGCAATAGGTGTTGAGACGGAGATCAGCGGTTCATTAGGCAGAAGGGGAATATCTAGGGGTAGATCCTGAGCAAGAGACAGGGCGGCCTGCATTAGCAATAGCGCTGCCAGACAGCAGCGCCGGCCAATAGGGCGGATGTTCATCAGTGGATAGCGTACGACTGGCACCTTGAGAGCGACTTCCAAATGACGTTGAATCGCTCTAGCATACCTTGTGTCAGGACGGTATGCACCAGTCATCGCCGCCCGTGACCTGACCGCTGCTTCATTGAGATAGCGTATAAGCAATGTGAAGGTAAGGGCCGCGATCATCATGGAGGATGTGAAATGTCTAGATCAGTCGTCAGTCAACACGGTGAATTCAATGCGATGTGGTATCAGCTTACGCCGGGGCAAACCTATCGACTTATAATACGCGCATGGAAGCAGGACGATAGCGGCAGGCAAGTTTGCGGCGGCAGT
Organism: Litorivivens sp.; assembly: GCA_041625575.1. Taxonomy (GTDB): domain Bacteria; phylum Pseudomonadota; class Gammaproteobacteria; order Pseudomonadales; family Spongiibacteraceae; genus Litorivivens. The sequence continues at coordinate 31,873 of JBFJTG010000020.1, forward strand.
ATCGTATTTAATTATGGCGAATTTCAGCAACAATTTGACGGCGCCGGCGGTATCGCCAGCGCCGTGGACGGAATTGCCATCAGTTTCTCAGATACCCAGTGGTGTGATATTCATGCCACCCCCCACAGTCAGTACAACATGGAATTGGAGTTGCGTTTGCAGGCACTTAACGGAAAATTTCTCGGTGAGACCTTTCGGCGATCAGTTAGTAACACGCTTAGTGCGAGCTTTAATTTGATGCTTGCCTGTGTCGAGGACGCCTGAGCATGGGCCGTCATGCATGGATTGTACTCACGCTATGCTTGTTTGCTCAGGGGCTCAATGCCCAAACAATTGATTCGGCCTCAAGCGCGCATGCTTTTATGGTGCCGTGGTTAGCTTCGTGCCCGCAGAGTAGTGAGCAAGAGCTCGCTCTACGCAATTGCTTACAGTCGGGGGTGATTCGAGCAAAATGTTTGGTCGATCAGGTGGCGCCGCAGCATGGCGCCATCACCAAGCAGGTAAATAATGATGTTCTTGCAGCGTATGAGCCCGGCGGGAGTGGCACAGATGGGCTGGTTTCACGGCAGTTGGGGCTGCTGCGTGAAATTGTAACGGACGGCGTTCTGCCGACGCTGAGCGGTACAGTCGATGACTTTTCAAATACCCTATTGCCGAGTTTGCTGGAGACCAGCGATAGCTTGGCCGAGCCGCAAACGCTAGGCATGGCTGTAAATTTGCCGCGCCTGTTTGGCCTGAAGATGCGATTGGGAGCATTTTCAAATCCTGCTGCGGAGATAAATCCCGCGTTGGAAACCGCATTAATAAAGCGTGGTCAGTTGGAGGCTTTTCGCTCTGCAGAAAATCGGCTTGATGTGGGCGATGATTATTTCGTTCAAGTGGATGCAACGCTGGTGAATAGTTGGTTTGGACGTGATCAGTCCGACCATGCTGCACTACTTTCACGTTTGGCTCGAAGCGCGATTGCAGGTAGCGATCTAGCGTCGGGAGACTATATCAGTCAGCGATTTCAGCGGGCCGCTATAGAGCTTCTACAAAAGCAAAAGCCGGATGAAGTGGCGATTAATGCAGGCGCTTGCGCCTTGCATCAGTATGGCGAGCACCTAAAGTCTGAGCGAATGAACCAGGTAAATGCCTACCTCGGCGAATACTGGCGGCTGGTCCATAACCAGCCGCAATTAACATTAAGTTACCGCGAGCTAAACCGCGACGGAATTGTCGGTGCTAATAGCGAAAGCCTGCGCATTAAACTCTCTAGCGGAATATTCAATAACATCAACTTCCTGCGTTGGACTGGAGCCTGCTCAACTGCACTGGGTGGCGACCATTGCCCGGCAATTTATCGGAAAATACAGGAAAGAAACTGGTTCTTGCGCCATGGTGTCGGCGCATCGGTATATTTTGAGATGGGGCGCATTGCAGATTTGCGTGTGCAATTACCTAGTCTGACTGAGCCGGTCGCGGAGCAAATTTTGCCTCCATTGGTGCAGGATCAGCTGGTATCGGATGATAATGTGTTTCAGCTTGAAGGTGGTGACTATCGCCGAGCTGGTTGGTCGGTGGGGGGGATGTTGCTTCAAATGTCGGGTGATGAGGCGAAGCACAAATCGTCAATGCGCATTGATGCCGGCGTCGACTACTATCGCTACGACCGCGATTCCCTGCGTTTTGATCACAATGTTGGGCGTGTGACGCTTACCTACCGGCGCGGTAGTTTCAGTTTTCCTCTGCACATAATGTACCGAACGGAGTCCGAGTTTAATGCCGACTTAGGCGACGATGTCGTTATCGGGTTGGGACTACAATCCAGTTTTAGTCGGTGGTAGATGTCCGCAGAGTGTCTGTGTGGCACAAGTGTGCGGGCAAATCGTCAGCGTCGCCCGCGGGTAGAGATCGATAGCTTATGTGAACGTTGGCTGCGGAGCCAGACATTGGCCTAGTTGAGAGCGGGGGCTGCTGAAAGACCTATAAGCTCGTCGGACTGTATGAAGAGCTGGTTGCGACCAAGCTGCTTTGCCTGATACATCGCAGCATCGGCCATTTTCTTAAAGAATTCGCCATCACGTGTATCGGACGGGATGCCAATATAGACCCCCATGCTAACGGTTATATAGTTACTCACGGGTGAATCATTATGTTCAATTTTAAGACTTTCAATTGCGCTGATTAAGTCCTCAAAATGATTGTAGGCAGTTTGGTAGTCGGGTTCACAGGCGCTCAATACGACAAATTCTTCACCACCATAGCGCACAGCAACGTCTTCGATTCGGGAAAATCTTCGCTTAATTTCAGCGGCCACTTCTTTTAATGTCTGATCGCCCGCCAGATGACCATAGTAATCGTTGTATTTTTTGAAGTAGTCAATATCGATGAAGGCGAGCGCCAGTGGCATGTTGTGTCGCTGGTGGAAGGAACATTGACGGACCAGTTCGCTGTCGAAAAAGCGCCTGTTGTAGAGATTGGTTAAGTGGTCGTGCGAAGCAAGATCTGTGAGATGCGTGATAGTGCTATGCAGTTTCATATTGTTTCGATTGTTTGCGGCCACGACTACCCTGTGTTTACTGATGTCGTGCTCGACAAGAATGAAATGCGTCAAGTTACCTTCATCAGAAAAGATGGGCTCAACGCGTAATTCAATCCAAAGCTCACTGCCACTTTTTGTGAAGGTACGCAGTTCTTTAATATGGTGGCTTTGGTGGGCTCTGAAACTATTACTAATGCCTTCAATTGCATCAGAGTCATTAGTCAGCTTTCCCAAAAAATCGATATTTCTTTCAGTAATTTCATTTGCCTGATAGCCATAGAGGGATTCAAACGCCTTGTTGGCGAAAATAATTTTCATGCCTTCGTCCAACTCGCCGACAGCGATTAATACCCCGTCGGAAATCGCGTTGAGTGTCGCCGCCAGTTCGTTTTTGCCGATCATCGTGGAAAGCTCAA
>JBFJTG010000021.1:0-34434 GCA_041625575.1 Litorivivens sp.
CCGGGCCCCGAGTGAAGGGGCCCGGCTGGCAGCGAGGGCATTACCAGAGGAACGGATGACGCAGGAGATCTAAGCCGTTTGGCGTGGCAGCCCCAGCAATCGAAAATCTGGAAGAAAGCGACCAGCTGGAAACCATGCTGACCGGCGCACTGGAGGTAGTCGCAACGCTCGTCAAATAGAGTCAGCCTAGATCTTCGCGCCGCGCTCGTCGTAGGGACGGCCAAGCTGCTGCCGACTTAATCAGAGATGACATGCTCAGTTGTCTTGCATCACCATCTGCACAATCGCATCCGCGTGCCTTTCTATAAATTCGTCGTCATTCACATCAACACCGTGGAGCAGCTTGACCTCGGCAGCGAGGGCAAACACCATCTGGCAGCAGGACACAATGGAATAAATCAGGCTTACGTTGGAGATGCCGCGCCAGCGCCCCGTCGCTCGTTCGACTTCGAGCATCTGGATAAAATCGTCGCGACCCGGCAGCAGGAATTCCTCTACAGCCCATTTTAGTCGGCTGCGGCTGTGCATCGACGCCTGAATCATGATGCGGGCATGCTCAGGATGCCTGGCGCAATAGCGCGTATAGCTGCGAATATAATTTCTGAGGGATTCTGAAAGATCTTCTCCGGGTTCGAAGATTACCTCGGCATTTTGCCGCTGGAACATGAAGCCAACTGCGGCCTTCCAAAGGTTTTCTTTGTTTCCGAAGTAATATTTTATGAGGCCGTGATTCTGACCCGCGCGCTCCGCCACGCCACGAATGTTGGTGCCGTCGTAGCCATAGCGGCTAAACTCCTCAAGCGCGCACTGAAGAATTTTTGCCCGAGTTTGTTCCCGCTGTTCACTTCGTGTGATTTTCAAAGCTGTGGGCCCCATATCGATTTTGATTATCGTGATCTGTCATTAGCCAATAGAACTGTCTGTATTTCTGGTGATGCTCCAAGGCGATTCGTCCGGAGTCGGTAAGCACCTCCTGTGGGCCATTCGCCTGTTAAGCCGGTACGGAAAAGCGTTTCCCCATGCCAGAAACCCAGATTGATGATGCCGTACATCATCATCGAATTGGCGCTGAAACGTTTATGGTCGCAGCGCTACGCCGTTTTCCATTGTAACAGTTGCTCAGTAGCGAGGGGGCGCCCATGAATGCCCGGTCGGAAGGCGTCGGGGTAAGGTTGCCGCATGCTGCACATGGGCAGAGCGCGCTTCGATTGCCGGTAAATGCGCAAGCTGTATGACGCGGCACTGGTTATGATGCACTGGCGTCAGGGTATGTGGTTCACTTCGCAAAAACGGTACCGCCATGATGCGACTCGCTACCCCATACCTGCACCCATAGACTTGCTTTTGATTATCCCTTTCAACCGATCTTTCCGGGTTTACAAGGCGATTGTTCACGGTGGTCCCGGGGCTTGCGCAGTCGGGCGCACAAACAAAAATATTGAAATAAATACAAACTGCGTTAAATTCCTACGCTTCTGGCGTCTGACGGTGGCATGGGCCGGTTGGCAAAGACAGTGCGAGGAAACTTTATGAAAAAGATTTTGATCGGTATGTCGCTAGCCCTGAACGCGATCGTGTTGCTGGCAATACTGTTCGTGGTTATTGCGGGCTCGGATTTGATGATCAGGTATATTCTCAAGCCCAACCACGATCGCTGGGTCTCGCAATGGGATCTGGTATCGATTCAGCCGGGCGATATCGTTTTTGTCGGCGACTCCATCACCCGTGGTGGGTCCTGGTATGAATTGCTGCCGGATTATCCCGCGAAAAATCGCGGTATCGATGGCGACGAGACCGTTGGGGTACTCGAACGTTTGCATCAGATTACCTCCGGTAAACCCGGTACCGTGTTCCTGTTGATCGGCACTAACGATTTGGCATTTGGTCGTAAACTGGATGAGATTGTCAGCAACGTCGTCACGATTGTGGAACGCATCAAGGCTGAGTCGCCCGATACAACGGTCTATGTGCAGAGCGTATTGCCGCGGTCGGCGGACTATCGCAAGCAGGTCGAGATGCTCAACGCCGGTCTCCAGAGTGCGATTGCCGGCAAAGCCCAGTGGCTGAATTTGTATCCGCTCTTTCTGGATGCCGAAGATGGCTCGATTCGGGATGATCTCGCCAACGATGAGCTGCATTTGATGGGGCAGGGTTACCTGATTTGGCGTGACGCGATTCTCGAACGACTGGACGGAACGATTGCTGGATAACCGGGTTCTGGCGCTGACACCTGGCTTTAACGCGCGTGTTTTTTTTGGTTTGATCAGTCTGGCTGTTAAATTCAGCCCATGAATGTACCCAGAGATAATCTGGCCGGCCTTAAACGGGGGGCGGCACTCATCAAGCCTGGTTAATAATTTATGGGTGAGCAGAAAAGCCCTCAGCGATGAGTTTAAACCCCTCCCGGTACACTTCCTCCTCGGAAGCAAAGCAATTTCGCCAGATGTTGACCGCATTAGCGATGTCTTTATCGCGTGTGCCGAAGGCCTCGATAACGACGCGTCCATCGTAGTTGCTCGTTCGTAGCGCCGTGAATATCGAGGTCCAATCTACGGTGCCGGTTCCGGGAGTGCCGCGGTGACTTTCACTGATATGAATATGGTTGATTGCAGCGATGTTGTCAGCAATTGCCGCAGCTTGCTGTTGTTCTTCAATTTGCGCGTGATGGGTGTCAAACAATACGCCGACATTATCCAGGTCGACCTTTTCTATCAACTCACGCGCCTGCTGGCAGTTGTTTAGAAAATAGCATTCAAAGCGGTTGAGAAATTCAACGCACAGTTCGATGTTGAAGGTGGCCGCGTATTCGCCGGCCTTTTGTAAAAACTCGGTACACCACTCGAATTCCTGAGGGCTTGGGCCACTTCCGCTGAATTCCTTGTGGGCCGAATGCATGGGTCCGATAAGCGCCTCTGCACCCAATAGCGCGCAAAGGTCGATGTCGGCGCGCAACTTGTCTAGCGCGGCTTGCCGAATGTGTGGATTGCTGGAAATGGGATTACAGTGTTCATCGAGAATGGTTGCCACCGTCCGGCTTAGTCCAAGACCGTCCAGCTGGGTATTTATTTGCCTGATTTCCGTCGCGCTGTAGTCCGAGCAGGGGAGCTCGATCAGTGTGAAGCCTGTATTGGCGAGCTCTTCAAGCAATGGCAGGTGCTCACTGCCGAGGTGTCCCGTCCACAGGAACAGATTCATGCCTAGTTTCATAATACGAATTTCTCCGGCGCTTGTTCGATGTCTGCGGCGTGATTTGGGGGCGACTTTAAGTCTGGCGGATTTGACAGAATCTGTAAACGATTACACTATGGGGTGGCTATATACTCGCTTCCTTATATTGAAGGGGGTTGCTGCTCCAGTTGTAAGATTGATCGGTTTGGTAGAAGGCAGGCTGGGCGCTGTGTTAGTGGCGTTGCAGGCATTGGAGCGTCGGATAATAAAAAACACGCTGCGATGGACTTGGTCTCCCATTCAAGTTGCGCCGCAGCTGAAAATTTCGTAACTCTTTGAATTAAAATAAAATATAAGCAGGGAGATAATAATGAAAGCCCCTCGATTTGCAGTGCACATACTATTTTTGCTGGGAATTCAAAACGGTATTCTCTGGGCTGCTCCGCAATTGGAAGAAGTCATCGTCACGGCCCAGAAACGAGAGCAAAACCTGCAGGATGTGCCGATGGCAATTACTGCCTTGGGGCGAGAACTACTTAAAGATAGTGAGATCGACAATATAGCGGATCTCACTAATTTAGTGCCTTCCATGCGATTCACGCCGGGGGATGATCCGACTAATTCGTCGATACGCATTCGCGGTGTGGGAACCAATGTATTCAGTGTCGCGGTTGAGCCCAATGTCTCTGTTGTGCTTGACGAAGTTCCACTGGCGCGAACGGCGCTGGCTAACTTCGAATTTGCTGACCTGGAGCGGATCGAAGTTATGCGAGGCCCCCAGGGTACGCTCTTCGGGAAAAACTCCACGGCCGGACTTATCCATGTAATCACACGAGATCCGGCACCTGAATTCGAAGCTTTTGCTCGAGTGAACTATGAGAAGCCGCAAGATTTTCCGGGGCAGCAGAAGAAGGTTCAATTAGGCGTGAGCGGGCCGCTAACGGACACGCTGGGCGCGCGATTTACCGGATTTTACAAAAGTGTCGATGGACATTTGGAAGACGTTTTACAGAATGAGGAAATCCCCAACTCGGATTCCTTCGGCGCACGTGCAAAATTCCGCTGGGATCCTGCCGACAACTGGAATTTCCGCTTGAGCCTTGAGCATCAAAAAACTGACGGACAATCGACCCCCATTACCTATCGCAATGCTAATCCGGATAAAGCCGCGCGAAGCTCCGGTATAAACTATGGCGATGAGAACCGGCAAACCAAGACCTTTGGCACCAATCAGGCCGATACGATAAATGAGGCGGCTTCGATTATTGCGAATTGGGAAGGCAACAAGGTGCTGCTCACCTCTGTCACCGGCTGGCGTGGCTACGAGATTATTCGCGAACTCACTATTCCGGATCTGAGCGGGGATCGTGTTGATGTCACCCGCAATGGCGGCAAGCGCAGTATCGAAACCTTAACTCAAGAGTTGCGTTTAACCTCGGTGGGTGACAATGCGCTGGATTACACGCTTGGTGCACTCTGGTTTGATAATCGACTAAAAAATAACTTTGAGCGCCGTGTTGAGGATATTTCCTCGGATGCCGTATTGCGAGCTTTGGATCCTGACGCGCCCAATTTACTTTTGTTGGGCGGTTTGCCGGGTGAGAGCTATAGTCAGTACGGCCTTAACAACGGAACGGTAGATACGAAAAATCTGGGCGTTTTCGCCCAGGCTACCTGGCACCTGCGCGATGATCTGCACCTGACCTTTGGTACCCGATATATCAAGGAGGAGTTAAGTGCTACAGGTCGAACGATAGCTTACACCAGGCAGGACGCGTCCGGGGTCAATGTGGCCTCTCAGCAGGCGTCCATCCCCAAAACGTCAATAAACGATGAACATGTTATAGGCACCTTCTCCATAAGCCACGAACTCTCCGAGCAGTCGACGATCTATGCGACAGCTTCAACGGGGTATCGCGGCGGAGCTTTCGACCTCGCCAACAATAATCTCGTGGAAGCTTTTGAGAATCCGGTGGATCCGGAAACGGCTGCGGCACTGGAACTGGGTGCCAAAACGCGATTCTTCGATAACCGTGTGGAAGTCAATCTGGCGCTTTTTCATACAACGTTTAAAGACTTTCAGGCGCAGATTGTCGAGGTAAGCACGGATGGTGCGGCTGCGATTATTCCCTCTGCACAATTCAAGTTGGCTAACGCGGGAGAGCTTGAAACGCGCGGTTTAGAAATTGATTTTAAGGCGCAGGTGCTGGATTCGCTCTACATGTATGGTTCCCTGTTGCTGAACAAGGCGGAATTCACTGAGTTCGTTACGCAATGCTTTGTCGGGCAGCAGCCCGGGGAAAAAGGCGGCATAGATGAAAATGGAGACGGCAAGTGTGACAAGCAGGATGTCTCGGGAGGGACATTGCCGAATGCGCCGGAGAAGAGCGTCTCGCTAACCACGCGCTATGAGCGCTCCCTGTCGGACAACAACAGTTTGGGCTATTTACAGCTGAGTGGACGCTGGTCGGACGATATTCAATTTAGTGCCGAACAGCACCCGCTCACGGTTCAGGAAGCCTATTCAATCTGGGATTTCAGGGCGGGGTGGCGCGGTTTGGGCGATAGGCTCGAAATAGCGGCCTATGTGAATAACCTTTTCAGCCAAAGCTATGTTGTGGGTTTTTTCACTCTGAGTCTGGTCAATGACCGCCGCGATATAGCCCATTTTCTTCCGGTTGAGGCGGACCGGGTGATGGGGCTGAGTGTAAATTATGAGTGGTAGGGAAGGCGGGGTTTTGCGCTCAAATTGCGCGTTTGTTGATCCTTGTGCCCGCTTGACTTGAGCGCGTGCATTTGCGTAAATGTAAACGTTTACTTTTCGGTGTGGCGGTAATGCCGCCCTTGCAGCTGAGTTTGGCAGATCATGAATAACATAACATTGCGGCCCACGCCGCGTCGGCTGCTATTGGGCGCGGCCTTGGCGCTCTACCTCTACAGCTTGTTGGAGCCAACGGCATGGCTTTTCTACGAGTTGTACCATCTCAGTGGTATTGGTTTTATCTACTATTTTTATAGCGCCTTTAAAGCAATAGCTTATTACTTCGGCGTTTGGGACTATCAATGGTTGGCTTGTCTGCTGATAGGGCTGCTAACGGCTTTGCCGTGGTGGGAATCCTTAAAAGCTGGCCTGAGGAAATCCGTATGAACCGTAGAGAATTCCTGGAATGTGCAGCCTTATTGATAGCCGGTGTATCCGCCAGTCAGGCCGGGTTTTCACTCAGCGCAGAGCAAAAAACCTATCTGGCGACCGCGCCAAATTATATTGCGAAAGCAGCCAATTATCTGACTAAAGCTCAGCAATCCACCTTGGCCATGCTGACAGAAACCATTATTCCCCGTACGGATACGCCCGGTGCCATTGACGCTGGAGTTCCTCGTTTTGTCGAGCTCATGGTGTTTGAGTGGCTCAATGACGCTGAGCGCGCCATCTTTCTAAAAGGCCTGGATGATTTAATGGCGTCGATGCAAGCAAATTACCAGCAACCTTTCGAAAGGCTGGGTCAGAAAGAGCGCACCAAAGTGCTAGGCGAACTCGAAGCTGCCGCAAGTGACTCAACGTGGTATGACTTGGGTAGCGCGGCGCTACGCGACTTCATCAGTGACGCTCCATTTATCTGTCAGCTCAAGGAACTCACGATTTGGGGCTTTTTTACATCGGAGGTTGGATCGACTCAGGTGCTGCGCTATGACGCAATGCCTATGGAATTTGACGGTCATCGCAAATTAGAAAAAGACGATAGCAGCTGGGCCGCGCCCTTCATCTAAGGATAGCCAGAATGTTGAACACTAGAAATTATGACTTTGACGCTATCGTGATCGGTTCGGGCATTACCGGCGGCTGGGCGGCGAAAGAGCTAACAGAGAAAGGTCTAAAAGTTCTGGTATTAGAGCGGGGCAAAGACCTAAAACACAGTGTTGGTTATCTTGGTGAGCACGCCCCGGATTGGAAACTACCGCATCACGGCAAGCGACCGCGAGAGTTGTATGAAGACCAATACCCGGTTCAAAGCACGAGTTATGCCTTTAGTGAGGCGACGCGACAATTTTTCAATAACGACAAGGAAAACCCTTACGTTCGCAATAGCGAAAAGCCCTTTGACTGGATTCGCGCTGATGTGGTGGGTGGGCGCTCGTTAATTTGGGGGCGCCAAACCTATCGTTGGAGTGAGCTGGATTTTCAGGCCAACGCTCTGGACGGTCACGGCATTCCCTGGCCTATTGGCTACAAAGATATCTCGCCCTGGTATTCCTATGTCGAAAAATTTGCGGGTATCAGCGGAGAAGCGCTCGGGCTTGAAGAGCTTCCTGACAGCGAATTTTTGCCGCCTATGGGAATGCACAAGCTTGAAGAAACAATAAGGGGACGGTTGAAGAAAAAGGCTCCGGATGTGCATATGACTATTGGTCGGGCTGCCATACTGACTCAAGATCATGAGGGTCGTGCGGCTTGTCATTACTGTGGTCCCTGCCACCGGGGCTGCTCAACCGGCAGTTATTTCAGCTCCCAAAGTTCAACCTTGCCGGCGGCGCGAGCGACGGGAAACTTAACAATTCGACCTAACTCGGTCGTAGAGAAGCTGGTTTACGACAGTACCAGTAAGAGTATTAATGAGGTTCGCGTAATCGATAGTGAAAGCGGGGAGCGATTGAGTTTCCGCTCGCGTCTGGTGTTTCTCTGTGCTTCAACTGTCGGCTCAACTCAACTGCTGATGCATTCTGCATCGGCAGAATTTCCAGAGGGCTTGGGAAATCAGAGTGGTGCACTCGGCCACTACATGATGGACCATGCGATGGGGTTGGCGGGCATGGGCGTATTTCTTGACGACATGGATACCTATTGGCATGGCAATCGTCCCAATGGAACGTATATTCCCCGATTTCGTAATATCAAAGGCAAGCAGGAAAAGCACTTTGTACGCGGTTACGGTTATCAGGCTCATGCAATGCGAATGAACTGGCAATCCAGCTTTAATAAAAAGGGTTTTGGTGCCGATCTGAAAGATTCGCTCCGTAAACCGGGCCCCTGGGTTTGGGCGCTGGCAGCGTTTGCTGAATGTTTGCCGGACCAACGCAACCGCATGTATCTGCACCCAAGCAAGAAAGATAGATTTGGTATACCGCAGGTTGCCTTCGACGCTACTTGGCGGGAAAACGAATTCAAACTTTGGGATGATGCTGTTGAGCAGGGTGATCGCCTGATGAAAGCGGCGGGTGCTGTGTTTAGCATGAAACAGGAAAAGCTTGAATCGAATATGGGGGCGGGCATTCACGAAATGGGTACCGCGCGCATGGGTGATGATCCTTCGCAGGCAGTTCTCAATGGTAATAATCAGGTGCATGGGATCCCCAATCTTTTTGTAACCGATGGTTCCTGCATGACGTCGGCCTCTTGTGTGAATCCCTCGCTGACGTATATGGCACTAACTGCCAGAGCATGCGATTACGCGGTTAAACAGATGCAGGAAGGTGTTATCTAAAAGTTCGCCTGCAGGGCAGGTTCCTACGGGTGTGCTGCGGCGAGAAGAACTATGTAGGAGCCTGCCCTGCAGGCGAATAGTTATTAGGATGATTCCTCCCTGCGATAAAGCGCCGGGTAGGGACCAAAAAGGAAGACATAAGTGAAGATCTGGATGAAACGCATTTTGCTAAGCTTGCTGGTACTGACGATAGTGCTAGGTGGTATTGGGTATTTCCAGTTGAAGTCGATGGGCATTATACCCAGGCAAGACTACGATACTGTTGCGCCGGTGCTGCCGGAATTCAAAAAGCCGGCGGTATTGATATTTACCAAGACCAACGGTTTTATTCATAAAGACGCTATTCCGGTAGCTAAAACGGTATTGTCTGAGTTGTTAAGCGCGCAGGGCTGGGAGCCTTATCTAAGCGATAACGCGGCGGTGCATTCCCCCGAGATACTCAAGCAATTCGACTTTATTATTTGGAACAATGTTTCCGGCGATGTCCTGACTTTGGATCAGCGCGCGGCCTTGAAGGATTGGTTGGAATCCGGCGGCGGCTGGCTAGGTGTGCATGCCTCGGGCGGAGATTTTTCGTATGAGTGGGATTGGTATGTCGATACGCTGATAGGGGCGCAATTTGTCGGACACACGATGAAGCCGCAGTTTCAGGATGCGAATATTGAGGTTGCCGATACGACCTTATCGCTAACAAACCATCTGCCCCTTCCCTGGACTGTGAAGCAGGAAGAGTGGTATGCCTTTGACCAGAATCCGCGCGACAAGGGCTATGAAATTTTGCTGACGCTGGATGAATCATCCTACAAAACGATGGGGGAAAGCTGGCTCGGGAATGACAGCATGCCCGGTGAACATCCCATTGCCTGGCGTCACCAAATAGGTAAAGGTCGTGCGCTTTACAGTGCTATTGGCCATCAACCCTATACCTATCGCCTGCCCGAATACCAGTCCTTTCTGAACAAGGCTATGCAGTGGGTAAGCGGTCAATGAGCAAAAGCGCGAACAAAAGTCTTGGAAGAAAAATTCGCATGGGCATGGTCGGCGGAGGACCGGGCTCCATGATTGGTTCCATTCACCGGCTTGCGGCAGCGATGGATGGAAAAATTGAGCTCGTGTGTGGCGTATTTTCCAGCAGCAAAAGTCAGTCGTTGATAACGGCGCAAGAATGCTGCATTCCCGCTAGCCGGATTTATGAGAACTATGCGGAAATGATGGTGAAAGAGGCTGCGCTTCCGGACGGCGAGCGTATGGACTTGGTTGCAATAGTTACCCCAAACCACCTTCACTTCCCGGTGGCGAAGGCAGCCTTCGAGCAAGGCTTTCATGTGTTGTCTGATAAACCGGCCACGCTTAACCTGGCTGAAGCTGAAGACCTTGGCGCGCTGTTGAAAAAATCCGGATTGTTGTACGGCTTAACGCATACCTATGCGGGCTACCCCATGATCAAGCAAGCGAGGGAGATGGTAGCTGCAGGCGTATTGGGTAAGTTGCGCAAGGTGCTGGTGGAGTATCCTCAGGGCTGGTTGGCTGATGCGGGCGTCGAACGGAGTAGCAAGCAGGCTGAATGGCGTCTTGATCCGAAACGAGCGGGCGTTAGCAGTTGCGTCGGTGATATCGGTTCTCATGCTGCGCATCTCAGTGAATATGTGAGCGGTGATGTCATAAGCGAAATTTGCGCCGACTTGAACTCGGTGGTTGATGGTCGCCAGTTGGATGATGACGCTACGGTGTTGTTACGCTTTGCCGGCGGTGCTCGCGGGGTATTGATTGCGAGCCAGATTTGCGCAGGCGAAGAAAATTCTCTTAAATTACGGGTATACGGTGAAAAGGGTGGGCTCGAATGGGCGCATAATGATCCTAATAGTTTGCTCCTCAAGCTGGCCGATAGTCCTGTACAAATATTGCGCTCTGGAAGCCCCGGTTTGGGCGAATTAGCCGCCGCCAATTGCCGTACTCCGGCGGGCCACCCGGAAGGCTATCTTGAAGCCTTTGCAAATCATTACCGAAATTTTGCCGGTCAAATTAGAGCGCGCTTGGAAGAGCGCGAGCCCAGTGCTTTTGAGCTCGATGTGCCAGGTATTGCCGACGCTCTTCGTGGTATGCGCTTTATTGAAAGTACTGTAAAAGCTTCCGCTTCAAACCAGAAATGGCATCGTCTGGCGCCCGTGGCCGGACTTGAATAAATGAGATATGACTTATGACATCGTTGATAAAGGGCCCTGCCATATTTCTGGCGCAGTTTGTGGGCGATACCGCGCCGTTTAATACGCTCGATGGCCTTTGCAATTGGGCCGCTGAACTAGGCTATAAGGGTGTACAGATCCCCACCTTCGAACGCAATCTGATTGATCTTAATCTTGCTGCCGAAAGTCAGGATTACTGCGATGAACTTAAAGGGCGGGTAAATGCCGCAGGGCTGGAAATTTCAGAACTTTCTACCCACTTGCAGGGTCAGTTAGTCGCCGTTCATCCGGCCTACGATGAGCTTATGGATGGCTTTGCCATACCGGAAGTCAGAGGCAACCCCGAGGCCCGCCAAGCGTGGGCGGTGGAGCAATTGATACTAGCGGCAAAAGCGAGTGAGCGCCTCGGATTGAAGGCTCACGCAACTTTTTCCGGTGCCTTGTTGTGGCACACTTTTTATCCCTGGCCACAACGACCACAAGGCTTGATAGAAACCGGTTTTGCCGAGCTGGGGAAACGTTGGCTGCCTATTCTGGATGCCTTTGAGGACGCCGGCGTTGATTGCTGTTTTGAAATACATCCCGGCGAAGACCTGCACGATGGTGCGAGCTTCGAACGTTTTCTTGCGGCGGTGGACAATCATCCACGGGCGAATATTCTGTACGACCCCAGCCACCTCATTCTTCAACAAATGGATTATCTCGCTTTTATAGATCTATACCATGAGCGTATCAAAGCCTTTCATGTGAAGGACGCTGAATTTCGTCCTAACGGGCGCAGCGGTGTCTACGGCGGCTATGAAGCCTGGGTAGATCGTCCCGGACGCTTTCGTTCGCTCGGCGATGGTCAGATCGACTTTGCTGCCATATTTAGCAAGTTCGCCCAATACGACTATGAGGGCTGGGCGGTGCTTGAGTGGGAGTGCTGCCTGAAGCATCCGGAAGACGGCGCCCGCGAAGGTGCGCCCTTTATTCGCGATCATATGATACGCCTCACCGATCGCGCCTTCGATGATTTTGCGGGCGTGAAAACCGATGAAGCATTTAATCGCCATTTGTTGGGTCTCAAATGAAACCAAGTGAACTTTTGCTGCATGCGGCGCCGGTAATGCCGGTTGCCAACTTCAATTCGCTCACGCATGCCCAAGCCTGCAGTGAACTATTTGCTGAAGCTGGCGTACCGGCAATAGAAGTTACCCTGCGTAGCCCCGATGCTTGGCGATACTTCGACATCTGCAAAAAGGTAATGAGTGATGCGCAGGTTGGCGTGGGTACGGTGACAAGTGCCGCGCAATTACAGACCGCCGTCGATGAGGCTGATTTTGCCATTAGTCCCGGGTTTTCTCCCGAGTTGCTGGACGTTTTACCCGACAACTATTGTTACATTCCCGGCGTGGCTACCGCGTCGGAGATTATGCAGGCTGCTGCGCGTGGCTTTAGTACGCTGAAATTATTTCCGGCTTCCATTGTCGGCGGCGTCGCGGCGCTTAAGGCCTTTTCCGGCCCTTTTCCAAGCATACGCTTTTGTCCAACCGGTGGAATCACTGCAAGCAATATGCAGGACTACTTGGCCTTATCTAATGTGCTATGTATTGGTGGCAGTTGGCTGGTTCCTTCCGAAAAGCAGTTGCAAGCCAACAGACCCAAACTATTGGCAGAGCTTAAATCACTTTATGCGAAGTAGAGTTAGGTCTACACGCGCAATTAACTTTTTGAACGCACGATACAATAACAAGAGGCTTGATCATGACTGAAACACTGGATCGTAAACGGCTATTTCTGGTCGGCAATCTCTCCATATTTATGATTGGTTTGGGTTTTGCGGTCCGTGCCAGTATTGCCTCGGATATTCAGGGCGATATTTTTAATGATTTAGACTTGGCCCGATCGGCGGCATTGGTTGGTGAGGTGCTGGGTGCGACTTTTATCGGCTTTGCATTCACTTTGCTATTTGGCAGTGCGCTCGTTGACCGAGTGGGTATGCGAGCAATGTTGCTTTTTTCTGCTTTCGGTTATATCGCGGGAAGTGCAATCGTTGTCGCCGCATCCATTCTCCCCGTCAGTATTCTGAGTTACTGGCTAATTTTTGGCGGATTTTTACTAACAGGTTTGGGTTGGGGGGCTGTTGAGGCAGCCAGTAATCCGATGGTTGCGGCGATTTATCCGACCGAAAAAACACATCGACTCAATATCCTACACGCCTGGTGGCCGGCAGGCATCGTTGCGGGTGGTCTTGCGGGAATTGGCTTCGCAGCGCTCTCATTACCCTGGCAAGTTAACTTGCTCGTGCTGATATTACCCGCCGTATGGCTGGCATACCTGACATTGTCGACTCAATTTCCGGTGACGGAGCGAGTGCAGGAAGGCATTTCTTACGGAGATATGTTTCGCGAGTTAGTGCGCTCGCCGGGATTTTTCATCTGGTTTTTCTGCATGATGATTACTGCAGCTGCGGAGCTTGCGCCGGGTCAGTGGGTGAATATCTCTTTAAGCAATGTTGTGGGTATGCCCGGAATTTTCGTGTTGATTTATGTAAGCATGCTGATGTTTGTTATGCGTTTTTTTGCTGGTGCTATCGCCAAGCGTATTTCCTCCGTTGGACTGCTGTGGTGGGGCTGTTTACTGGCCGCTATCGGCCTCTACGGCTTAAGTCAGTCGAATTCGCCTTTGACCGCTTTCCTATCTGCGACAGTTTGGGGCGTAGGCGTTTGTTATCTCTACCCAACGATGTTGTCTTCTGTTAACGAGCGCTACCCGCGTGGCGGTGCACTGTTTCTTGGCTTAACTGGCTTTGCCGGCGGCTTGTCGATTCAGTTTGTATTGCCCCAGATGGGTGCCATATTTGATAGCGCAAAAATTGAAGCTGCAGGTGGTGTTGAACGCTTGATGACGCTGGAAGGCGAAGCGCTGGCAGAGGTCATGCGTTATGCCGCCGTTGAGTCCTTTCAGGCGGTGGCGGTTTTGCCGCTGATACTATTGCCAGTGTTCGGGTTTATCTGGCTGCGGGATAGGGCAAAGGCCTAATCGATGACGGGAATCGTTAGTTGGCTTTCCTATTCAGGCTGGTGTCCCTGTATTAAACTCACTGCCTTTACTCGGGACGCTGTTTGATGGTGACGATCAAGGATGTAGCAAAGTTGGCGGGAGTGTCTATCGCGACGGTGTCGCGCACCCTGGCTGAGCCCGAAAAAGTTTCGGAAAAAACCAGTGAAAAAGTGATGAAGGCGGTCGCGCAAAGCGGCTACGTCACGAATACCCTAGCGAGAAATTTTCGTCGCCGCCGCAGCAATACTATCGTGGTACTGGTTCCCGACATTGCCAACCCGTTCTTTGCCAACATAATCCAGGGTATCGAGCATGTTGCGCATCAGCACCAATACCGCATTCTCATCGGCGATACGCAAGAGATTCCCGAACGGGAGCGCGCTTATGCTGATCTGGTTTCTCAGAAGCAAGCGGATGCGGTTATTTGTTTGGGAAGGAATATCCCCTTTACCTATCGCCAGGGCCGCAAAACGATGGACCCCACCTGGCCTCCTTTTGCGATGGCCTGTGAATACCACGGTGACGTGCCCGTTCCCACCGTTTGTATAGACAATGTGGCGGCGGCAGAGGAAGCCGTAAAGCACCTTCTCGACCTCGGGCATCGTCGTGTGGCCTTTATCAATGGCCCAAAAGATTCGCCGCTGTGTGAAGATCGTTTGACTGGCTATAAAAGGGCAATGAAGCACGCCAAGGCCACTTTGAACGCGCGCTGGGTCCAATCCGGTGATTTCACACTGGCCTCGGGTTATGCGTGTATGCAGAAATTATTGGCGCTACCAGAGCGGCCGACATCCTTGTTTTGTTCGAATGATGAGATGGCAATTGGCGCAATGCAAGCCTGTCGCGAGGCAGGCATGACGCTGCCAACAGATATGTCGATTGTTGGTTTTGACGATATTCCCGTTGCTGCCTATACCCATCCGCGTTTAAGCAGTGTGCATCAGCCGCGTAACCAGATAGGTGAGCAGGTGATGCTATTGATGCTGAGAATGCTGCGTGATGGCGTATCGGAACAGGCAAGAATTGTCTTGCCTCATGAGTTAATTGTTCGAGATTCCACCGCGGCACTTCCGTCGAGTCGTTAATTAATCTGAAAGGTTCACGCCCGAATCGGCTGATGTCTATTCGGGCGCGCTGTGTCGCAATTCTAGCTCTGCAAGGGGAATAGCGAGGCACCCAAAAGGCCCGGATACTCATGCACTATCAGGCTGGTCGGAATTTCTTTTAGATAGTCCTGCATAGGTTGCTTGGCTTCAAATCGCTCGCGAAATGGGCTTTTGAGGAGTTCTTTGCGCATCTTCGGTAGAATTCCTCCTGCCAGTATCACGCCGCCGCGAGCGCCACAGGCCAGCGCCTGGTCGCCGGCGGCACTGCCAAGCAAACTCAGGAATACCTCAAGCGCTTGCCGGGCCAAAGTGTCGCCGTTTGCCGCAAGCTTACTGACGTCTCCGCCGTCGCTTGCGCTGCTCTCATATTTCTCCAAGGCACAGATTGCGGTGTAAATCCGAAAAAGTCCCGGTCCCGATATAAAGGCTTCGCGCGATAGCGTCAGACCCTGATTTTGCCAGTACGCGAAGATGGCTCGTTCTGCGCTCGTTTGGGCCTGCAGGCTTGTATGGCCGCCCTCGGTAGCGATGGCGGAAAAATGATCTCCGCAGGGGATTAGCTGCGCAACGCCCAAGCCTGTGCCGGGCCCAATGACGGCAAGAGGAAAGTTGAGCTTGATCGCATTCGGGCCAATGTCCAGTAAATCGTCGGGAGCCAGTGCCGGTATCGATAGGGCGATGGCTTCAAAATCATTGATAAAGGCAGAGTGCTTGAAACCGAAGCGTTGGTTCAACTGTCTTGTTGTCGTGCGCCAGCTCAGGTTGGTCATTGTCATCGTATCTGCCAAAGTCGGGCCGGCAACGGCCAGACAGGCGCTTTCGACATTAATGCCCTTATTGCTCAGGTAGGTGTCTATGGCGTCTTCTACGCAATTGTAGTTTGTGGCAACAAAGGTTTGTACATCCGTCAGCGCAACCTTCCCTCCAGCCTCGCTGGCGAGTGCCAGGCGGCAGTGGGTTCCGCCCAGATCAGCAACCAGCCGCATCGAATTCCCTCCAGCCGAAACTAAGTGCCCCGGTCTCCGCGGTGCTGGTGCTGTTTCGCTCGCTGGCAAACAATTCTCGTCCAAATCCGGTGTCGGCGCTTGGGCCGCTGTTGCTTACACAAGTACGTCTAGCCCATTCGTCGCTATTGACCTGATGGTTGAGCGTGCAGCTTTTAGCGTCCAGGGAGAGCATATCGCCGTCGCGCAGCTTGGCAATTTCACCGTTAGCCTGAGCTTCCGGGTATAGATGAATAGCGGCGGGAACTTTTCCCGAGGCGCCTGACATTCTGCCATCGGTGACGAGCGCAACCTTAAATCCCTTGTCTTGTAAAATACCGAGATAAGGCGTGAGTTTATGTA
The DNA here is from genome assembly GCA_041625575.1 of Litorivivens sp. GTDB lineage: Bacteria > Pseudomonadota > Gammaproteobacteria > Pseudomonadales > Spongiibacteraceae > Litorivivens. The sequence continues at coordinate 16,329 of JBFJTG010000021.1, forward strand.
ACTCCGGCATACCGTTTGCTCTCGGCCCCTGATAACGAACCACGGCGATAAAATCCCGATCCAGTTCGCCACGCTCAAAAGCGAGTTTGATCTCGTTTTGGTCATCAAATATTTTTGCGGGCGCCGTAATCTGCCAGTGCGCTTCGTCTACGGCAGAGGTTTTAATAATCGAGCGACCCAGATTGCCTGTCAATAATTGTAATCCGCCTTCGGGCTGAAACGGAGTGGTCGCGGCTTGGAGTACGGTGTTGTCACCACTGAGCGCCGGCGCGGGACTCCAGCGAAGTTTACCATTGATCATCGAGGGCTCGTGGGTGTAATCCCGTAAGGTAGTACCCCAGACGGTTGTTACATCCGGGTGTAAAAAGCCGGCATCGATCAGTTCGCGAATGACAAAGCCGGTTCCGCCCGCTGCATGAAAATGGTTTACGTCCGCTTGGCCATTGGGGTAAATGCGAGTAAGTAGTGGTGTGACAGCAGAAAGCTCGGCGAAATCTTGCCAGTCGATAATGAATCCCGCAGCGCGGGCAATCGCAATCCAGTGGATGCTGTGATTCGTTGAGCCGCCGGTGGCGAGCAAGGTGACAATTGCATTGACCAGAGATTTTTCGGTAACGACTTTTGATAGGGGGCTGTAGTCGCGCCCGAGGTCAGTAATTCGACAGGCGCGTTCAGTAGCAGCCTCCGTAAGCGCGGCGCGCAAGTCAGTGTTCGGCGGCACAAAGGCTGTACCGGGAACGTGCAGCCCCATGGCTTCCATTAACATTTGATTGCTATTGGCTGTGCCGTAGAACGTGCAGGTGCCTTCGCCGTGATAAGCCTGCGACTCGGCTTCGAGCAGCTCCTCTCGTCCGACTTTTCCTTCGGCGTACAGTTGGCGGATATTGGCTTTGTCTTTGTTTGACAGTCCCGACGTCATCGGACCGGCGGGCACCAGAATAAAGGGCAAATGACCAAAAGAGAGGGCGCCGATCAATAGCCCGGGCACGATTTTATCGCAAACACCGAGGCACAGTGCTGCGTCAAACATATTGTGGGACAGTGCAATTGCCGTGGCTCTGGCTATGGTATCGCGACTGAAGAGGCTAAGTTCCATGCCTTCGGTGCCTTGGGTTACGCCATCGCACATGGCCGGAACACCGCCAGCGAATTGTGCGGTGCAGCCCATTCTCCGCGCGGCCTCACGTATTACATCGGGGAAGTTCTCAAGGGGCTTGTGGGCCGATAACATATCATTGTAGGCGCTGATGATGGCGATATTCGCGGACTCTTCCAGGCGAATCCGCTGCTTGTCGTTCTGCTCGCAAGAGGCAAATCCGTGAGCTAAATTGCTGCAGGAGAGTGTGCCTCGTTGCGGTCCCTTGGAGCGCATTCTTTCGCAGCGCTCAAGATAATCCGCGCGCAGGGCTTCACTGCGTTTGGCGATGCGTTCGGTAACCCGAATGACGTCTGTGTGCATGTTAGGGGGCCCAGTAGATATTGACGGGTGTGGAGCCGCTTAGCGCGACCTTGATTGGCAATGTTTTGTCACCATTCACAGCGCGCATGAGCACGTCCAACTTTTCCTGACCTGTAATGTGCAGAAAAATCGACTTTGCATTGAGTATGGCATTGGCACTCAGGCTAATACGAGGGTGGGGTACGGCGTGGGGGTTTAGCGCAAGCACGCGGTTGTTGTGTGTTCGGTTAATGGCGCGGGCGTACTCGTCGGCGTCGGCAAACCAGGATGCGGTGTGACCATCGGACCCCATGCCCAAATGAACGCAATCAAGCGGCCAGGAGAGCGCATTAAGATTTTGATTTACGGTTTCGATGCCGTCTTCGGGTTTTGGATGATTCGTTTTCAAGCCAACAAAATTTAGCTTGGCTGCGGCGCCCCGTATCAGGGTGTTACGCAGTTGTGCCTCGTTGCTGTCGGGATGAGAGGCATCCACCCAGCGTTCGTCTACCAGCGTGGCGTAAACCTTCTGCCACTCGAGCTTGGCACTGGATAGTTGGCGCAACATGGGAGCAGGTGTTTTGCCACCTGAAAAAGCGATTGAGGCGCCCTGATTCGCAGCGATGGCGCCGCGTAGTTTTTCTGCAATCGCCTCAGCCAGAGCCAGATTGAGGCTTCCCTGATCAGTAAAGCGATGCAGTTGAACCTGCCGCGAAAGTGCTTGGATCGAAGCATTAGTCATACCAACTGCGTCCTTCCCTTTCGGTAAGCGCCTGGGAGGCGGCGGGACCCATGGTGCCAGCAGGGTATGGCTTAACAGCCACGCCAACGTCTTGCCACGCCTGAATTATACCGTCTATCCAGCGCCATGCGGCTTCCACTTCATCGCCGCGCATAAAGAGTGTTTGGTCGCCGGCGAACACGTCCAGCAGCAAGCGGCCGTAAGCATCATAACTCTGTTTTTTGTCGACATCGGCTGTCAGCGTGAGCTCAACGGGTTCGAGTTTAATGCCGCGGCTCAAACCAGGTTTTTTAATGACGGTATGGAGGGTAATGGTCTCTTCCGGCTGAATATTGATAACCAGTTTGTTGGGGGTGTGGTTCTGGTCATCGGCAAAAAGTGAGAAAGGATGCTTTTTGAATTCGACAACAATTTCGGAATAACGCTCGGCTAGACGCTTGCCCGTGCGCAGGTAGATTGGCACGTTGATCCATCGCCAATTGTGGACATCTGCCCGAATGGCGACGAAGGTTTCAGTATTGGTGGCTTCGGAAAACCCGCCTTCTTCTAAAAAGCCGCAAACCGGTTGACTGTCTATCGCGCCGTCTTCGTATTGACCGCGTACGGTATTCTTTTTAACGTTTTCGCGGGTAATCGGTGTTAATGCCCGCAATACCTTGAGTTTCTCGTCCCGGATAGTGTCCGCTTCCAGGCTGGCGGGGGGTTCCATGGCGACCAGACACAGTACTTGCAGAATATGGTTTTGTACCATGTCGCGCAGGGCGCCCGTTTGCGCATAGAAATCACCGCGACCCTCGACTCCAATGGATTCGGCAACGGTGATTTGAATGTTGTCTACGTGGTGGTTGTTCCAAACCGGGTCAAACAGGGAATTGCCAAAGCGCAGGGCCAAGAGGTTTTGCACGGTTTCCTTGCCCAGATAATGATCGATGCGAAAAATATCGCGTTCGTCAAAAACCGTCTGCACGCGCCGATTGATCTCCTGGCAGCTGGCGAGGTCATTACCGATGGGCTTTTCCAGCACGACACGGGAGGGGTTATCCAGAATGCCGGAGTTCTTCAGGTTCTCGCAGATGATACCGTACAGCGCGGGTGCTGTTGCCAGGTAGAAAACGGTTTGTGTAGCAGGTGAGGGTGTACTCAGTAGTGATGAAAGCCTCGCAAAGTCGCCAGCCTGAGTGGCGTCCAGCGTCAGGTATTCCAGCTTCTGAAGAAAGCTGTCGTTTGCAGAAGCCCCTTCGATTTGGTCACCTACTTGGGCGCGGTAGGCCTCGGTGTCGTGGCCCGACCGCCCTAGCGAAATGATTCGACGAACTTGCTCCAGCTGCTTGGCGTTATGTAATTGCCACAGCGACGGCAACAGCTTGCGTTGCGCAAGATCTCCCGTACCGCCGAAAATTACCAGATCAATCGTTTGCGTCATGCCGCTGATGTCCTTGAGGTAATGAGTGACTATAAGTGTAGGATTTTCCTGTTGCGATGTAAACGTTTACAGTGCGTGTTCCGGCAGTCAATTTTGATGGTGGATTGCCCGTCCAGCAGATGTCCCTCCAGCTCTGAAGGTTAGCCTCTCAAGGCGTAATTGCAAGGGCTGCGGTCGGTCTTGCATTGCCGTGGGGAGCGTCATACGCCGCTGACGTGGCACTGTTGTTCCCCGGAATGACTCCTAATGCACATAAATTCGCACGGTTCCGACGTATATTGAGGCTAGCTGATTGACTAAGCTCCCCAAGCTTAGCAACCCATAACAACAAATAGAGTTATTCTTGTGCGGAGAAGCATGCGATGAAGGCGATACGAAATCTACTGCTGTTGGGGCTCGTGTCCCCGGCAATCATGGCCCAGCAAAATAACCTGGTGCTGGAAGAGGTTGTTGTTACTGCGCAGAAAAAAGAGGAGTCGTTGCAGGATACCCCCATCGCGCTTGACGCTTTTGGCGAAGATGCACTGCAGCGTGAGGGTATTGGTAATGTGGGAGACCTTTCCAATATAATCCCGTCGTTGAATATTCAGCCTTTCCCCATCAACACCACAACCTTGCGCATCTATATTCGTGGCATTGGTTTGATTGATGCGCAAATTACCCAAGACCCGCCAGTGGGTGTTTATATAGACGGTGCCTATATTGCTCGTTCGTCTTCGCTGGCAACGGAGATTGCTGATCTGACGCGCATAGAAGTGTTACGCGGGCCACAGGGTACCCTATACGGTCGTAACTCCACCGGGGGAGCCGTCAACCTGATTACGCGCAGACCGAACCCGGACGCACTGCAGCTAAAGCAAAGTCTAACTTTCGGCGATCGCAGTCTGTTTGCTAGCAAGACCATGGTCAATTTGCCACTGTGGCAGGGCTCTGCCTTGAAACTTTCGTATCTGTCCAAGGAAGTAGACGGCTATATCAAAAACAGTGGAATTGGCGGCGACTTTGGCGACTCGGACACAGAAGGCTACCGTGTCGATTTTGGCTGGGACATTAGCGACTCGGTGAGGCTGGATTATGCCTATGACAAGTCCGATGTAAGCAATACGAATATGACCTATTCCCATATTAGTCGTTCCGAACCCATTCCAAACCCGTCCGCAAACAGCGGAATTGCGATCACCAACCTGATCAATTCAGGTGCCAACCAATTTTATGATTTCAATACCCGTGGTAAGCGGCCGGATGAAATCTTTTCTGCGATTCCGTTAAAGGAAGCCGAGAACACGATCGAGGGTCATCAGATTTCCATGGATTGGAGTCTGAGTGATCAGATGGAGTTTAAATACATTTTCGCCCATCGCGAACTTTATGATGCCACGCCAACCGTATTGGCCACTGGTGCTCGCAGCGACGGCTATCGACTGGATAATGATCCGCTACTCGGTTTCCCCGTAGCGGCATTGCCTGGAGGCACGGCGCCGTGCACGCCGGCTTGCGTGGGGCGCAGTGTGTTCTACGATGGTTTTACGCCGGATATCGACCAGAAGCAGTTTTCCCACGAAGTGCAATTTTCCGGCACGGCCTTCGACACCCGCCTCAGTTACATAGCCGGGTTATACTATTTTGAGGAAGAGGCCAGACAGAGTCCGGGCGAAGTCGGGCACCTGCTATCGGCGCCGCTAGGTAGTGATGCTGGCGGCGACAACACCGGCAATCGTATCGAAGTGATGACTCAGGCCAAATACGATATCGAGAACTCTGCGCGAGCAGCCTTTGCCCAGCTTGGGTGGCGGCCGCCGGTGTTGGATGACAAGTTAAATTTGACGCTGGGTTTACGCCACTCCGAAGACTCGCGCTATGCCCGTGCATTCCGTCGGCAAATCAGCTTTCTCGTTGTTCCCGGCGATGGCGACAATACAGACCGCGATGTAAATGATATAGCGACACAATTACCTGAAGCATTTTACGATGTGGTTGGCGATCGCGACTTTGAGGATTTCTCCTACAGCGTCATCGCCGAGTATGAGCTAAGCGATTCGGTCAACCTGTACGCAAAGCGCAACGAGGCCTACAAGAGTGGAGGCTTTAATACGCGCGAGCCTATCAATGCCGCCGGAGCGCAGCGATTCATTGACGGCTTTGATCCGGAAAAGGTGATCGCCTACGAACTGGGAATCAAGTCGCGCTTATTTGCTAATCGTGTGCAGATGAATGCCAACGTCTTTCAGCAGGAGTTTGAGGATCAACAACTAAACTTTTCTGTGCCGAACTCGGTTAGCGATACAACGGTAGCTAATGCCGGTGCTTCCACGCTTAAAGGCTTTGAGATGGACACCACATGGCTTGCGTCGGAATCACTGCTTCTGGTCGTCAACTATGCCTACCTTGATGCCAGTATTGAGCCGAGTAGAAACCCGCTGTCGGGTGAGCTGGATGACGGATTTGTGTTTGATTCCGCTCCGCGACATGCCTATACAGCCGCTGCAGACTGGACATTGTGGGTAGGTGAGTATGGCCAGCGTCTGGCATTTAATACCTCCTACTCCTTCACCGATGAGCGCAACGGCGGTGCTCAACGAGCAACCTCAAGCTTTGAGCAAGATCGACAGGATGATTACGCGGTGGTCAATGCACGATTGGGGCTATACGATCTGGATCTTATTAGTGGCTTGTTGGATCTGGCGGTGTGGGTTAAAAATCTCACGGATGAAGAGTATAGCGTTAATAATGTGCATAACCTGCCGCAAGCCCGCCGTTCGGTAATGTTTGGCGAATCGCGTAGCTATGGCTTGGACCTAGTTTATCGCTGGGGTTATTGAGCCGGCTTGAGCTGCGCTGATGCAGGGCGTCGGCGCAGCACTTCGGCACAATTCTGCGTTGGGAGTTTGTCCCTATCGATCATTGGCAGTCGCTGCCAAAACTTCATTGTCACCGCCTCCTTTTATTATTGTTCAAGTGAGCAATCGAGTATTACCTTGCCGGCGATTTCGCCCTGGTCCAGCTGACGATGAATGTCAGCGGCATCCGTGAGCGGCCTGATCGAGGCGATAGCCGGTTTGAGTTTGCCTGCCTTTAGCCACTCCATCAGGGTAGTGACGTCTTCCTTGAATTCGAGTGGCTTTTTCTTGCGGCGGCCCAGAATATTGTAGAAGCCGCTCGCTTTGCCGTCAGGGAGGAGCTTCCATAGCAGCATGATTTTGGCGAAGCCCAGCAATAGGGTCGGAAGTTTTTCCTCGCCGGTGGTGAGTTGGAGTGCTCCGAAGCCAACCAGCTTTCCGCCTTTTGCGAGGCATTGGTAGGAGCGTGACCAATAGGCTCCTCCGATCGTATCAAACACGGCCTTAACGCCCTTGCCGTCGGTCTCCTGCTTGATTCTCTGAACGAAGTCTTCGGTGTGATAGTCGATGGGGATGGCATCGTAGTGCTTCAACAGGCAGTGCTTACCTTTGGAGGCCGTACCGTAAACCGTGAGTCCCAATGCTTTACCGAGCTCCAGTAAAGCCGTACCGACGGCGCCTCCGGCGGCATGAACCAATATACTGTCACCGCGTTGTAAGCTGCATTCCCGCGTTAGCATCTGGTAGGCCGTGGTGTAGGACAGCACCATGCAGACGGCTTCAGCGGGGTTAAGACCTTCGGGGCAGGGAATAACTTGATCGGCATCAACGCACAGGTACTGCGTATAGCCGCCGATGACGGACATGTCAGCAACGAAATCGCCGGGCTTGAACTGACTCACGCCCTCGCCCAAGGCATCGACGACGCCAAACCAGTCGTAGCCCAGTGTGAAAGGGGGCTTGTCTTTGACATCAACGTACTGGCCCTGACGAATAATCGTGTCGGTAAAGCCTGTACCAGCGGTCAAGACTTTTACCCGCAACTGTCCCGCAGCGGGTTGGGGTAGTTGATTCTCAGTAACAACCCGCATATTGGCCGGGCCGCCAAAGGCGCTGATATCAACATGTTTCCATTGCACTGACATACTTCCCCTTACTGCTGTTTAAACGGTGCGAATCCAAAGGGTAATATCAGAGTGAGGGTTTCTATGATTACAAGTCATTAACCCGTCCGATTTATAAAAACATTTTAACAGAAATGTTATGTACCTTGTGCTACCGTTGCTTACGATTTGATTACAAACAGATTAGTTGGTTGCAAAGTTGGGTCTAGCGGCTTATACCGTCCGGTGTGCGCCAATAGCGCGGTAAACCCCCATTTATAACAGATCTTGGGCTTGCGAGTGGCCGAGACTACGTATTATCTATCTGACAGGAAGCAAACAATGAGCCAGTGTCCTTTTACCCATCTGCTAGACCTTGATGCCTATGTGAATGGCATGCCCTATGCCGAGTTAGCGAAGTTGCGTCAGCAGGGGTCGTTCGTTCATTTTGATGACCCGGCCACTGGAGTACCATACTGGGCCGCGGTCAAGCGTGATGCCCTGGACTTTGTGTCGCAGAATCCCAGCCTATTTTCGTCAAATATGGAAGGTCCATTTCCCGCGGAATTGCCTCCTGAGCAGGCAGAAATTCAGGCCATTATGAATGAAAACTTCATTATTGCGATGGATCCACCCAAGCATATGAAGTATCGCAAGGTCGTGCGCGATGCTTTCACACCGCGTGCAGTAGAGGCGATGGAGCCCTGGTTGCGTGCGCAGGCCAAGGCCATCGTCGATCGCGTTGCCGCCAAGGGTTCGTGCGAATTTGTAGAAGACGTGGCTGCAGAACTTCCGCTGATTGCCATTCTCGAAGTGCTGGGTGTTCCCCAGGAAGACCGCAAGCAGTTCTTCGAGTGGACCAATATCATGGCTTTTGCTGATGACCCTGACATTGCCGCTGACCCGGACGAGTCAAATGCGGTATCGCTGGAAGTCATCATGTATGCCATGGAGCTTGCGAAAAAGCAGCGCGAAAATCCCACGAGTCAGGTTGTAAAAGCGCTTTTGGAAGGCGAAGTTGACGGTGTTCCATTAACCGAAGAAATGTTCGCCTGGATGTTTATATTGATCATGGTAGGCGGTAACGAAAGTACCCGTACCGCTACGGCGCACGGTATGCGGCTGCTGATGGAGAATCCGGAGCAACTGGAATATTTGGTCGAGCATCCGGAAGATATCCCCATGGCGGTGGAAGAGATGCTGCGCTACAACACAGCTTTTATTGCGATGCGCCGCACAGCGACTCAGGATATTGAGTGGAACGGTTACAACTTCAAAAAAGGTGAGAAAATTGTATTGCATTACCATGCGGTCAATCAGGATGAAGACACCTTTGGCGATGACGCAATGGTATTTGATATTCACCGGCATAAGCGGATGAAGAACTTTCACCGGGAGCACCGCGCTTTCGGTATCGGCGAGCATTTTTGCCTGGGCATGAATCTGGCGCGACTTGAGCTACGTATTATTTTCGAGGAACTTATCCCGAGATTGCGCAAGCCGGAATTTGCCGGCGATGTGACCTATATGCGTTCTTTCTTTATTAATACAATCAAGGCGATGCCGATAACCTTTGAGCCCGAGCAGGACGTCGCCGCTTAAAGATTGGCAGACTAAAAGCCAGACCCTACTCTGATCGAGTAGGGTTTTTTTTGTCTACGCGCAAAAACATTTCACATAAAATGTTTGTGTGGTATAGATACACGTGACGGGTAGGCAACATTGCGGTTTACCCGAGTGAAGCTCTCAGTCAATAGATAGGTAAGCAGATACGGTGAAGGTGAATAGCGATATCATCCCTCTGCGGGAAGTTTCAGACTTTGATCTGGAAGCAGATGTTCTTGTTGCGGGTTTTGGCGGTGCCGGCGCTAGCGCGGCACTTGAGGCACGGCGCGCTGGCGCCGATGTCATCGTCCTAGAGCGATCAAGTGGTGGTGGCGGATCGACTCAGATGTCAGCCTGCGAAATGTATCTTGGCGGCAGCGGCGGTACGCGGCTTCAGACAGATTTGGGCTTTGAGGACAGTACCGACAATTTCTATCGCTACCTGAAGGCCTGCTTTGGCGACAATTGTGACGAGGAGCGTCTGAAGTTGTTCTGTGACCGAGCCGCCGCGCACTTCGACTGGGCTGAAGCCCTGGGCGTGAACTATAAACGCGGATTTTTTGCAGGTCGCGACGTGGTTGCCATGACCGGCGATTCCTTGCAGTACACAGGTAACGAGCGAGCCTGGCCCTTCAATTTAGAATCGGACCCGGTACCTCGCGGCCATCTACCGGCCGATGCCGATCACGGTGGTGGGCTGGTTTTTATGGGCGCACTGATGAAACGGGTGGAAGAAGCCGGTGCGCGAATTCTTTGTGATGCCCGCGTTACGGCTTTGATTCAGGACGAGAGCGGCGAAATTTGCGGTGTTAGCGCGAAAATCGACAATCAACTGAAAATGATCAAAGCCCGTCGCGGCGTCATTTTGTGTACGGGCGGCTTTGTGATGAACGAGGCCATGACGCGCAAATACCTGCCGGATATTGATCCCGTCGCAACCCGACACGGTAACCCCGGTGATATGGGTGACGGGATACGATTGGGGCAGGCCGCCGGAGCCAATACCCTGAATATGGGCGAGGCCTTTGTCGGCATCGCCCACTATCCGCCCTCGCAGCTTACTTACGGAATTTTTGTAAACGAGCAGGGCCAGCGCTTCGTCAATGAAGACGTCTACCTTGCTCGCCTTGGTCATTACGCCACGCAGCAAAGCGGTGGTCGTATTTATATGTTTATCGACAATAAACACTTTGAGCGGCCGGCGTACTTGCAAGTTGAACTTGTGGCGGTTGGGGAAACAGTTGAAGAGGTGGAGCGCGAAGCGGGCTTGCCTGAGGGTTCCCTGCAACAAACAGTGGCTTACTACAATAAGCATGCTGCGAACGGTGCGGACCCCTTGTTTCATAAAGCGAGCGACTGGCTGGAACCTCTGGAGCAAGCACCTTTTGCCCTGGTCAGTTACGCGCTGGATCAAATAAAACCGCCGGTATTTACGCTCGGTGGCCTGGAAGTAAAACCGACCGGGGAGGTGTTGACACCTCAGGGGCAATGTATTCCGGGACTTTATGCTGCGGGCAGGACGGTGGCAGGGATACCGCGAACGTCAGCGGGATACGCAAGTGGGATGTCAGTTGCCGATGTAACCTTTTTTGGGCGGTTGGCGGGTATCAGTGCCGCAGCGCGCGACTAATTCGAGAGATCATAGCGAACAAACCGCTAGTACCACGTTTGTTCAGACATAAATAAGGGCAGGGGAAGTAAGAAATGAATCACACAAAATCATTGCTAGTGCTGCTGGTCGCCGGGCTCGCGCTGCCGGGCTATGCACAGGAAAAGCGGTCGGCACCGGCACTTGAAGAAGTTTTGGTGACGGCCGAAAAGCGTGAGGCCTCCCTGCAAGATACGCCTATCTCCATTTCCGCGTTTAATAATGAAGATCTGGAAAAATTCGGAATCAGCAATTTGGCTGACGTGCAATTTTCGGTACCGAATATGGCCATGCGCCAATTTCCAAATTCACAGTCGGCACTGCGCATCTTTATTCGCGGTATCGGTAATAATGACGTTCAGATCACACAGGATCCGGCTGTTGGTGTTTATCTCGATGGCATATACGTATCGCGTTCTTCGGGTCTGGCCAACCAGATTGTAGACCCTGAACGTATCGAAGTGCTGCGCGGGCCACAAGGAACCTTGTATGGCCGTAACGCCACGGGTGGCGCTATCAATATCATTCCGAAAGCGCCGACGGGAGAGTTCAATTGGCAACAAAATTTCACCATGGGAAATTACGGTCGCCGCGTTATCAGCACCAATGTCGATTTTCCCGAGTCGGCCGCTGGCATGGCCTTCAAGCTTGGTTACATTTATAGCGAGCGTGACGGCTGGGTAAAAAATCTGGGTGAAGGCCCGGATTTTGGCGATGAGCGTAAGCAGGGCGCCCGATTGGCTTTGCGTTACGATCTTTCGGAAGATATTACTCTGGATTACTCCTTTGATCATACCGACAACACGATAGGCACCTTTTACTATCAGACGATTGGCGAGGCCAATGCGGGTTTTGAGAACGTCACTCGTTCGCCGGATTTTATCGATGAAGTTAATCCTCGCGTCCCGGTGAAGGAAAGTGGATTGCGCGTTGATGGTCACGGTTTGATTGTTAATTGGGAAGTAAACGATTCCATGGTGGCAAAGTCACTCACCGGTTACCGGGAGATGGATGAATCAATTTATCAGGACTATTCCGCCAACCAAGGTACAGACCGCTTGTTTGCGAATGACCCTTTTGAAACCCGGCACCGTCAGTTCAGTCAGGAGTTTCAGATTAGTGGCAATACCCTGAGCGACCAGCTGAATTATTTGGCCGGCGTATACTATTTTGAGGAGTCCGGTAGAGAACATACGACAGACTTCATTGCGCTGGCCGCCGAAACCTTCAGCGGCCCCTTGCCCTTGCCGATTCCGGTTTCTAGCTTCGTAGAGCCCATTTCTGACGAGCTGCAAACCCGCACGACTTATGCTGGGAACGAAGCCTGGGCAGTCTTTGGCCAGCTGACCTATACCCCCACGTTTTTAGATAGTCGCGGACACCTGACTCTGGGTGTACGTAAAACCGAGGACAAGCGCTATGTGCGTGGTACGCGTAGCAACGGATTTTGGGGTACCGTTATTGGCGGTGAGAACTTCGAGGATGTCGAGGCTAAAGCGGACTATTCAAACACCAGTCCCGCGCTTACTCTTGCGTGGGATCTTTTAGATAACGCCAATATTTATATCAAGTATGTTGAGGGATATCGTACCGGTGGCTTTAGTGGACGTGGTGTGAGTGCGGCGAGTTTGACCACACCCATCGATGAAGAGTCAGTGACTAACAACGAGTTGGGCATAAAGTCACAGTGGTTTGATAATCGCTTGCGATTCAATGCGGCGTATTTTGAAAGTGACTATGACGATATTCAGCTCAGCTTTGCTTCACAGGGTAACCCGGCCGACGTGGTTGTTTTCAACGCCGGTAAGGCTTCAATTAACGGTTTTGAGGCCGATATAGTTGCTGCACTTACGCACGATCTATTGCTCACTTTGAACTACGCCATGCTCGATACCGATGTGGAAGAAGTGACAAACCCGAATACCGGCGAAAATGATGCGGAAGGTTACGCATTGCCGGGCGCGCCTGATTCGAGCTACATGCTCGACCTCACGTATACGCCGATGGTGTGGGACGCTGTTTCTCTGCTGGCTAATGTGAATTATTCATGGCGCGACAGCCAGTGGCCGGCATCGAACGCCAGTGTTATCAGTGACGCGGAAATTAAATCGTACGGTTTGTTGAATGCGCGCCTGGGACTGCGTGATATCCCCTTCATGGGCGGCTTACTGGCCGTGTCCGTCTGGGGGAAAAACCTGGGTAACGAAGAATACCAGCTTGATATAATTGGGGCATTCCCCTGGTCAACCCGGGTTGGTGCCTTTGGTGAACCGAAGAGCTATGGCCTCGATGTAAACTATCGCTTTTAGGATTTCCACGGCTAGTCACGCGAAGTCTTTTTCCAAAAGGGAAAGCGTATTTGAATGGCTCCGCCCAACTCGTTTGGGCCAGCATAAACAAGGGCGCCGTTGACGGCGGCGCCACTTTCCCAGTGGTAGCCCGCGCCGAGTGACAGGGCATCGTTGTCGCGCCCTTCCATAATAAAACTCAAACCGCCGCTCAGGTGCCAACGGCGGTTGAGCCTGTACTGTCCGCTTAATCGAACCCGTTGTTCATCATCCAGTAGGCCAAAACGACGCTGACTGGGGACAACATCCCAGTCCAGCGCGCCGATAAGGCTCTCACCCTGGTAGCCCACGCCTAGATAGACACCTGGATTTTGCTGATACTTGCTACCATTTTGCCCGGTGAAGGTTTTACTGTTGAGTGATTTAATGGCCAAACTGGAATGCCATCGCTTCCAGCTTTTATAGAGGCCGATATCCGCATTGAAATGGTGGTCGGTTTTTAGTCCCCGCTCGAATTCGTCCAGCGTGATCTCTTCATAGTCGTCAATTTCAATCGCTCGCTCCAATAGCCGAACGCCTTGATATTTGAGCGTAAGACCGGCCCGTATTCCCGAAAAGTACTCAAATTGATGCGATAAATTTATGCCGATGTCACTGACCGCGATACCGTGAATCAAAATGCGGGACTTGAGGTCTGGCGGCGCGATAATGCCAAAGATGGGTGCGGTTCTCAGTGTGTTAGCGTCTTCCTGTTTGTAGTCAAATGCGGTGGCCAGTCGGCTGACGACACTGGTGACCAAGGTTGTTTCAATCCCCTTAACAGGTAGCGACACCGCTGTGACATTGCCGCCAGCCAAAGTAAATAGCTTTCCGTCCATGCGTTCGAAGATGGCAATTTGCTGTTCAAAGTCAGAGGGAAACAGTAAGCGCTCTTGCGAAAGTGCCTGTAGACGCTCGCCTTCTGCTTCGGCGTCGTCGAAATCGTCCAGTAGTTCCTGCTTGTCGTTGAAGTAGCTGCCTGTAGCGGTATTCAGATTGTACTGATAGCGCTCGGACCCGGCGTGTAGGGTGGCCGGGTTGGACAGAAAAGCAGCGATATCGGTCTGCGACGCGAGCCCCAGCAGTTCGGTGTCGATGACTCCGGTTACCTGTGCGAATGCGGCTTGCTGCAACAACAAGAGTGTGCCGCTAAGGGCGAAAAGATTTTTGTAGGCCATGACTCGATTGTTCGCTGATTTGTGGTGTGCCATTGTCTCCGATATCCCTTGCCTAGGCGAGAAGCCATTGTGCGGCATAAGAACTTGGTTTTTAGTCTTTCATTGCGTAATGTGTTTGGCCCCTGTGCCTGCGTATCGGAGTAATACGTGTCAATTGAAGTACTTTTCAAGCCTTTGGAGCTAGGTCCTTTAAGTTTGAAGAACCGGATAGTCATGGCGCCGATGACGCGCAATCTGTCACCCGACAACATTCCCAATGAACACTCTCTCGAATATTATCGCCGCCGTGCGGCTGGGGGAGTCGGTCTGATTGTTAGCGAAGGCACCTGTATTAATCATATCGCAGCCAATGGCTATCCTGATGTACCGTATTTTCACGGTGGTGAACGGCTTGCAGCGTGGGCCAAGATTGCCGAAGCGGTGCACGCCGAGGGCGGCAAAATAGCGCCGCAATTGTGGCACTGTGGCGGTATGCGTCGCATCGGAACTCCGCCTGAAGGCGAGGTTAACGGCTACACGCCCTCGGGGATGAATGTACCCGGCAAAGTAAATCGCCACATCATGAGCAAGCAGGACATTGCTGATGTTGTTACAGCCTTTGCCCAGGGAGCGGCGGATGCCAAGGCGGCGGGTTTTGATGCGGTAGAGCTCCACGGTGCGCACGGCTATTTGATAGACCAGTTTTTTTGGGAAGCCACCAACCAACGCAATGACGAGTACGGCGGTAGCTTGCAGAACCGCAGTCGCTTCGCGATTGAAATTGTTGAAGCGGTGAGAGCTGCGGTCGGAGCGGATTTTCCGGTTATATTTAGGTGGTCACAGTGGAAGCAGCAAGACTACGCTGCTCGTTTGGTGGAGACGCCGGAAGAGCTTGAAGCGATGTTGGTGCCACTGAGCAATGCAGGCGTCGATATATTCCACTGTTCCACCCGCCGGTTTTGGGAGTCCGAGTTTGAAGGTAGTGCTCTGAATCTGGCTGGCTGGACGCGAAAAATAACCGGCAAGCCCGCTATTGCGGTCGGTAGCGTCGGACTCAGCGACGAATTTTTGCCCCTGCCCGGAAAGACCTATTTTCAGGAGTCGGAACCTGCAAGTCTCGATGAATTGCTTAAACGAATGAACGCGGAAGAGTTTGATCTTGTGGCCCTTGGTCGGGCATTGATTGCCAATCCCGATTGGCCGGCCAAAATTCAGACCGGCGATATTGAAAACCTGGCGGCCTATAAAAAAGAAATGTTGGAGGATTTACGCTAGCGTTCGGAGCCTGCCTGACGCCGGGGCATTCTTGAACTCGCTGAGCACCCTTTAGTGCTTAGCCTGCTGACCGTATGTTTTAAACTGCTCCAGCACCACGGTCATTTCTTCAGGACTCAAAATATAGGGTTCTTCAATGCTTAGGCATTGATAGTAACCGGCAGCGAGATCTTCCACCTGTAGCGCCAGGTCCAGCGCCTTTTTTACGTTGTTGCCATAAGCAATTTGGCCGTGGTTGGCCATCAGGCAAGCGCTGCGATTCGCTAGTGCGCTGACAATGGTTGTTGCCAGCGCCTGAGTGCCGAAGGCCGCGTAATCGGCGCACGGTATCGAGTCGCCACCGGCGACGGCAATCATATAATGGTAGGCCGGTATTTCTTTTCGCAAGCTGGCCAGGGTTGTTGCGTAGCGGGAGTGGCAATGTACTATCCCGCCAGCCTTGGCGAATGAGTTGTAGATGGCGAGGTGCATATGCCACTCACTGGAGGGGCGCAATTGCCCCTCGGCAACGCGTCCATCGTCGGCAACAAAGACCAGTTCAGTCTCTTTTATTTCGGCGCAGGCCAAGCCTGTGGGCGAAATCAGCATACCCCCTTGTACTCGCTGTGAAGCGTTGCCGGTTGAGCCTGGACTTAGGCCGGAGCGTGAGAGTTGGTGCAGTGATTCGCAGAGGGACTGTCGTTCCTCTGCGAAAGTTTGCTTTGAGACCATGGGGGCTTATGCGCCGCCGTAACGGAGGGCTTCAATTCGCTTTTCCAGCGGCGGGTGGCTGCTGAACATTTCTGCCAACGATGAGCCCTTGGTTTTGCGAATACCAAAGGCCGTAAGCTCGCCGGGCATGTCGCCGGTGTCGACGCCTTGCTCGGCCTGCAGGCGTTGCAGGGCTGCAATCATGGAATTGCGGTCCGCAAGTCGGGCACCGGCAGCGTCGGCGCGGAATTCACGCCAGCGTGAAAAGCTCATAACGATTGCCGAGGCGAGTATGGCCAGTGCAATTTCGGTGATCATCACAACGATGTAGTAGCCGAAACTATAGCCGCGTTCGGTTTTAAAGATTACCCGATCAATGGTGTGACCAATGACGCGAGCGAAGAACATGACGAAGGTGTTTACGACACCTTGAATCAGGGTAAGGGTGACCATGTCGCCATTGGCCACGTGTCCAATTTCGTGGGCCAACACGGCCTTAATTTCGTTTTGACGGAAGCGTTGCATCAGGCCAGCCGAGACAGCAACCAGCGCATTGTTTCGATTCCAGCCAGTGGCAAAGGCGTTGGAGCTGTGGGAGGGGAATATGCCCACCTCGGGCATGCCTATACCGGCCTTCTCAGACAGTTCTTTGACGGTGTCCACTAGCCATTTTTCTTCGCGGCTGCGGGGCTCCGTGATGATTTGGGTGCCGGTGCTGCGCTTGGCCATCCATTTCGACAAAAAAAGCGAGATCAGGGAGCCTGACATGCCGAAAATACCGCAGAAAATAAGTAACGCGGTATGGTTTAAATCTACTCCGTTTGCCTCAAGGTAGCCGCTGAAGCCCAATAGATTGAGCACCACGCTGGCGACAATCAAGATGGCGATATTAGTAAGCAGAAAGAGCGCAATTCTGAGCATGGATGTATTTCCTCAATCCGGGTCTTACACTATGTGGGGGCGTTCATCGCTGTTTTCAAGCGCTTCGCTTACGATTTCTTCCTCGCTTACGGCAAGATTTTTCGAACTATTACTGTATGGTTCGACATCCGCATCGATCTCAGGTTCCGTTGCGGTGTCGTCCGTCGGCAGCGGTACGGAGGACGCTTCTATTAAGGGATTGCCGATGTCGTCAACCTCGCACTCGAGATGGTTGGCGCGCAGGCTGACATCCTTGGAGCTGAGCTCAAATACCAGGTTGATGGCGTCGACCTTGTCGACAGTACGATAGACCGCGCGACGGTCTCGCCCGTCAGTCCAGTCTTTTTGTTTGCTCCAGTAATGGCCGTTCTGATTCTGAATAACGAAGGTAGTAGTCATAATTCCCACTGTGCTTGCTGCAGTGTATGGCTGTGAGCTGTCTAGGCGACAGGCCGGCCTATTGTCTCGAAATGTGGCTGGCGGGACAATATCCCGACAACCGTTGCTAATCTTTCAACAGTATGTCTTTTGCGAGGTTTATTTGGGAGGCCAGGTAATCGTTGCCGCCGCGGTCCGGGTGCAACTTTTGCATCAGGCTGCGGTGTGCCTTGATGATCGCGTCTCTGTCGGCACCCTCTTGAAGCCCCAGCACTGCCAGTGCCTGGTTGTGACTCATGCTGCCGTTGGAAGGCGATGCGCGGCTCTCGGTCGGCTCACTCCACTGGTCGCCGAAGCGGTGTTTCAGGTAGCTGCTTAATAGTTCCGCCGAGTCTCTGTCGGCGGCCAGACATTCGTTGTAGAGCTGCTGCAGTTGCTCAAGCGACAAGTCATCTAGGGCCTGTCCGGCAAATTCCCCCTTTTCCACGATACCGCTGAGTAGCCCCGAATCGTGCTCCATACTCATACTCAGCCATTCGGTTTTAACCTCGGAGCGATTGCC